>CAXBMX010000006.1:0-192573 GCA_963977055.1 uncultured Verrucomicrobiales bacterium
GTGGTGGTCCTGGCGGCAGACCCGGTGGTGGTCCTGGCGGCAGACCCGGTGGTGGTCCTGGCGGCAGACCCGGTGGTGGCCCTGGAGGTCCAAGACGCTAGGTCGAGACGCTAGCGATACGCGAATATTAAATTTAAGAATTAAAAAAGAGGAAACTAGTTATGCCTTTGATGCCCAAAAGAACGAAGTTTCGCAAGACTCATCGCGGAAGCCGTGCTGGAAATGCCCAGCGTGGAACTAAAGTGAGTTTTGGCGAGTATGGACTTCAATGTTTAGGTCGCGACTGGATCACGAATCGCCAGATTGAGGCGTGCCGTATCACAATCAACCGTTACCTTAAGCGTAAGGGAAAAGTCTGGATTCGGATCTTTCCTCACAAGCCTGTCACTGCTCGTCCGCCAGAAACCCGAATGGGTAAAGGTAAGGGACCTGTTGAGCACTGGGTAGCTGTGGTTCGCCCTGGCACCATGATGTTTGAGATTGCAGGTGTTTCCGAGACGGCGGCCAAAGAGGCGATGCGTCTTGCGTCTAACAAATTAGGTGTCCGCTGCCGCTTTGTGCGTCGCGCTGATCAGTAAGAGACTTAAAGAAAGAAATTTAGCATGGCAAAGAACACGAAAGATTTGCGCGAATTAAGCGTTGATGAGCTAGCGATCCGTCGCCGGGAGCTCAAGGAAGAATCCCTGCATCTCCGGGTGCAGAAAGAAAGTGGACAGCTGGAAAATCCGTCTCGCATCCGTGAGCTGCGTCGCGAAGTGGCCAGAATTGAGACGATCCTAACTGAAAAGAGAGAGGCTCAGGTAGAGGCCTGAGGTTGACTCGAACATTATAAATTTCGAAGAGCGAGAAATGAGCGATTCAGTAAATCAGAAAAAGGCAGGTCTTCAGAAGACCCAGGTTGGGGTGGTGACATCAGATGGCATGACCAAGACGATTGTGGTCGAAGTGATGCGCCGGGTGCCTCATCCACGTTTCAAGAAGATTGTTAAGAAGACTTCCAAGTTCTTTGCTCACGATGAGCAAGAGGAGGCAAAAGTGGGCGACCGAGTTCTCATTGAGGAAGGTCGTCCTCGCAGTAAACGAAAGTGTTGGGACCTAAAGGAGGTTCTCTCTCACTAAGTAGATTTAGTTCAAGGGCGCCATAAGGCGTTCTGGCTGAAGTAACTTTTAGAATTTTAAAGTCATGATCCAGATGGAATCAAAGGTGCAGGTAGCGGATAACACCGGTGCTCGTGTCGCAAAAATGATCGGTGTGATTGGTAGCCGTTCCCGCACCGCAGGTGTGGGTGACGTAATCACTGCTCACATCCGTGAATCGATCCCGACCGCTAACGTTAAGAAAGGTGAAGTAGTGAGGGCTGTTGTGGTCCGGACTGCAGCTCCGATCCGCCGCAGCGATGGGTCGACTCTTCGTTTCGATGGAAACGCTATCGTGATCATTGATAAAGATAAGAACCCTCGCGGCACCCGAATTTTCGGGCCAGTTGCCCGTGAGCTTCGCGAGCAGAACTTCATGAAGATTGTTTCTCTCGCTCCGGAAGTACTCTGATTTGTAACACTTTTTAATTAAGGAATTGACCATGGCTAAGCGCGTCAAAACACATGTGAAGAAGAGCGACGATGTCGTTGTTATTTCAGGTAACCACAAAGGAGAGTCTGGAAAGGTTCTTCAAGTTTTCCCTGAAAAAGGCCACGTTCTCGTCGAGGGAGTGCGGATGATTAAGAAGCACGCCCGCCGCACTCAGGATCGTCCTGATGGGGGCATCATTGAGAAAGAAGGCCCGATTCACATATCTAATGTGAAGGTCGCTTCATCCAAGTAAGAAAATCCAAGGGAGATACGATATGGAGCCAGCACTTAAGGTAGTATACAAAGACAAGGTCATCACCGGCCTCAAAGAGAAGTTTGGATACGAGAACGTTCACCAGGTTCCATCTCTCGAGAAGGTTGTCCTGAACTGCGGTTTCGGTCGAGAAGATGATCGCAAGGCTGCGGCCGAGAACATCATTGAAGATCTCGGGAAGATCACCGGCCAGCGCGCCGTTCCGACTCGGGCCAAGAACGCTATTTCAAACTTTAAACTTCGGACCGACGATATTATTGGGGCGCGCGTTACTTTGCGTGGAACTCAAATGTGGGAATTCCTCGATCGATTCATCAATGTGGCATCGCCAACGATTCGTGACTTTCGCGGTCTTTCGCGGAAGTCTTTTGATGGGCGCGGTAATTACACGACCGGGATCAGCGATCACACTATCTTTCCTGAAATCGAGCTCGAAAAGGTCAATCGTACGATTGGATTTGATTTCACTATTGTCACTACGGCCAAGACCGATGATGAAGCGCGTGAGCTTTTGGCTCTTCTTGGAATTCCGTTTCGTAAAGTCGATGAAGCTGCCTAAGTAGCTAACTAGTCGTTAATCTTTTTTCACAAACAAACTTAATAGTATCATGGCAGTCGTCAGCGATCCCATCTCAGATTTCCTCACTCGATTCAAGAACGCCACTATGGCGCAGAAGGAGGAGTTCACTGCTCCTTATTCTTCGATGAAAGCAGAGGTCGCCCGAATTTTGAAGGAAGAGGGTTACCTCTGGTCTTTCGAGAAAATTGGCGAAGGAACTAAAACTGAAATCAAGGCTAAGCCTCGCTATGCGGGCACTAAGCCGGCACTTGAAAATCTTAAGCGCGTTAGTCGCCCGGGATTGCGACGCTATGTCTCTTGTGATGAGATTCCAAAAGTGCTCGGCGGAATGGGCATTGCTATTGTCTCAACTTCTAAAGGAATTATGGCTGGCCACACGGCCCGTAAGCAAAATATCGGTGGAGAGCTTCTTGCGTTAGTTTGGTAATACAAACTGGCTGAAGTTAATCAAAAACCGGCAACCATTGGAAACACCATGTCTCGGATAGGTAAAAAACAGATCGATCTTCCTGAAAAGGTCGAAGTTAAGGTAGGGGATAACTCCAGCCTTTCGGTCGAAGGACCAAAAGGAAAATTGGAGTGGGCTCTGCCTGAAGGTCTCGGAATAGAGCAGGAGGACGGGTCGGTGCAAATCACTCGTGCTTCAGAGGATCGCAAACTCCGCGCTATGCACGGCACTGCGAGAAGCCTTATCGCCAATATGGTTGAAGGCGTCTCAAATGGTTTCGTTCGAGAGCTGGAAGTTCAAGGTGTGGGTTTCCGTGCTACCGTTAAAGGAAGTGCGCTTGATTTGAGCCTCGGATTTTCCCATCCAGTTCTTCATCCAATTCCGTCCGAACTGAAGGTGACGGTTGAGGAAAATACTAAGATCAAAGTGGAGGGTATCGATAAGCAACTGGTTGGTCAGTTCGCCGCTGATGTGCGTTCCTATTACCCTCCTGAGCCATACAAGGGCAAAGGTGTTCGCTACAAAGACGAATACGTTCGTCGTAAGCAAGGTAAGAGCGTTAAGTAAATTTTAAGACGTAAGGAAAAAAATGAGCCTTTACATACGCAAGCAAGCCCGAGCCAAAGTTCGGCGCCGCATCCGGAAAAAGATTTCTGGCACTGCCGAGCGCCCACGTCTCGCTGTGCATATTTCAAATCAGAATGTCTATGCCCAGCTGATTGATGATGTGGCTGGTAAGACGATCGTCGCCTCTTCAACCCTGGAAAAAAGCCTGGGTGCCAAAGGTGCAAACAGTGAAGCCGCCGCTAAAGTGGGTGAATCTGTTGCCAAGAAGGCAAAAGAAGCCAAGGTCGAAACAGTTGTTTTTGATCGGGGTGGTTTCAAATTCCACGGCAAAGTCAAAGCACTCGCCGATGCCGCTCGTGAAGCCGGGCTTAACTTTTAATTTTGATCGAAATCGATGAGTGAGGAAACCGAAAAGGATAACACACCGGAAGAAGAGGTCGCTGCTGAAGCTGCCGCTCCGGAAGAGGCAAAAGCTGCAGAAGTGGAGGAGACTCCTGCTGAGGCTGCTCCTGCTGAAGAGCCTGCCGAAAAGGTCGAGGCTGCTGCTACTGAGGAGCCCGCCGAAAAGGTCGAGGCTGCTACTGAAGCGCCCGCCGAAAAGGAAAAAGCTGTGGAAGTCGAGGCAAGTGCTGAAGCACCTGCGGCGACCGAAGCAAAGACGGAAGAAGACCCCAAGACCGATAAGCTCAAGAAAGCTGAAGAGATTCTGCGCTCCAGTGCTCCTGCCGCTCCTCGCGAGGAGATGGACAATGCTTATGAAAAAGTCGTTCACATCAACCGATGTGCCAAAGTGGTTAAAGGTGGACGTCGTTTCAGTTTCAGTGCTTTGGTCGTGACGGGAGACCGTGAAGGTCAGGTTGGAGTTGGTTTTGGTAAGGCTCAGGAAGTTGCTGAGTGTATCAAGAAAGCCAGCGAGGCTTCTAAGCGTCAAATGGTGTCTGTCAATATCACCCATAATACCATTCCACACCCAGTGATTGGTGTGCATGGTGGCGGTCGAGTATTGCTTCGCCCTGCCTCGCCGGGAACTGGTCTTATTGCAGGCGGTGGTGTTCGCGCTGTCGTTGAGGCCGCCGGGATTAGGGACGTATTGGCAAAATCAATGGGTTCGAATAATCACGCAAACGTGATCAAAGCGACGATTAATGCGCTTGAGAAACTTCGGACTAAAGAACAAATTTACACATTGCGCGGTAAGCGCATTGCGGAGAAGAAGGCAATTTAAGCCAATTCGAAGCATTACCTTCAAAAAGACGGAAGAGATATGAAACTTCACGATTTGCAACCTACCCCTGGATCTAAGCATCGTCGACGTCGCGTTGGGCGCGGTGAAAGCTCTGGACTTGGTAAGACAAGCGGCAAAGGACACAAGGGCCAGAAGTCGCGCTCCGGTGCGTCGATTCGCCCTGGTTTCGAAGGCGGTCAGATGCCTTTAGCCCGTCGTCTTCCTAAGAAAGGATTCAATAATGCTCAGTTCAAGACGAAGTATGCGCTCGTGAATGTGAGCGACCTCGAAATCAAGTTTGCTGATGGCGACACGGTAAACGAAGAATCTCTTCGTGCTCTTGATATGGTTAAAGGAACTTTCGATGGCATTAAAGTGCTCGGCATGGGTGACCTTGCCAAGAAGCTTACGGTCGATGTCGAAAAGGTTTCTGCTACTGCCAAAGAGAAGATTGAAAAGGCTGGCGGAACAGTTTCCGAAGCTTGATCGATCATAGTTCATTCTGCCTTGCTAACTTTTTCAGGTCTAGAGCTAGCGAATCTTAATTCCGAAATTTCCGCGTCCACGAATGATATCCGCTTTTGCCAATACTCTTAAGATTCCGGAGCTCAGGTCTCGAATTTTTTACACTCTTCTGGTGGTTGTCATCATCAGACTGGGGGCAGTAGTTACTCTTCCGGGAGTAGATGCTAATGTTTTGCAGGACTGGTATGGACAGGTCCAGGAGCAGTCCAATGATAGCAAGGGATTGACTTCGGTGTTGGCCCTGATGAATGTTTTCAGCGGCGGTGGTTTGCAGAACTCCGCTTTGTTTGCGTTAGGCATCATGCCCTACATCAGTGCCTCAATTATGATTCAGTTGCTGACGGCCGTGCTGCCAGGGCTTGGTAAGCTGTCTCGCGAAGACGGAGGGAGACAGAAGATCAGCATGTACACGCGGATTCTCACGATCGTGCTGTGTCTGTTTCAGGGTTACATGCTGGCGCAGTCTCTGGTCACTCCTGAGGCAAACCCATTTTTGAGAGATATTGCCAACAGTTCTTCAAGTGAACTGGTGCCGGAGGGGGGCTTGGGATTTATTCTCACCACGGTGATTATTATCACAGCTGGCACCGCGTTCCTGATGTGGCTGGGTGATCAGATTACCGAGCGAGGAATCGGTAACGGCGTTTCGATCATCATTACGGTGAATATCATCTACGCTCTTCCTAGTGCCCTTTTTCAAGTCTACAATACTTACGTGGCATCTGCCGGGGACGATCCATTGAGATCGTTTACACTAGTAGCGCTCCTTGCTTTCCTTTTCATCGTCGTGGCTGCTGTGATTTCGATCACTCAGGCTCAGCGTCGAATCCCCATCAACTACGCCAAGCAGGTTCGTGGTGGCAAGATGTATGGCGGGCAAACGCAGCACATGCCTCTCAAGGTGAACTACGCGGGTGTCATGCCTATCATTTTCGCGCAAGCGATCATGATGTTTCCATCACAGATTCTAGCATGGTCCCTACCCAATGTTGAGTGGGCACAAAGTCTGTCTGTGACCTTAGGTGGTGGTGGCAACAATTTCATCTTTTACGGCATGACTGGTCTTATGATCTTCTTCTTCAGTTATTTCTGGGTGGCAACGATGTTCCAGCCCAATCAGATTGCTGATGATCTCAAAAAGAACGGCGGCTATGTGCCTGGAGTTCGTCCTGGTAAAGCCACTGCTGAGTTTCTCGACCGGACCATGAGCCGATTGACTTTTGCGGGAGCAATCTTCCTCACGGTGGTTGCGATCCTTCCTCCAATTCTCACAGCACTGATGGGAGTCCCTCCTTTGGCTGCGCAGTTCTTCGGCGGCACTGGTCTATTGATCATGGTGGGAGTCCTTCTCGATATCATGAGGCAGGTTGAGACTCACTTGATTCAGCGTCACTATGATGGATTTCTCCGAAAAGGCAGAATCCGCGGACGTTTCGATAAGCCCGGGGGCCAGGGAGCTGTTGCCAGCGGAAACCAAATCCTCTGGCTGATGGTAGTCGCTGCTGTTCTCATCATTGGTGGAATCGTTTACTTTCAAATTTCGCGCGGCTAGCGCTCATCGTGCATTGATCGATGGCTAAGCGTAAATCTAGAATTCAGCTTCGAAGCGGGGCTGATGCTGATGGCCTTCGGGAGGCGGGTGCCATCGCGGCTGAGGTCCTGAGGCTTTCTGCTGAACTGGTTAAACCGGGGGTCACGACAGGCGAAATTGACGCTGCGGCGGCAGAGATGATTAATCAACGAAACTGCAAAAGCGCTTTTCTGGATTATCGTGGGTTTCCAGGCAATATCTGCATCTCGATGAACGAAGAGGTGGTCCATGGGATCGGAAGCGATCGAGTCATAAAGGAAGGTGACATCGTCAAGATTGATGTCGGAATCGAAACTCCGGACGGCTGGATCGGAGATAACGCCAAGACGGTTGCCGTTGGCGTTATTTCCGCCGAAACAGAGAGGCTTCTCGCCGTAACGGAAGAGTCTCTCTACCAAGCTATTTCTCACGCTCGAGAAGGTGAGCTTCTCTCCGCTCTTTGCGCCTCCGTGGAAGAGCATGTCGTCGAATTCGACTACACAGTCGTGAAGCAGTTTGTGGGGCACGGGGTGGGCCGTAACCTTCATGAAGAGCCTCAGGTGCCGAATTACTGGGACGAGGAAGAAATGCGTCTGCGAAGATTTAGGAACCCCCGGTTACAAGCCGGGATGGTGCTTGCCATTGAACCGATGGTGAATGCTGGCACTGACGGAGTGAAGATTCTCGACGATGACTGGACGGTGGTCACGGAAGATCGAGCCATGTCCGCCCATTTTGAACATACCGTCATGGTGACCGAAGGAGAGCCTGAAATCCTTACCGCGAGAAGCCGAAGTTACGAAACTGGTGCGATTGGTGCCAATACTGCGGCTTAATTACAAAAATTCTAAAAAAACTGTCCCAAAATTGGAACAAACCTCTAATCCTCAGTTGCGAGAACAAAAATCTGTGATACATACTCCGTCCTCGCGTCAAATTCCGACACGTGGTTTAAGTAGGGGTTAATAAAGGTTTTCCGAAAGGCTCGTAACGCCCTCAAATAACGACTGACATCCTGATTGTCCATGAAAGTAAGGCCATCCGTAAAAAGACTTTGCAGCGACTGCCGCATTATTAAGCGTCAAGGGGTTCTCCGTGTAATTTGCAAAAACCCCCGTCATAAGCAGCGCCAAGGTTGATTAAGTAATCCCAATTAAAATTTATAGTTATGGCACGTCTACTTGGAGTCGAAATACCGAATGAGAAGCGAATCGAAGCTTCTTTACCTTATATTTTTGGAATCGGCAGGAGAACTGCTTGGAAGATTCTAGAAGAGGCTGGAGTGGAAAGAAGTGTCCGCACCGGTGAATTATCTGATGAGCAGCTCGGTAAAATCGCTGGAGCGATCACTGGCGGCAGCGTCATGATTGAAGGCGATCTTCGCCGTGAGATTCAGGGGCACATGAAGCGCCTGACATCGATCAACTGCTATCGTGGTTATCGCCACCGCCGCGGACTTCCTGTTCGCGGTCAAAGGACGTCCACAAATGCCCGGACGCGTAAGGGCAAGCGGAAGACAGTTGGTGTCGTTCGTAAGTAATTTTTTTAATCTGTTACAGTTTTAAGCACGATGGCTGAAGAAGAAAAATCTGAAGAGGTGACTAAGGAGGTTGTGGAAGCCGCCGCTGAAGGAGTCGCCGCGACTCCCGCAAAAGAGTCAGCACCTGAAACTACTGAGGCTGCGGCCCCGGCTAAAGAGGCTGCACCTGAAGCTACTGAGGCTGCGGCCCCAGCTAAAGAGGCTGCTGCTCCCGCTACTCCCGAGAAGGAGAAGAGCGATAAGCCGAAGACCGCTGAGGATATCTTTCTTGAGCTCGAGGGCGCCGAAGGTGTCGAGGCTCTAAAGGTTGTTAAAGCTAAAGGAAGCAAGAACATCCACTCTGGAGTGGTTCATGTTTCTGCGTCATTCAATAACACGATCGTTTCCGTAAGTGATCCAAGCGGCAATGTTATTGGCTGGTCCAGTTCCGGTAAGATGGGCTTCCGCGGTTCTCGTAAGAGTACTGCCTACGCCGCACAATTGGTTTCTCAGGATGCCTGCCGTCAGGCAATGTCACACGGCCTCAAGAAGGCAGAAGTTCGCGTCAAGGGTCCTGGTGCCGGTCGTGAATCAGCTGTTCGTGCTGTTCAGGGACTCGGAATCGATGTTCTTGTGATCAGAGACGTGACACCTATTCCTCATAACGGATGTCGCCCTAAGAAAGCACGACGCGTTTAAAGCTGTCCGTTTGCGTTTAACAACAAACTTTCCCACACAGAAATGGCAAGACACACTGGTCCTACAGACAAAATCAGCAGACGCTTTGGCGTTGCTCTTTTCGGTCCTTCGAAATCGTTGGAGCGTCGCCCTTATCCTCCCGGACAACACGGAGCCCGCGGTTCCCGCCGGAAAAAGAGTGACTACAGCTTTGCTCTTGCTGAGAAGCAGAAGCTTCGCTTTCAGTATGGATTGATGGAAAAACAATTCCGTCGTTACTTTGCTGAAGCTCAGCGTAGACGTGGAATTACTGGTGATATCCTGGTGCAGCTCCTCGAGACTCGTCTCGACAACGTTTGTTACCGTCTTGGTTTGGGTTACACGCGCCGTGCGGCTCGTCAATTGGTCGGTCACGGTCACGTTAGCGTGAATGGCCAGCGGGTTGATGTTCCTTCTTTTTGTGTGAAGCCTGGTGATGTCATCACGATCGGTGCAGGAAACCGCTCGCAGCAATTGGCAATGCGCTCTGCTGAGGTTTCCTCCTCACGCCCGGTGATGGATTGGCTTACTTTTGACAAAGAGAACGTCTCGGGAACCGTCGACCGGTTGCCTGAAGCTGACGAGATTGATACCATGGTGGACGTTCAGCTTGTGGTTGAGCTCTATTCTCGTTAAGCGAAACATTCTTTCCTTTTTCTAAATGTGGCATTCGGCATTCTTGTGATGACCGAATGTCACATTTTCGTTATATAGAAGAATTGGTAAGGGAAGGGCTTCACTGTTTAGTGTCGACCCACCTTTTTGTCTGCGAATATCCGAACTCTTTAATTCTATGAAGTGCAACACCATCGCTCCACTCGTTTTTCTCTTCGCCATATTCAGTTTCACTGGATTGGCCATCGCTCAGGATTCTCTGGCAGAAAGTGCCCGTCAGGTTCTTGAGAAAAATAAGTCTTCGTTGGTAGTGGTAACGGTTCAAAGCAATTTGGTCGCTGAAACCTCTGGTGAACCGCTTCCGGAAAGACCACAGCAGCGCAGGACCCTCGGCGTCACGATAGGGGATGACGGGTTGATCGTGGTTTCTAATTCAGCGATCGACGCGAGCGTCGGTCTGGCGGGGCAGCAAGCAAAGCTTGAGGAAGAAGTGGTCACGATTCGGTCAGCAAAATCAGAATTCACTGAAATCGAAATCAGCTATGGAGACACAACGCTACTACATGGAAAAGTGATTCGACAGGATACTGAGGCGGATGTTGCATTTATCATGCCGGACGCATCGGAAGCGAAAGCGATGAACAAGGAGTTTGATTTCGTCGATTTTTCTAAGTTCGCAGCAACCGCCCAGATTGGCGATCAAGTGATTGGTCTTTCTCGTGCCTCGGGTGTCTATGGCTACATGCCCATCATGGAAGTCGGTCGCATCACTGGAGTTTTTAAAGGTGACCGGACCTATTTTGTCAACGAGGCGGGAAGCGGTCAGGGAATACCGGTATTCACTGCTAAAGGAAAGCCCGTCGGGGTCACCGTGGTTCGCATTATTGAAGGGCAGCCTTCAGGGGTTTTGGGAACTCTCTCGGCGGGATCGATTCAGATCATGGCGAATCTGGCCCGCCAGACGGTTAAGTGAACTTTTTGTTATTTCAATTGGTGGCTGATTGTTTCAGGGGGGCGAACCGGCCGGGTTTTCTTAATCCCCTAACTATATCCATGGGAGAAAGTGCGTACAATAAGTTGGCCGCGAAAGCCAAGGAGATGCAGTTAGTCGCTGATGCGCAGGCCTTGCTGAGCTGGGATCAGGAAGTGCTGATGCCGTCGAAAGGAATTGCCTATCGGGCAGATCAGATGGCGTGGTTCAGTGGTTGGTTGCACGAGAATTTTGTAGCAGCTGAGATGGGGAACTGGATTGGCGAGGCCGAAGCCGATACTGTCGATGATTTGAAAAAAGCCAACCTGAGGGAATGGCGTCACCAATATGACCGATCCACCTGTTTGCCCAAAAAACTCGTCGAGGAATTTGCTCAGGCTCAAGTGCATGCAAAAGCGGCCTGGGCGGACGCTCGCGAGAAGTCGGATTTCAGTGTCTTTGCCCCCTCCTTGTCCCATCTGATCGAGCTGTGCCGTGAGCAAGCGGATCTATGGGGATATGAAGACGTCCCTTATGATGCCCTTATTGACCGATTTGAGCGAGGCGCGTCAACCCAGCGGCTCACTGAGACCCTGGGCGGGCTCCGTAAAGAGCTCATTCCGATCGTCGAGCAGGCGACTTCATCAGATCAATCGAATGAGAACCCGTGGTCCTCAGGTGCCTTTCCTCTCGAAAAGCAACGGACATTTAACGAGGAAGTGGCGCGCTCAATCGGATTTGATTTTGATGCCGGTCGGATCGACACGGCGGTCCACCCGTTTTGTTCTGGAATGGCTCCGTTTGATACTCGCCTGACCACTCGTTATGATGAAAGTGATTTCAGGAGTTCACTTTTCGGCGTCTTGCACGAAGCCGGACACGGCCTGTATGAGCAAGGATTGAATAAGGAGCATCGAGGTCTACCTGTCGGTCATGCGGCCTCACTTGGGGTTCATGAATCCCAATCGAGATTGTGGGAGAATCACGTTGGGAGAAGTCGAGGCTTTTGGGAAAAGTGGCTCCCTCGAGCGATTGAGTATTTCCCTCAATTGAAAGGGGTTTCGCCTGATCAAATGTTCGATTCAGTGAACCGAGCTAGTCAAAGTTTCATTCGAGTTGAAGCCGATGAGGTCACCTACGATTTGCATGTTCTGCTCCGATTTGAACTGGAAAAGGCGATCTTTGCCGGGGAAATTGGGATCAAGGATATTCCTGGAGAATGGAACGCGAGATTTGAGCAATATTTTGGTATGCCGGTGGAGTCAGATTCAGAAGGCTGTCTCCAGGATATTCATTGGAGTATGGGAATCTTTGGGTATTTCCCTACCTATAGCCTTGGAAACATCAATGCCGCGCATTTGGTGAAGTCAGCAGTAACCCAAAAGCCTGAGTTGACCGATGAGATGGACAGGGCGGACTATTCAGGATTGCTCGAATGGATGAGGACGCACATCCACGAGCGGGGTAGCATCCTGTTGCCGGAAGCCTTGATCGAAGAAGCGGCGGGGCAAGCAGCCGATTCAACTGCCCTGGTTGAGCACCTCAGAGCACGATATATTCGGTAGCACAGACCCTTCTGGAGTGGTTGGCTGATGGCACAACCTAAAGTATAGCTTTTACATCGGATCGTATTTTGCTACCTTCCCGTAGAGTAAATCACGCAACGACTCATGGATCTTTCGTACACGGCCCCGGTTCAACCGCTCAATCAAAGAGCGCGTATTGAACCTGCTACGCTAGATGATCTGGCGCGGCTCACTGAGCTGACGGTGGCCCTGTTCGAAATGGAGGAAGACTTTATTCCGGACCGTCAAACACAGGAACGGGGGTTGCGCGCTATCCTGGAGCAACCAAGTCGTGGCCGCATTTTTGTGGTAAGGACCGACTATGAAATCATTGGAATGGTTAACGTCTTATTTACGATTAGCACCGCGATGGGAGGTTTTGTGATCAACCTTGAGGACATAATCATACATCCCGATTTTCGACGTTGTGGGTATGGATCCCAACTGATGAACTACGTGATTGATTTTGCGAAGCGCAAAGACTTCAAGCGGATCACTCTTCTGACTGATAAGATTAGTGAAGAGAGTCAGCACTTTTTTCAGGACCTGCAGTTCCAACATTCCAGCATGATTCCGATGCGGTTGAGTATTGGGGAGTAGTCGAGATGGATGAGTCCTATCGGGCTCGGTGTTTACGAGGCAGCTTTTCGGTGAGTAGGGATGATTGATTGCCACCTTCACCTACAGGATGATTCTTTCGCTCGGGATATTGAGGAAATCATGGCAACGCTTCGCGAGGTGGGTGTGACATGCCTCGTTGTTAACGGAACGTGTCCTGCTGACTGGGATAGGGTTGCTACCTTGGCGAAACACTATCCAGAAGTGGTGCCGTTCTTTGGGGTTCATCCATGGAAAGTGGACGAGTGTGAGCCGGGCTGGGATAAGTTGCTGGTTTCGTTCCTTGAGGAGTTTCCAAATGCTGGGATTGGCGAAATAGGCTTGGATAAATGGATTCGGAATCACGATATCGCAAAGCAAAAACGGTTTCTAAATGGTCAGTTGGAGATTGCGGCTCAGTTTCAACGGCCTATTGCGGTGCATTGCCTGAAAGCGTGGGGGCATCTTCTGGATTCTCTAAAAGCATCGATATTTTCGAGCCCCTTTTTGTTGCACTCATTCTCCGGTCCGGAAGAGATGATCCCTGAGTTTGTTGAATTGGGCGCCTTTTTCTCCGTGTCCGGCTATTTTTTCCGGAGCGACAAGATTTCCAAATTGAAGGTGTTTGAGCAAATCGCGAACGAGCGAATACTCCTGGAGAGCGATGCACCGGATATGCCGCTACCGGCGGAACTCGTTCGCTACTTGCACCGAGAAGTGAACCACCCCGCAAATATTGCGGCAATTTACGAAATCTTCTCGGAGTGGCGAGGCATCCCAATAGGCCCGCTGTCTGATCTGATTTCCGAGAACTTCGGAAGTTGGATCGGGGGAGAAGTAAGCTCCGCTTAATAGTCGAGAGCGTCCTCAATCGCTGCCGAGAGATTCGACATCGAAAACGGCTTGGCGAGCAGACCTGTGAAGCCGGCGCCCAGAATTTTCTCGCCGGGATCTTCATCAAAATAGCCGCTTGTTGCGATGACCCTAACTTCAGGCTCAATGCGTTGAAGTTCCTGAAAAACGTCTAGCCCGTTTAGGCCGCCGGGCAGGGTCATGTCGAGAAGAACCACATCAACAGGCTCCGCAGAATCAAGGTGGCTTCGGTAAACATGAACTGCCTCTTCACCAGTGCATGCGCTGAGACTTTCATGGCCGAGGTGATTTAGAATTCCCTTGGTCGCCTTCAAGACCCCGGGTTGATCTTCGACAACAAGAACGCGGCAAGCTGTCGGCACCAGAGTGGCGGCGGAGTGAGTATGCCCTGTGGTTCTGAGGTGACTCGAGGGGGAGCTTTCCTTTCTCATATGATGAGCCTGAGTCCCTTGGGAGGCGTCTCTTGCTCTTGTCTGCTGGCTTTGAGATTGACTGGCTATCGGTTCGACCCCGGAGAAAATAGGCAAGAATACCAGAAACTCCGTCCCAACTCCGACACGGGATGCTGCTCGAATCGCGCCCTGGTGGTGCTCAATGATAGCCTGACATGACGCGAGTCCAAAGCCACTGCCATCTGGCTTAGTTGAGAAGTTTTTGTCGAAGATTTTTGGGAGTACTTCAGCGGGAATTCCAGCGCCTCTGTCTCTGACCGAAATGACGGTGTAGCTGCCCGCTGCTACCGCATACGGATTGTCGTTTCCGAAATCTCCGCTTCCAGCGGTAAGGTGCAGCACGCCTCCATTTGGCATTGCCTGACAGGCATTGATCACCAAATTATGCAGGACCTGATAGATCTGATTGGGGTCGCCTTCAACAGGCCTAATCGCCGGTCCGACGGAAAGGTGACATGTAACTCTGGAACCGGCGGTACAAAGTCTTGATACTCGTTCCACGAGTTTGTTGACTTCAAATACGGTGGTGCCGGCTTGTTCTCCCCGGGTAAAGGCAAGCATCTGACGAGCGAGGACTTCAGCGTCATCTAAAGCGAGGTCAGCATCGAGGAGATAGGTGCTAAGCTGATGGTTGGATCCGGCAGTCGAACGAGCCATTTCCAGATTCGATTTGATCGCTTGAAGCGCATTCTTGAAGTCGTGAGCCACTCCACCGGCAGCCATTGCAAGAGACTCTTCGCGGTTTTCGTGAAATGCCTCAATCGATTCAGTTGGCAATGGAGGCGGGGACGCGATTTCGATTTCAATAGGCGCCGAAGCTTTTGCCGGAGATGGGCGCTTGTCTGAGAATGTAAGCGTGAATCCTGGAAGAGAGTCATTGTGACTTGGCCGAATGGTCCAGTGAACTTTCCGACGGGTGCCTCCATTTTGGATTAAGGTGCGATCCATCCAGCAGAATCCAGGTCGCTTGGCAATTAGCGGAAGTTTTTCAATCAGGTTTCGGAGATCGGTCCGGTCGTAGACAAGGCCGAGTGGAGATCCTACCAGTGACGCGACATCGTATCCGGTTTGCTTCGCCGCGTGCTCATTGGCAAAAACAATCTTGGGGCCAAGAGGAGTTGAAGCCTTTGAATCGACGACAAGAATTGCTAGATCGGTGTCTTCTGACACTGACCGTTTGGTCGCGGGCGATGGAGTTGCGGTCCCGGCAAGACTCATTGTGCGAAATCGTCTAAAAACCAGCAGGTTGGAATGGGCCAACGCATTACTGCCTATTTATTTATGCGAATAAAAGTATTTAAGAAAGCTAAATTATCATTTTTTCAGAAAAGATTGGTGAAAGCAGGCAATGAGCACGTACACAAAAAAGCCCAAAGGCGAACCTTCGGGCTTTTTTGAAATTTGATTGTGAATCGATTCCGATCAGGAAAACAATTCCATGATGGGCTCGTATTCTGTGACAATTTCGTCCGTCTTCGGATCGCGAGTGTGACCTGCGACGAGGAAGGGGCGCCCGGATGGAGCGTAGACGACTTTGTTGAGGTCAAGGCCGAGAGCGTGTGCAATCGAAGCATTGAATTGGCCCGGCGTAACCGGATTTTCTTCAACTGCCATACCAAGCTTATCGGTCTTGCCGTAGACTTGACCACCAGTGATTCCGCCGCCGGCAAAGAAGGTGGAGAAGCAGCGAGGGAAGTGATCCCGGCCACCGTTGGCATTAATCTTAGGGGTACGACCAAATTCGGTGCCGAGGACGATCAATGTCTTCTCAAAGAGTCCTTCCGCCTTAAGATCGTCGATCAGTGCGCTAAGCGCTTTGTCCAGAGCTCCGGCAGTCCCGGGGATGGCATTCCAGAGATTGTTGTGCATATCCCACCCGCCGGATCGAACTTCGACGAATCGAATTCCAGATTTCACAAGACGTTTGGCAAGCAAGGCTCCTTTGCCAACTCGACTGTTCCCGTAGGTGCCAACTTTCTTTTGGTAATCCGGCTCTTTCGACAAGTCGAAGGTATCGAGATCTTCGCTCTGCATCAGCTTGAGAGTCTCTTCGTAGAATTGAGTGTAGGCTCCCACTTCGTCGGTCTGGAACTTCTTTTGAAAGCCTTCATCAAAGGTATTCATCAGATCAATCCGCTTATCGAACAGTTTGTCATCGACGCCGGCATAAGGTTTTGAGTCCTGGACACCTTTGTCCGGGTCTCCAATTGGAAGCGGTGCGAGCGCCGGGCCAAAGAATCCTGCGCCGGGTCCGCCACCGCCACCGCCGATAATAACGGAGTCAGGCAGTGTTTCGTGCTTCTTGCCAAGCAATGTTTGCGCCCAAGGGCCCATGGTCGGGTGGACGATGGTGGCACGAGGGCCGTAGCTGGTGTGCATCCAGTAGGAGCCGCCACGGTGATCACCGGTCTTCTGGGTCATGGAGCGAACCAAGGCAACATCCTTGAAGCGCTTTGCAATGCCGGGCATGAATTCAGAAACTTGAACGCCTGCGACACCGGTATCGATCCCTTTGGTTTTACCCCCAGTTTCCGTTCCGGGTTTTGGGTCGAAGGTATCGATGTGGGTCATTCCTCCGGACATGTAAAAGAAAATACAATGTTCGGCTTTTCCGCCTCCTGCAGCCTGAACGGCTTGCATGCCGTTTGCGAGCGGGAGGATGCTGACGCCAAGAGCAGTCTTAGCGGTGCGAGCCACAAATTGACGGCGGCTCAGTTGATCCAGGTTTTTTAGTTGGTCTTTCATTGGAATGGTTTGGTTAAAGTTAGTGACTTGAAATTGATTATTGGATGAACATGAATTCGCGGGTGTTCACCAGGGCCCATATGACATTGCCAATTGCGTCGGCTTCGACTTCCATTTTCTGTTGATCGCTCATGCCTCGATCGGTTCTGGCTCGCATGAGGGATTGAGCGGCTGATTTTTCGTCAGAACTAGGATGGCGAGCCAGCACGCTGAGGAAGATTTTTTCGATCTGATCTTTTTTCGATCCTCGGCCATTGGCGATCTCTTTGATCAGGTAGGCGTCGGGGCTGGTCAGGACTTTGTTCGTGATAGTGCCATTCAACAGCGTCATCACTTGAGGGGATGATCCGCCATCAAACTGACCTTCGATCAGTTGCTTGTCGGATTGTCCGAACATTCGAAGAAAGTGGCTGGGATCCATTGGTTGCTTCAATTCAGAAGCCCGGAACATGGCAACTCCATCGACGTTATCGTCGCGGCTGACGTACTGACCATCATACTTGGTCAGTTTGCCGATATTGCCCCAGTCGGCTTTGTAAGCCAGGATTTCCTCCGCAGTCTTGAAAACAGACGTGTCGGTATTCATCCACTCTTTATACTTCTGAGCACCGGTCCTAACAACGCCCTCCGGATTAGCTGTCGTCAGAGCCACGAGAGAGTCCCAAATCTGCTCAGCAGTCATTCTCCGAAGAATTGGTCCTGGGAAATGGTAAGTGCCTTTATCGATCTGAGTGAGAGAAGGCGACATCGTTTCCGCTTCCCGCTGGTAGGCATCGGTGTTGTAGACCACTCGGAAAAAGTCCTTCACGCTGAAATCGAGGTCTTTCATCATCTCCTCAAGAAAGACGAGAAGATCGTAGTTCTGAGCCTGGCCGTCGAGGTGGCCCGGGATGTTATAGACCGGTTCGATCTGTCCCATGCCGAAAGCGATTTTCCAGAATCGATTCACGGTATTAACGGTGAATCGAGGGTTGCCGGGAGAGGCTACCCAATCAGCAAAGGCGTGTCGGGGAGACTCAAACTCGTCGACTTTCATGATGTCGCCGAAGTATGTGGAAGGGTTGACCTTCATGTTAGGCTCACCATCGTCGTACTTGTAGTCGTGAGGAAGCTGCACTGCATTGGAACCATCATCGTGGACGACGGTAGTTTTGGTTCCCATCCAGCCACTCAGCGCTTGGTCAGTCGTATCATTTTCGCGAAGTTTTCCAGCTGCTTTCAAAATAACGCCCATCCGCTCCTGCTCCTGCTTCATGTTGCCGGAACCGGTCATCATCATTGAGGAATCGCCGCCTCGCATGCGGGATTCGGTCTCTCCCATGAAGGCTGCCATTTTGTAGAAGTCCATTTGATAGACTTCTTCAAAGGGGTGGTCGTGGCACTGGGCGCAGGTGATCTCTGTTCCCATGAAGATGGTGAAGGTATTAGACAAATTGCAGAGGCGCATGCCTGCGTCAGCCAGTAGGTAGCCGGCTGCGGGTTCTTCAGCGATGTGTCCGGTAGCAGTAAGGAGCTCGCGGGCCATCTCATCGAAGGGTTTATCTTCCCTGATGCTCTGTTTCACGTATTCGATGTAGGGGTCGGCCTTGAGATCGCCGTTGCCCATCATCAAAACACCATCCCTGATTCGGAACAAATCGGAGTAATAATTGAACATCCGCATGGCAAATGCTTCTGAGTCCAAGAGCTCGTCGATCAATCCGGCGCGTTTGGTTGGGCTCCGATCCTGGAGGAATTTTTCCGCTTCGTCATAGGTCGGAATTCTTCCTGCTACGTCCAAATAGATGCGCCGGAGGAATTGATTGTCCGTTGTCTTCTCGTTGGGGACACACATTTGCATCTCGCGTTCGATCTCTTCTTTGCGCTTCAATTTCTCAGCGTTGGTCAGGTCGCTGTTTGCCGGAAGTGCAGCGAGTTCGTCGCGAAGCCCATAGTAACTCGTTTTCAACTTACCTAGAACGAGCTTATCGATCTCTGCAGCAAGAGCGGCAGGGTCGGTCGGTAGGTTCCCTTTGACGAAGAGGCGATCTTCTTCGCTAAGATTGGCAACTGGGTAGTTGATCATAGAGCCGTCGGCCATTTTCAATTTGACCTGAGCGGTGGAGCCGGTGCCATTGGTGCCGGCGAATTCAGCTTCCAGGGATTTTCCGTCTGCCGATGTCCAAGTCCGCGCGTCAGCGCTGAGCGGGGAAGAGGCCAGCAGGGCGAGCCCGAGAAGCAGGGTTGCTAGTGGTTTCATAGTTCTAGGATTAATCATGATGACGTTTTTGGGAAAGGTTGAGCAATCAGTCGTCTCCTATATAGAATAACGGGTCAGACGCTAGATGTTACAGTTCTAGTTTGAATATTTTATGGTAATTACGGCGAAATATAAAGAACTACTTGGAAAGTTCCTGGATGGTGAGTGTCGGCACTGCTTCGCGGAATAGGTTTAACTCATCAACCCATCCTTCAAATTGGCTGGCCGAATCACCCCCGATGCGAAGTTGGCCAACACGACCTGTTTCGATAGTGCCTGATTGTGTGTCAGTTAGTGACTCAAGCTGGCCATCGACAAAAAGATGAAGGTGGGAAGATAACTCTGCTTCGTCTCCTCCAATGAAGCGGCAGGTTACATGATGCCAATTCCCATCGGCAATGTCGGTGGTGCCGACAATATAACCATTGCCGTGATCGACTCGTAAGGCGCCCTTTGACGGATGGGCATGGTTGAGATTGCATGAAAGAGTCCATCCAAGTTCTTCACGGCCATATTGAACCAAGACCGTTTCACCGTCACGACCGATCCGCGGGGCGATTTTGAGCCAGAACCCGATCGTGAATTGTTCATTGAGACGGAATTCCCGCGAAAGGGGGACTTCCAGGAATTCAGTATCACGGAAGACGAGTCCGCCACTGGAATAGCCGGGGCCCCGTCGGGGCGAGTTCTCCATTTCTCCCGAGGCAACGAGGGGGACATCGAAGAGGCGATCCACTCCGGAATCTTCGATCGAGCCACCATCTGATTCATCAAATGTATATCGGAGCGCTGGCTGAGGCAGTCCTGATGCTCCCAGGGTCAGAACAAATGCTTCTCCGCGGTAGGGGATGGCAGCTAATTGACTTCGGGTTCTGCTGTCGGCTCTCACGGCGAGACCTTCTCGAACCAGTGTCGCAACTGAATTTCCACGAGTTCGGCTCGCTTCGACCAATCCTTCCATGACGTGAAGTTCGGAATCTCCATTTGGCTCGACGGAAATACCGAATCGGGTTCCTAGGTCGACAGCGTTCAATCGAGGGGTGTTAACTGTGAACCCGATAGCCGGCTTCGGCACGTCTGCGGTGAGACGTCCTTTTTTAAGAAACAGCCGATTGGTCGATTCAATGCTGAGTAGAGCAGGGCCTTCGACTGTGGCCGTGGCACCGGAGTTGAAAGCAATTTTGGTTTGTCCGGCATCGATCTCCAGCAGGCCGGGAGTCAGCCATCCGTCTTTGCGAATCTTTCCTTCTGTGGAAGGAGCCCACTGGACGCCATCAGAAGCTTCGATTCGAGCCACAAAGGTCGGGGCGCTTCCCTGGCTACTCCATCTTTCGGGCAAGCCATCCCTGAAGATGATTGATTGCAGAAAGAACATCAGCGCAATTGAGGCCGCCGCAGAGATAACCCCTGCTTTGATCAGGTCCGGCCATCGCAGTGGACGAATGCCTTCGCGTTCTTCCACTATTTCGGTGAGAACTGATTTCGAGAACCCCTGATGCCCATCGGCTCCTTCGGATTTCAAACGAGCCATCACTGCATCATCGAAGTGGGATTCGTGTTCGGCGGCTTGTCCGCCCAGGACTACTTCCAGAGCAGTATTGATTCGGAGTTGATGGAGAAAGCTTTCCCGTAAGGCTCGGTCATCGCGCAAGACGCGCTCGACTCGTCGGCGAGATGTTTCGTCGAGTTCGCCGGCCAAGTAGGCTTCTATGTGTTCGGAATTCACGGGGGATTAAGTTGGATTTGCGGGGGCTTCGAGTTTCTTATCGATGCATTTGCGAAGGGCAGTGCGGACGCGACAGAGGGTTGTGCGCACCCACGCTTCACTTTGATCGAAGGCGGTGGCCATTTCGCGGGAAGACTCGGATAGTTTGTATTTATGATCGAGCAAGGATAGCTGCTGCTCGGGCAACTTCTGGAGGCATTCTTCGAGATAGATAATAATCGGGGATTCGGGTGCGATGGTGCCTTTGCCAGCCTGTTGCAGAATGAAATGTTCGAGGAATTTTTCCCGATTATTGGAAAGACGGCTATGCCGAAGAGTTTCTTTTCGGATGAGATTAAACGCAATGGCCCGGGTCCATTTGCCGAAATCGGTTCCGGCTTCGAAATCGAGGATATGGCGATGAGCAAATACAAAGGTTTCGTGAGCGAGTTCGTCGATCAGGTGCGGGATGGGCAGCTTCATCGCGATGAAGGCGCGTAAACGAGAGCTGTGGCGATTCAAAAGCGCCTCAAAAGCACTTAAATCGCCCTGCTGAATCCGGATTACCAGATCGGTTTCTATATTGTCTTCTGACACGGTAAAGAAATATACCTTCGCTGCATCGATATGTGACAGCTTCTTTTGAAGATTATTCCGTCGGACAATGAGGAATTCAGCAGGTCTTAGCTAATTTATTGCCTGGGTACGATCCCCACGAAGTTTCGCACGACTTTGAACGGCTCGACCTGAATCGGAGGATTGGACGGGCCCGTATCGACATACAAGCCACTTGAGGTGCCTCCGTCCAGATTGAGGGCGCGATGAATCTTCCGAAGCGGCGAGAATTCAGGGGTCGACAGGAGTTGCCCCAATTCAGCAAGGGTGAAGGCGTCACTGAGGCCAAGCGCGAGCCATTTTCCTCCATCGTGAAGGATGAAGGTCCGCCGCCGCGAGTTTTCGGGGGACAGCCCGGCGACAGCGGCTCCCTGATCGACGAGAAAAGGGCCGGCCTGGATCAGGTCGGTTGCTTTGTATTTCGAGCCATATTCTGATCGGCGCAGCAGGTAGGGATTGCGATTTCCGCTGGAAAGAATCACCCCACTGAGAAGTCCTCCAGTCCCGAACGTGCCAGTGCTGGCTCCGTCTGCGATCATGAGGCCAGACGGGGCGTGGTTTTTGAGAAAAAATCCCCCGTTGCAGCCGGCGAGGCAATTGGTTTCCTTCATCGCAGCTGCCAAGGTTGGGTAGGTGGGTTGAGGGCCGGGTCCGTTGTCGACTACTTTGAAAGTGAATTTGTCGGCATGAAACCAGACGAGGTCGACCCTTTTTGAGGAAAGGAAACCTGTCGAGCCAGCCCTACTGATCGATTTTCTTTCAAAAACGAGTGGCGATGCGGGATCCTGGGCAGGGGAATTGTCTTCAATCTTCCATTGGCCAAACAGAGGCTGGGCCAACAGGGCAAGACAGAAAGAAGGGAGGATCAGTTTCATGGGCGTCTGCTCACTTGCTGGCGATAGCCATCAAAGTTTGAAAATGAGGCGATTCAGTCTCTCGATCAACGATGGAAATTTCTATTTGAGAGAATCCCGCGTCATTGAGAAAACGAGTGATGTCCAGTTCCGAGAAGCCCAACCAGGTGTCGGCATAGAGTTCCCGAGCTTCTTCGAACTGGTGTTTCAGGAGATCCAGAATGACGATTTTCCCGGTGGCATTCAATATGCGGTGGGCTTCGGAGATCGCCGTGGCGGGTTTATCTGCATGATGAAGTGATTGGCTCAAAAAGACGAGATCCACGGAATTGTCTTCGATCGGTGGGGCCTCGATTTCGCCGAATCGGTATTCTAGATTGGTGAATCCGTTCTCTTTGGCCACTTGGGAGCCGTAGGCAACCATTTTCTCCGAGTTGTCGATCGCGATGACTTTACTTGCTCGTTGGGCCAGAAGTTGGGAAAAAGTGCCCTCTCCTGCACCGAGATCGGCAATGATCATTGGTGGCATCAACTTCAGTAAAGTTTCGGCCAAGGCTTTCCAGGAGCGCCCCGGGATGTAGGTTTTCCCGAATTTCCCGGCGAGAGCATCGAAATAGGCTCGAGCGACATCACGTCGTTTGTTGAGAGCAATAGCGAGGGCGGCGGTGTCCTCTGGGATCTCTTCCACATCTGCCGCTGCGAGGTCGAGGGTAGCGATCAGGCGAGGGTCCAATGGCCCCTTTTCATCACCAAATGCGTAGATGATATGCTTCCCCGAGCGTCGATCGGACACCAGCTTTGCCTGTCTAAGCTGGGATAAATGGGTGGAAATACGGGATTGCCCCATTCCCAGGACCTCCTGGAGCTCAACCACAGAAAGGTTTTCCTGCCGAAGTAGGTTCAAAATCCGAACCCTGGTGGGGTCGGAAATGAGTCGGAGCATTTTCAGCGTTGACGCCATAGATAATGAAATTAATGTATCAACCAATCAAGATTTGTAAATACGACATGGCAAACTCATTTATATTCTCATCCGAATCCGTCACCGAAGGTCATCCAGACAAGGTGTGTGATACCATTTCCGACTCAATTGTCGACGCTTGTTTTGAGCAGGATACTGCTTCCCGAGTCGCTTGTGAGACCATGGTAAAAGACAATATCGTCGTTCTTGGCGGTGAGGTCACGACTCAGTCGAAGTTTGATTACCGCGAAGTGGTCAAAGAGGCGATCGAGGGCATTGGCTACACCAACGACGATTGCAAATTCAACGCGGATAACTTTTTCTTCCTCAATGCGATTGGTCAGCAGTCTCCTGACATTGCTCAGGGTGTAGACGCTGCAGGGGCCGACAATAAGGAAACCGCCGAGCAGGGTGCTGGTGACCAGGGAATCATGTTCGGTTATGCCGTTAAGGAGACTCCTGAATTGATGCCAGCTCCTATCGCTTATTCTCACAAGCTGGGTCGCGCTATCACCGATCTTCGTAAGAGCGGGAACTACGATTGGCTTCGCCCGGACAACAAGACGCAGGTTTCTATCGAATATGTCGACGGAAAGCCAAGCCGCATCACCGCAGTGGTGGTTTCCACTCAGCACACTGCTGACATCACCACTCAGGAGATTCGCGATGTTCTTAAGAAAGATCTCGTCGAAGCACAGCTTCCCGGTGACTTGCTCACCGATGATACCGAGTATCACATCAACCCAACCGGCCTGTTCATCATCGGTGGACCTGAAGGTGACTGTGGATTGACTGGTCGTAAGATCATTGTCGATACCTACGGTGGCATGGGACGTCACGGTGGTGGTGCTTTCTCCGGAAAGGACCCGAGCAAGGTGGACCGCTCTGCTGCTTACATGGCGCGTTACGTCGCTAAGAACGTGGTCGCTGCCGGTCTTGCTGATCGCTGTGAGCTGCAACTCGCCTACGCGATTGGATACCCTGAGCCCGTCAGTGTTCACATTGAAACTTTCGGTACCAATCACGTTGATGAAGCGAAGATCGTTTCCGGCGTTAAAGAGGTCTTTTCATTCAAGCCAGCTGAATTTATCGGACAGTTGAATCTGCTTCGCCCTATCTATCGTAAGACAACCAACTACGGACACTTCGGTCGTGAAGATGATCTCGATGCCCTGACCTGGGAAAAGACTGACAAGATCGACGAGCTCAAGAGCGCTTGTTCGTAATCGACTAACAAATATTTAATCAAAGAAAAAAATGAGCGCTATTACCGCAATCACAGAAGACTATAAAGTCGCCGATATCAGCCTCGCTGACTTCGGTCGTAAAGAAATCGAAGTGGCCCAGGAAGAAATGCCTGGTCTCATGGCGACACGCGCCAAGTATGCCGCGGACAAGCCTCTCGCAGGCGTTCGCGTCATGGGCTCCTTGCACATGACGATCCAGACCGCTGTTCTCATCGAGACGCTTGTCGATCTCGGTGCGGATGTCCGTTGGTGTTCTTGCAACATCTTCTCGACCCAGGATCACGCTGCAGCTGCTATCGCCGCTGCTGGTGTTCCTGTTTTCGCCTGGAAAGGTGAGAGTCTCGAAGAATACTGGGACTGCACTGAAGCTGCATTGACTTGGCCTGACGGCAGTGGACCTGAGCTCATCGTCGATGACGGTGGTGATGCGACTCTGCTCATCCACAAAGGCGCTGAACTCGAAGCGGGCGACACGTCTTTCATCGAGTCAGAATCCGAAAGCGAAGAAGAAGAAGTGATCAAGAATCTGCTTCGTCGTATCAATGGTCACAGCACCGAAAAGTGGACCAGCTACATGAAAGACTGGAAGGGCGTTTCCGAGGAGACCACTACCGGTGTTCATCGTCTCTATCAGATGGCTGAAGCTGAAACGCTTCGTGTTCCTGCTATCAACGTGAACGATTCCGTGACCAAGTCCAAGTTCGACAACCTATACGGTTGCCGCGAGTCACTCGTCGACGGCATCAAGCGTGCTACTGATGTGATGATCGCTGGTAAAGTGGCTGTTGTTTGTGGATACGGTGATGTGGGCAAGGGCTGCGCGCAGACACTTCGTGGATTCGGTGCTCAAGTCATCGTGACTGAGATCGATCCGATCTGTGCTCTCCAGGCTGCCATGGAAGGTTTCCGTGTGCTTCCAATCGAAGATGCTCTCGCTACTGCTGATATTTACGTGACCACTACAGGTAACAAGGACATCATTCGTCTCGAACACATGCTCGCGATGAAGGATCAGGCCATTGTTTGTAATATCGGTCACTTCGATAACGAAATTCAAATTGCCAAGCTCATCGGCCACGAAGGTGTTGAGTTGGTGAACATCAAGCCTCAGGTCGATCGCTACACCTTGCCTAGCGGAAATCAGATCTTTATTCTGGCTGAAGGACGTCTCGTTAACCTCGGTTGCGCGACTGGTCACCCTAGCTTTGTGATGTCTAACAGCTTCACAAACCAGACCCTGGCTCAGATTGATCTCTGGAAGAATAAGGACAGCTACGCAGTGGGTGTTTATGTTCTGCCTAAGCTTCTTGACGAAGAGGTCGCCCGACTTCACCTCGACAAGATTGGCGCGAAGCTCACAGTACTTACTGACGAGCAGGCCAGCTACATTGGCGTGCCTCAGGATGGTCCATACAAGCCTGAGCACTACCGCTACTAAGCGAGTAGATCGTCTGAAAAGACTTTATCGAAAAAGCCGACGGGAGACCGTCGGTTTTTTTGTGTTCAGGCGGAGATCTACCGAAGGCCGACCGTTTTCTCGATTCGAAGCTGATCGACGCGGGCCTGATAGGCAGGAAAGTAGCGGCTGAAGCGAAATGCGTTTTCATCGTATTCCTTGGAGAATTCGGTGAGTAGCTGGTCTTCGAACTCTGGGGTGAGGATCTCACTTCTACCGAGGAGCACTCGTTCGAGTTTGTCCGGGGTAGGTTGAATGGTTATTGGCAAGACGTCGTCCGTGAAACTGCGAGGAACGATCCAGAAGGCGCGGATCCCGGGGGAGGAGAAGTAACTTTGCCACCAGGTTCGTAACATGGCAGAAGCTTCGTCGTCGTAGAGGCCGGCCTTAACAAGGGCGCCTTTTAACGAGTGGTAGACTTCTTTGCGAATAAACCCGGGCTCACTTTCTTTGAGAGCTACCTTCTCGACCTTGCCTGGAGCACCGCTCCAGAGAACGCGGCCATAGTCGGCTGACTGAACATCGACAACAATTAGATAGGGGATGGTCTGTTTCGAAGTAATGGAAAGGACGTTGTTGCTGATTTGATAGCTTAAGGGTTGCTGGAAGTTTCCGAGGCCTCGATAGAATAGGTAGGTTTCCGCTTCTCCGTTCGGCGTGCGCAGCAGGTTGGACCTAGGGGCCCTGGGATGAATCCAGTTTGGCAATTCGTCGTGCTTGGTGACATCAAAGTCTGTGTCAGTGGTGCGTGGCTCGACTTTGAATTTCCATTCAATAGATCCGTTGTAGGGCTTCGCAAAATCAAGAGTGTCCATGATGCTCTCACCTTCGGCGTTCTTCTTAAACTGTGGGGGAAGGACTTCTCCGCTGAATCGAGCGGGATACCACTGGCTGATGGACCCTCCTTTGAAACCCACTGATACCTGGGCATCGAAACTCTCCGGGCTGTAAAAGTAGAGGACCGGGGTTTCCATTTTCACGGTCACGTTTTGGACCGGTCGGAGTAGGCCTTTTCCAGCGATGACAAATGGAAATTTCTTTGACTGAAGCTTTAGGTCGGCAAACTGTTTGCGACCCGAAGCAATGTCGAGCGAATACACGAAGGGAGGTAGAGGTTCTTCGTCCTTCTGGATGCCGGCGAGCGTGGTGCCATCTGATCCGTTAATGGAAGTGAAGGTGCCCCATTCGTGGACGACATAGTCGCCGGACGGAATGGGGGCAGCATCCGTCTGATCGGCTAACAGGACAACAATGGCCGCGGTGAATGCGACTCCGATTTTGAACAGTGAGGGTAGCTCCATCCCAAAATTCTACCCGAAATTGCCGCGAGAGTTGTCAGGCTCTTGTAAAAAAACTACTTTTCTCCAATCTCTGATTAACGGCCCTGTTGATACTCGGGCGGTTCCTGCCGATAAAAGAGATAGGCGTATCGATTGTTATAATGTGCCCTCGGGCTCACACCATTAAACTCTGACGGCACAGCATGGCGTAGACTCCGTCCTTTGCCTGCAGTTCATCGTGGGTTCCTTCTTCGACGACTTCACCTCCGTCGAGCACATAGATGAGATCTGCATTCCGAACCGTTGAAAGGCGGTGGGCGATGACGAAGCTGGTGCGATTGGTCATCAGTTTCTCAAGGGCATCCTGGATCAGTTTCTCTGTTTCGGTATCGACGCTGGCGGTGGCCTCATCGAGCAGAAGGATTGGAGGATTTTTGAGGATGACTCGAGCGATAGCGATTCGCTGCTTTTCACCCACGGAAAGTTTTACGCCGCGCTCTCCAACACTGGTGTCGAGTTTCTCGGACAGAGCATCGACAAATTTGTCGGCGTTGGCGGCTCGCAGTACTTCCCACATTTCCTCTTCGCTTGCATCCTCTTTAGCGAGTTGGAGGTTCTCGCGCACGCTGCAGTTGAAGAGAAAGCTCTCTTGAGTGACGTAGCCCATGGCATCGCGGAGTGAGCTTTTTTTCGCGTGAGCGATATCCTGCCCGTCGATGCTGATTGTGCCGGAGTCGGCTTCGTAGAATCGTGTCAGGAGATTGATGATGGTGGACTTGCCGGCACCAGTGTGCCCGACGAGGGCGATCATCTGTCCGGGTTCTGCTCCCATGTTGACCCCTTTCAGGGTGGCAATATTTTCGCCGTAGGAAAAACGAACGTCGTCGAGAACAACGCGACCCTCGATGGGCAGTTTTAATTCAATGCCTTCGTCGACATCCAGCTCTTCTTCAGCGTCGATGATTTCGAAGACGCGTTCTGCTGCCGCTCTGCCAGCCTGAACAATTTGATTGAGGTTGTTGAGTCGGCTGACCGGCTCATAGAAGAGACCCAGGGCGACGAGAAAAGCGACAAAGATACCGGTTTTCATTTCGAGCACTTCCTGTGTAGGGCTTTGCATGACGGACCAGGCCCCAAAGCCGATCACAAGGGCGTAGCCGGTATTCCTGAAGAATTCCATGCTTGGGTTGTAGGCGGCCCAGGCCTTCATCAAGTTGAGAGTGGCTGTCCTGACCGTGTTGCTGGATTCATTAAAGCTCTCCAGTTCGGCCTCTTCACGAGTGAACGCTTTGATTTGTTGGATCCCGTCGATGTTGTCGTGAAGGAGGGAATTCATCGAGCTGGTAGCGGTGCGAACTCGACGATGCCGTTGGGGGGCGAACCGGGTGTAGAGCCATGCTCCAAAAAGGAGGAATGGCATCGGGATCATGGCAATAGCGGCCAGTTGTGCGTCTTGTTTGAATAGGTAAATGCCTACCACGAGCACTTGCAAAAGGGCTACCAGCCCTTGTTCGATGCCATCGATCAGCACTCGTTCCATCGCCATGACGTCTTCGGTCACGCGGGTCATGATATCGCCGGTGCGTTTGCTGTCGAACCAGCGCATGGGAAGGCGTTGGATCTTTCGGTACAAATCTGAACGAATGTCAAAGATCACCTTCTGCTCGAACGTATTGTTTAAGATGATACGAAGTGCGTTGAACAAATTTGTGGCAAAGAAGGTTCCGATAGCGATGAGAGCGAGAGGGATAACCCGATCAAAATCACGTTGGGGAATGACTTCTCCGGTGATGGCTTTGGTGACTTCGGGAAATACAATCACCAGCACCGTCATGAAGACAGCGCAGGAAAGCTGCGAGATAGCCAGTGCAGGATATCTCTTTAGATAGGAAACGACTCGAAATATGGTGTTCATTCACGGAATACTATTCAATCTGGAAGGAAAGCTGCTACCCTAGCCACGCTGTCAGTATGGCAGCTCGCCCCGTTCGTTCACCATGGCTCGCAAAAAGCAGCTCTCCATCTTTTTCTGGCTGATTACGATTTTCATCCTCGTTGGGGTTGGGTTCGTCGTGGCGTGTAATCTGTGGGTGGTTCAATCGACGAAGGACAGAATATTTGAGTCGGTGTCTGAAATGGGTGAGAACGGAGATTCCTTGCCGGTTGGCCTAGTGCTTGGAACGTCGAAAAAAGTGGCACCACACACCCCAAATCAACATTTTGAGAATCGGCTTAAGGCAGCTGCTTCGCTTATGAAGGGGGGGAAGGTTGAGCGCCTTTTGGTCAGTGGTCATCGGGATTCGAAATATTATGATGAACCTCGTGACATGATTGCTCGGCTTGAGGAATTGGGGATACCTAAGGGCAAAATTATCGCAGACAACCTGGGAGCGAGGACGTTTGAGTCGGTTTTCCGGGCTAAGTCTGTGTATGGAATCGAAAAAGCCGTCATTGTGTCAGACGACTTCCACGTGGGGCGAGCCCTCTTTATTGCCGACCGGGTGGGACTCGATGCAATTGCCCTGTCTAGCGAGCCGGTCGATCCAGTCGAGTCGCGTCGTGTGAGGATACGCGAGTATTTTGCCCGAGTCAGGGCGGTGCTGGACTTGTATTGGCTTGAAACTGGCCAGAGGGATTCGGCTGCAGCGGTGGCTGATTTGGATGAGTGAAGAGCTTATAGCATCGAAATGCTATTACTCCGCGAGAGCTTCCACTACCTTTTCCAGCCCATCTACGTCGGAGAAGCTGAGGGCCTCGGCGTTTCGATCAATGCGTCGCATCAGACCGGCGAGCACACGTCCTGGGCCGAGCTCGATAAACAAAGTTTCGCCTTGGTCGATGTAATGTTGCACGCACTCGCTCCAGCGAACAGACCCACTGACTTGTGCTTCGAGGGTGCGGCGAATATCGGCCGCTTCAGTGACTGGGCTTGCCTCTACGTTGCATACGATAGGGAGGCTAGGGACGTTGAGATCAAGACCTTGTAGAACAGTGGAGAGTTTTTCCTGAGCCGACATCATGAGGCGGGAATGGTAGGCGCCCGCTACATCCAGCTCTTTGGCGATTTTGATGCCACAGCCCTTCGCTTCTGCTACTGCTTTGGTGATGCCTTCTTTGGAACCGGAAACGACGATTTGTCCTGGAGCGTTGAGATTGGCGATATCGACGTCGCAGGCTTCGGCCAGTTTGCGGACATCAGCTTCATCGCCTCCGATGAGAGCAGCCATGGCCCCCTCAGTGGCATTGGTAGATTCTTCCATGAATGAACCTCGCTGGGATACGAGATCGAGCCCGGTGGCAAAGTCGAAAGTGCCGGCGGCGGCATGGGCAGTGAATTCTCCCAGGGAAAGTCCGGCGACGCCCGAGATTTCGAGGTCAGGTGCCTGCTGTTTGAGCAGTTCGAGGCAGGCAAGCCCATGAACATATAGGGCTGGCTGGCAAATTGATGTCCGGGTTAACTCCTCGGCAGGTCCATCGAACATGGTCCCGGAGAGGGCATATCCTAGCTGTTCATCGGCCTGAGCAAAAAGATCGCGGGCGACATCATATTTTTCGGCCAGATCGCGGCCCATGCCTACGGTCTGAGCTCCTTGACCAGCAAATAGTAATACAGCTTTTCTCCCCATAATAAGTGGTGCCTACTCAATCCTCTATCTGGGCCTGTGCAAAGGGTTTTTCGCAACCAGAAGCCCGAAGGATCGCCGAAGGATCGCGACGTCAGGGAAGGAAAATGGGCCCTTTGGCGTTGATTTGACCGGCGTTGGCAGCGGCTCCCGGGAATTCCAGGTGTGGATTGCGCTTGCCGCCTGCCGCATTTCGATCAGGTGTCGGGTTTTTAGGAATCGTGTCGCCAGTGTCCTCGGTCCATTGATTCAACTGCCTGCTCATTTTTTGAAGCTGTTCGTTGTATTCAGGATTGGAAGCGAGATTGGTGAGCTGATCCGGATCGTCTCCAACATGATAAAGTTCCTCGGTAGGACGGGGATTGAGAAAGATGTCTTTTTGATTCTGATTCAATTTCCCTTCCTCGTGCCGGGTCCAGAGCTCTGCTCCGGCAGGAAAGCTGGGATCGCTCTCCATGCACAGTGACTGACGGTCGGGGAAGTTGTTGCGGATGTAGAGGAAATCCCCCATTCGGACCATGCGCTCGTGTGCCTGAAAGACGTGCCAGTTGTGCTCGGCGAAGGCGATCTCACGGGTCGTTGCTTCCGGGTTGTTGAGGACTTCGACAAAGCTGACTCCCTGCATCCGTTCGTCTCCCTCCGCGCCGGCTAGTTCTATAATGGTGGGTCCGACGTCAATGCTGCTGATCAGCGAACCGCTTACGCCGGGTTCAATGTTGCCGGGGCATGCCATAATGAAAGGCGTCTTGATGCCGCTGTCGTAGAGTCTTGTTTTGCATCGTGGGAAAGGCCTGCCGTTGTCCGCCATGTAGATGATGTAGGTGTTGCCCTCGATGCCCTGGCGCTTCAGCTCTTCTACGAGTTGACCCATGGTGGCATCGGTGCGGCTCACTTCGTGGTAGTAATCGGCGAGGTCGGCCCGGGTTTCGGCGCCGTCATAGAGGAAAGGTGGGACTTCGATTTCGGAGGGATCGTAGGTGGTGTTGATCTCGTCGATGTGCCAATCGCGATGGGCATCCGACGATCCGAACCAGGCAAAGAAAGGTTTGTTTGTGGGACGATTGGCGAGCAGTTCGACCCAGTCCTCCGATTTGCTCGCGCCTTTTCCTTTCGATATCGTCTCAAAAGTTTCTTCCAATTTGGCGATGTGATTTTTTCCAGATAGAACGGTGTAGTAACCCGCGTCGCGCAGGAGTTTGGGAAAACGGACTTGGTCTTTGGGAAGTTCGGAATGTAATTCAGGGGCGCCGGTGTTGTGAGGGTATCGACTCGAAATAATGCTGCAGCGTGACGGACTACAGCTGCTAATCGTGAGGTAGGCGTTGGTGAAGCGCATGCCACGGTCGGCGAGGGCATCGAGATTTGGCGTTTTCACAAAGGCGTTGCCATAACAACCGATGTCATCCCAACTGATGTCATCGGTGATAAAGAAAATAAAGTTTGGCCGTTCGTCTGCATTGGCAGAGAGGACCGAAATCATGCCGAAGGAAATGAGTAGGAATTGTAACAAGCGCTTCATGTATTCCTAACTATGTCACCACCAAGGGCGGTGGTGCAATGGCACGATAGAGCAAAATATTGCTGCGCAAACAGGGTTGTGTGGGTGACTGGACCCTGTTGGGATATTGGTAAAAATGATGCAAAGTCAGTAAGTAGGGATTGAGTTGATGCGGAAGATTTGATACCAAGAAGTGAAGGGAACCTGCTATGAATCTGAACCTCATCCTGGCCCTGGGGGCCACTATTGTTTGTCTTGGACTATCAAGTTGCACCACGATCACCAACTACGCGACGGACCCGGATGCGCCGAAATCAAGAAAGTCCGCTACCGTAACCATTGAAACCAAACAGGCTGCGCACTGGGCTTCCGGAACGAACGGATCGGGCAAACTCAGATACCGGGGCCGAAATTATCCGTTTACTGTCAGTGCAGTCGGAGTGGGCGGAAATGGAGTGCAGTCGGTGGATTACAAGGGGGATGTTTACAATTTGAGAAGGCTCTCCGATTTTGCGGGGCATTACAACGGGGTGCGGTCGGGAGTCACGGTGGGTAACGGGGTCGTTAAAGCCCGCCTCAAAGGGGATAACGGAGTGATTATCTATCTGATCGGTGAATCGGAGGGCATAGCGAATGCCAACGGAGCGGACAGTTTCGTGATCAAGATGGAGTAAGTCTGTCGCGGAGAGCGAGACTTTCAGTTGCCGAATGGCGTGATCATACTGTTAGATACATCCCATGCTGAATTGGATCTGGATGGGGATGATTGTGGTGGGGGTTGTGGTCGCGGCTCTACTCGATCAATTGACCGGCGCCAACGGAATCGTCGAAGGAATGTTTTCGATGATTAAAGTAGGGGTGGTCAGCATCGTGATTCCTTTGAGTGCCGTCATGATGTTGTGGCTGGGGATCATGCGATTGGCGGAAACTTCGGGGATGATCCAGGCGGTTTCGAAGTTTGTTCGTCCCGTCATGACTCGCCTGTTTCCGGAAGTGCCGCCGGAACATCCGGCTATGAGCGCGATGGTCATGAACATGGCGGCGAACATGTTGGGGCTGGGGAATGCAGCGACGCCACTCGGGCTCAAAGCGATGCAGCATCTTGAAGAGTTGAATCCTAATAAGGGCACGGCGACGAATTCGATGTGCACCTTTCTCGCGATCAACACCAGTTCAGTGACTTTGATTCCGGCGACCGCAATCGGATTGCTTGCGGCCCAGGGGATCGCGCAACCTTATGCGATCGTTGGGACTACCATTGGTGCTACTATCTGCTCGACGATTGTGGCGATCCTGGCAGTGAAGTTGTTTGAGCGAATGTCGATTTTTAATCGGGCAGGAAGCGGGCAGGCAAGAGCCGAAGTGGAGGAAGGTGAGGGAAATGACGCGAGTAAGCGAAAGCTTTCCGGAAAAGGAAAGCTGGTCCTGGGGCTGGTAGGATTGCTTTTTGTTGGGATTATTTATCTCGAAATGTTTCCTGAGCAGCGGGTGACGATGCAAGAATCGCTGGGGCTCCGTGAGGTTGCTCTAGAGCTGGACGCAGAAAAGCCATCGCTCGACGAAGCGGAGATCGAGGGTGAGAAGCCCCTTTGGCAGCGAACGGTTTCGGCAATATCGGTGGCGACGATTCCTTTTGTTTTGGTTTTCTTTGTGGTCTACGCAGCGCTGAAGAGGGTGCCGGTTTATGAGGAATTTGTGGAGGGTGCCAAGGAGGGCTGGAGCGTTGCGGTGAGGATCATGCCCTTCATTGTCGCGATGCTCACGGCCCTGGCCTTACTGAGAAATTCCGGCGCTTTGTTTCTTTTTCAGAAGCTGCTTAAGCCGGTCCTCGATCTCGTGCATTTTCCGGCAGAGCTGGTTCCGATGGCACTGATGCGGCCACTGAGTGGTAGCGGTAGCCAGGGGGTTCTCGTGGAGATTCTTACCAATGAAGGATTGTCCGAAACAATCAAGTACACCGCCGCAACGATGTTTGGTTCGACCGAGACGACCTTTTACGTTTTGGCCGTCTACTTTGGTTCGGTGGCGGTGAGAAAGACTCGGCACGCTCTTGCGGCTGGTCTCTGTGCCGACCTGACGGGAGTGATCGCTGCGGTGGTGATTTGCAAAGCGATGTTTGGGTGAGGGTCAGGCTTTGGTTGGTGTCAGGTCGATATGTTTCCACGGCTCGTCGGCCAGCATTTGGTAGATCCCGGCTTCGATCCTGTCTTCATTCACATGGAGCGTGGCGCGGCCCCAGAAAGCTCCGTAGTCGAAGCGACGAATGTAGGGCTTCTCCGCAGCAAGGATGGCGCGCCGGGCATCAATGGTCTCGGGGGAATGGGTAGGCTCGAGATCGACGAGATTGGGAGTGTAGTTGTCGATCCCGGTGATCAGGTCTCTGGCTTTTCCGTCGAGCCGATTGGCGACGCTGCTGACTGACAACTGGGTGAACGAGCCTTCGGCGGTCTCGCGTTCGACGAAGGAGTGTTTGTGCAAATGTCCGCTCAGGACGACGGCCCGATGTTTTCCCAGTAGACGGATGAGGCGTTCGCGTTTTTCGGATTGCGATGCTTTGCCGTAAACGCACCAGCCCGAGCGGGCGTTGTAGGGAACGACGGGCTGGTGGACAACGAAGAGCAGTCGCCCGGGCTCGCGATCAGCGAGGATTTTATCGAGCCAGTCGAGACTGCCATTTGTGTAGCCGTCGAACATCACGATAAGCCAGCCGTTGTGCTCGCGGGTGAATTGGGACGGATTCGGCTCGGGCTCTGGATCGCCGTTACTTCCGCAGAAGGGGACGACGAATTTCTCGTAGGCTTCCAGTGCACCGGGGCCGGTGATGTCATGGTTACCTTTGGTGATCCATGTCGGAACGCCAAGTTCCAGATCACGCAGACTGGCAATGGCCTCTTCACACTGCACCTTGGCGAGCGACTCAGAGCCACAGAGCCCTTGCACGAGATCGCCGACCTGTATGAGTCCCCGACAAGTCGGATCGGCACTGATGTCGGCCTTTACCCTCTGCAGCAGAGCAGGATAGTTCTTCTCGGTGGTCTCGGAGTAGCTCTCGACCGCGTGGACGGAATCAGGCTTTTCTCGCGCGACCCAGTCCATGTCGTGATGGGAGCGTTTGTCGAAGTGGATGTCTCCCAGTACTTCGAGCATCCATTGATCATCCGCCCCGTTGTCGGCGGCAGCGACTCGACAAGCGCCGGGGCCGAGAGCGGCCGTGATCGAAGCGATTCCAGCCTGCTGCATGAAGCGCCTACGGTTTGTGTGTGTGGGGGAAGAGCTAATAGGGATAGTCTTATCAGCAATGGTGACTTTTTGGAATCGGATTTGCGGCATGGTCTAGAGGCAGAAATCGTGGCACCCTTCCGGAATGCTGCGCCCCTCCTCTATATTTCTGATCGCCGTCACCGCGATCCTCCCCCATGTTCCGCCCATGATTGAAGCCGAAGAGGGCCACGTGCGCCAACCTCTGCCACCGAAAGAAGCCATTGCAGAATTGCCAGGCGACGGTGGCGAAGAGTTTAACCGGCTTGTCTTCGAGCATAGTCCTTATCTGTTACAACATGCTCGCAACCCAGTCGACTGGTGGCCCTGGAGCGAGGAGGCTTTTGAGAAGGCGAAGAAGGAGGATAAACCTATTTTTCTGAGCATCGGCTACACGACCTGTCACTGGTGTCATGTCATGGAGCATGAGTCCTTCGAGGATGAAGAGGTGGCGGCTTTGATCAATGCCAACTTTATCCCGATCAAAGTCGACCGCGAGGAACGTCCGGACATCGATGAGGTCTACATGCAAATTACGCAGGCGCTCACGGGCGGAGGTGGATGGCCGATGACGGTGGTTATGACACCTCAGAAGCACGCCTTTTTTGCGGGAACCTATTTTCCGAAAAACTCAATGGCGGGCCGACCGGGCATCATGAAAGTTGCCGCGGATCTTCACAAGGCCTGGGTTGAACGTCGGGATGAGGTCGAGGGAATCGCACTTAATATTTCAACCCAGATGAGTCAGTTTGTGGGTGGGTCACCCGGGGCAGATTTGGAGCCATCAGTTTTCGATACGGCGTATACGCAGTTCGCTTCTCGCTACGATGAGAAGAAAGGCGGATTTGCCACGGCGCCAAAATTTCCAGTGCCTCCAAACCTGATGTTTCTGATGCGGTATTATGAGCGGTCGGGAAATGCTCAGGCCCTGGAGATGGTCGAAAAAACCCTGACTGAAATGCGTTGGGGTGGGATCTATGATCATGTGGGATTCGGGATACATCGCTATTCAACCGACCCGAACTGGCTCGTTCCCCATTTTGAGAAAATGCTCTATGACCAGGCCTTGGTGACGATTGCCAATCTCGAAGCTTATCAAATTACGGGGAAGGAAAAATACGCCCGGACGGCCCGTGAGATCCTCACCTATGTGCAGCGTGATATGACGAGTGAGGAGGGGGGCTTTTATTCCGCTGAGGATGCAGATAGCGAAGGGGAGGAAGGGAAGTTTTACGTTTGGACGACAGCAGAGGTTGAAGAGGTGCTGGGCAAAGAGGACGCGGAGTTTTACAGCGAGGTGTTTCAACTCGCTGAAGAGGGGAATTTTCTCGAAGAAGCGACCCGGGCGAAGACTGGGGCGAATATTCCTCATCTGAAAGAGGAGTTGCTCGATGAGGCAAGAGAGCGAGCTGAGGGCCTGAGGCAGCAGTTGTTCGAGCACCGTGAGAAGCGAATTCATCCGCAAAAAGATGACAAGGTTTTGACCGATTGGAACGGGTTAATGATCGCCGCTTTCGCGAGGGCGGCCCAGGTGCTGGGCGATGAGGAATACGCTGCCGCCGCGACGAAAGCGACTGACTTCGTGCTGGATAAATTGACGACGGATGAAGGTCGTTTGCTGAAGCGATATCGGCAGGGAGAAGCTGGACTGACGGCTCACCTTGAGGACTACGCCTTCATGATCTGGGGGTTGTTGGATGTTTATGAGACTACCTTCGATGTGCGTTATCTGGAGAAGGCGATCGAGTTTCAGGCCGTGATGAATGAGTTTTTCTGGGACGACGAAGGCGGTGGGTACTTCACGGTTGCTGATGACGCTGAGCAACATATTTTTCGGGCCAAGAAGCTGTATGGGGGAGCCATTCCCAGTGGTAATTCAGTCGCGGTGGGCAACTTGGTGCGGCTCAATCGCATGACAGGTCGCCCGGAATACGCGAAGCGTGGAGATGAGCTTGTTCGCGCCTTCTCTGGCGAAGTCGAACAGAATGCGGTGGTCTATCCGCTGATGCTCAGTTGGATGGATTTTCAGATGGGGCCATCTTTTGAGGTCGTGATCAGTGGTCCAAATCCGGAGGCAATGATCGATGCGGTGCGAAAGCCGTTTCTTCCTAACAAAGTGGTCATGGTCCGCAACGAAACAAATGCTGAGGCGCTCGCTGGGCTTTCTGCCTTCACTAAAACGCAGGTGAGTCAGAATGGCAAAGCGACGGCGTATGTGTGTCGCCAATTTGCCTGCAAAATGCCTACCACTGATGTGGAGGAAATGATCACTTCGTTAAAAATCGAAGCGAAAGCAGAAGGGGAGTAATTTCTCCCTAGTGGTTGGCGTAGAGCCGGAATCACTTCCGATCCCGGTATCCGCCCGGCTTGTCCCGGCGTTCGCCGCCGCCTCGGTAGCCGCCACCGCCAGTGCGTCGCTCGCCACCACTTTTGCGATCGTCGCGACGTCCACCTCGGTCACCGCCGCCTTTGTAGCCGCCGCCGCTGCGTCGTTCGCCGCCGCCGGAACCACCAGAAGAGCTACCGGATGATTCGCCGCCTTCTCCAGGGCCGCGGTCTCGATCGAACTTAAAGCTCTTGCCTCGAAGCTTGGCTTTTGAAGCAGCTTCGATCGCCTGATTGACGCTTTCTTCGCGCACTTCCACAAAGCTGAAAGCAGGCATGAGTTTGATATGACCGACGGTGCCCCTTTCGAGGTGGCATTCGTTGTGGAGCATTCCGACAATGTCACCGGCGCTGATATCATCACGGCGGCCCAGGCTGAGAAAAAGTTTCACCATGCCGGGTTCGGGGCCTGCATCGGGATCCCGACGCTCGCGGCGCTCTCTTTTTGGTCCACGCTCTCTATCAGGATTGTCGCGGCGGTCGGGACGGTCTCTCCGGTCGCGCTGATTGGCATTCGGATTGTCTTCGATGATTTCCTCTCCTTCACGAGCGGTCATTTCTTTGACCATGTCCATGAGGGCTCCGGCAATATCATCCCAGTCATGTCCCGCTTCCTTAAGCGGGGCCAGTGACTGAATAGTAGCATCGTTGGTCTCGCCGGAAAGACGCTCGGAGAGGGTGCCAAGCATCTGCTCGGCGAGATGGCTGTCGACATCCTTTTTCGTCGGGATTTCGGCTTTGGTAATCTTCTGGCGAATGAACTTCTCAATGGTGCGGATCCGGTAAGCGTCGCGTCCGTAGATGAACGAAACGGCTTTTCCGGTTCTTCCTGCTCGGCCTGTTCTGCCTACCCGGTGGACGTAGTCTTCGGGATCCTGAGGGAGCTCGTAGTTGATGACGAGGTCGATGTCATCAATGTCGATACCGCGGGCCGCGACATCAGTGGCGACCATAATTTCGACAGTTCCTTCACGAAAAAGTCTGAGGACACGTTCACGCATGGATTGCGCGATGTCCCCGTGGAGTCGGTCGGCCGAATAGCCGCGGGAGAGCAGTGCTTCGGTGCATTCGTCGACGGCGCGTTTGGTGTTACAGAAGATGATGGCCAGCTTTGGTTGCTCTAGATCAACAATCCGAGAGACCAACTCGATGCGGGATCGTTGGCGCACTTCAAAACAAACTTGCTCGGTTGATTCAACGGTGAGGCTTTTGCGTTCAATTTGAATGGTTTCAGGCTCATTTCCGAATCCTTTGATGAGACGCTGCACCGCGTTGTTCATCGTGGCGGAGAAAAAGAGGGTCTGGTGCTCGTCGGGGAGCGTCCGGAGAATGTCCTCCATGTCGTCGACGAATCCCATGTCGAGCATGCGGTCGGCTTCGTCGAGGACGGCGGTTTTGACGTGAGATAGATCGATCGTGCCGCGCTTAACGTGGTCGATGAGACGGCCCGGAGTTCCTACCACAACGTGTACTCCGTTCCGCAAAGCGCGAATTTGCCTGTCGATTGGCGCACCGCCGTAGATAGCCGTGGCGTGGAGGCCCGGCAGCTTCGAGCCGAGTCGTTGCAGTTCTCCGCAGACTTGAACGGCGAGTTCCCGAGTGGGGCAAACGACGAGCATTTGGGTTTTAGATGATCCTGTGTCGATCCGGGCCAGACTGGCCAGTCCAAATGCGGCAGTTTTGCCAGAGCCTGTTTCAGAGAGGCCGACAATGTCGCGGCCTTCGAGGGCTGGAGGAATCGCTGCGGCTTGAATCGCAGATGGAGCTTCAAAGCCGAGTTCCTCGACGGCGGCGACGAGGAGCTCAGGAAGTCCTAGATCAGAGAATTTTTTATCAGTCACGGGGCGCAGGTGGCAAAGGTGAACACCTGCCCCTGTAGAGACGAATGGGACGTGGTGGACGCAGAAGCTACGCCCGTTTCGCAAAAGGGAAAGCCGAACCTTTGCGGCGGTGCTTAGCCTTGATTTTGCCCTTCCAAATTAGGGTCCAGGCGATTGGTTGCAGGAGGGGACAGCTTTGAATTTCTGATAGGAACAGACTGCCGGCGTAATTTAAGCAAGGTTGCCATTTCACGGCGAAGCTCTCCCAGATCGAAAGGTTTCGTCATAAACTGATCTGATCCAGCCCGAAGCGCCCGATGCCTCATTTCTTCATCGGCGTTTCCGGATGCTGCAATAATGGGAATGGTTGCAATGGTATCGTCGAGGTAGCGGATTTGCTCAACCAGGGTGATTCCGTCCATAACTGGCATTTCGATGTCCGTCACAATGAGATCGGGGCGAACGTGCTTTCTTCTAAGAATATCGAGGGCTTCAATGCCGTTGGTGGCTTCTATGACGGCATAACCTGCCGTTTTGAGGAACTTTCTGAGAAGCACTCGATTTTGAGGAAGATCGTCGATCACAAGCACCGTGAAACAGTTTGCCGGAGGCAACTGAGGCGGAATTGAGTGATGTGGATGAGGGGTCATTCTCAGAATCGTCGCGCTTCAAAATATAGTTTAGAAGCACAAGTCATTAAGATATAAGTATTACTTTGACCATTATTGTTCAAAGTAAATCTCGAAAGATTTCACAAAATTCAGCTCAATCTCAAAAATAGAATCTGTAATTATCTGATAATCAACAAATTGCAATATCTGTATGGCGATTGTGACTCAGCGGGAAATTATGGTAATTTTTCCACTGAGCCTGAATCTAGAGCGGAGAATAGCCGATTTGTCGCCTAGAATTTGGGGAGGCCTGTGGGTCTTTCCGACATCCTGCGAAATTCTGTATGCTCGTATGGGGTCGACATCTCTTCTTCTGTGAATCCTCCGACGATGGAGACATCTCCGTAGGAAGAAGTTTTGAGTTCTGGGCGATTGCCATCTTTCTCATAGTAACTGGACTGGATAATGGGATCCCCTACGATGTTGATGACGGTGTATTTATAAAGCTGCGGACCCGACATATGCAGAACATGGAGCTGGTTTTTCTGATCGATTGAATAGGTGGGGGGGCGAAGGTTCATGTAATCGCCGAGGGGGTAGGTCTTGTAGACGATCCCGGAATCGGAGCCTTTGAGCCGAAAGTAAAGGGCCCTGCTGCGGGCTCCGTGGTAGAAAGTCATTAGGGAATATTCCCGGTAACTGCCTGCGTCAGGGTACCCTTGAGGGATGCCGACAATCTGACTCCATATGGCTTGACCGTCGGTGACCTGAATGGTGTTGGATGGGGTTTGAAACACTCGGTCAATTTGAGGCAGGGTCACACTGGCTTTGATACGATACGTGCCAATCGTTGCCATGGGGTAATAGCGGTTGATCATGACATCGTGCTCGTAGGCTTGGCCTGAAGAGAGAACGATTGGCCGTTCATTCAAGTGCTGTCGAACGGGAGAGACAATATTCCCTCCTCTATCGGTGACGCTGAAATCTAACCAGCTGAGGCGTCCGGAGTCTCCCAGGATAATATCTTTGCCGGCACGATTGATGATGGTGAGGGTGCCGGTAATTGGTTCATGAGCCACATATAATGGTCGATCCAACTTCAAGGATACCTGGATTTGGGCACTCGCCTGCCCACAGGCAAGCAGGCAAATAGCGGCGAGTAGGATGTTTCGGGGCGTAATCATTCTTCCGAATTGGCTGCGATTGCGATAGTCGCGGATGGGCAGCGAAGCAAAGTGTCCGGGATTGGAGGCGCGAAAGCAATCCGAAAGTAACTGCTATTCTCAGCGAATATTCTATATTTAGTTATAATAACCAAATATTTAAGTAAAATAAGATTTTAGTTTTTCTGAAATTACTGCATAATTCCATAAGGAATCCGATTTTCGAGAGCTTTTTGAATGAAACTTAGTTGGCGTGCCGTGATCGTTGCGATCTTTCTGGCCGGTCTTTTGTTGACTGGTCTGATCGGGACATCCACGTCCATGACGTTTATCTGGCCGGGATATTTTTTGATTGGCGTTGCAGCGGTGCTTTCTGTTGGAAGATTGTTTCGGGAGGTGCATTTCACGATGCCGCGCTGGACGACTTTGTCCGTTTTTGCCCTCTCAACGTATATTATGATACGGGCATCGGAATCGCCTGTTGCCTATTTTGCGAGAGAAGATGCAGCTCTAATTGTTGCAGGTTTTTTGGTCTACGCAGGATTTCTGACGCTTTGTACTAGAAGTGGGTCGCGACGGGGAATGGTGTTTGCATTGGTTGGTCTGGTGATTGCCAATTTGTTTCTGGGGCTTTGTCAGTGGCTCATTGATCCGCAGATGTGGATCCTCCCAGGTTATGAGCGAACCTATACGGATCAGGCAGGAGGGCTGTTCAATCAGCCGGATCATTTTGCCAGTTTCCTAGCGATCTTGGTGCCGCTTTGGCTCTCTATTTCCGCTTTCGGGCGATATGAGTCCGGAAAGCGAATTGCCTGGCTGGGTCTTGGTATTGTCTGCAGCCTCGTGGTTCTAGTGAGTGGCAGTATGATAGGACTGTTGACGCTGGGGGCGGGATTGATCGGGTTCTCGTTGTTATCAATTTTAGTTCTGTGGAAGAGGTTGAAGCCTGAAGTTAGGCGGAAAGGTACGATTGCGTTGAGCTTTCTTTTTCTCGCAGGAGCCGTGGGGCTTTATGCCGCATCAGGACCAATTTCACATCAGCTTGGTCATGGTCTTTTCTCGAAGAATGGTGAGGCCAGCCTTCCTTTAGTTTGGGAGGCCAGTGCCAAGCAAGTTGCGGAATCTCCCTGGCTCGGGACAGGAAGTCGCAGTTCCTATATCTATGGACGTGCTTTTCGCTCGGCGAATCTGGATGATGCGGTCAAAGAGCCGGAATTTGCGCATAACGAGTTTCTTCAAATATTGGCAGATTACGGACTCATAGGGTTGGCGTTGATGTTGGTGATGGTTGGCCTCCATTTTGGTAACGGTTTTAAGTTTGTGAAAGCTTATGCGGATGTAAAACCCCCGCAGGGAGGGATTCTGCCGCGTTCTCATCATCTCGCGCTCACTCTCGGTGCTATGTCGTCGGTGATCGCCCTTTCTTGCCTGGCTCTGTTTGACTTCGCTTTGCACCTTCCTGTTTTTGCAGTGGTTGGTGCTCTACTGCTGGCCGTGACAGCTGCGCCTGATCCGATGGCTGATGCACTGAAGAAAAAAGCTCCGTCAACACTTCCAGGCGGAAGTCTTTTGTTTGCGACCCGGGCAATTACGCTCGGCTGTGGCTTGGCGATGGTTGGTATGGGTTTTCTCTTCACTCGAAGTGAATACCACTACGAAAAGGCGAGATTGGTTTTTGAAGAAGATAGCCGGGACTTCAAGCAGTTCAGGCACCTTCAGGCTGCCAGATCATTAGATCCGATGAATCCATTTGCCTACAGTTTGAGTGCGCATGCTCAAGTGGCAGGGATCACCGCGGAGATGCAGGCGCCGGCTCGGAGGCAAGCATTAGAGAAGGCAGATGAGTATTTTAACAGCGCACAGAAGCTCTATCCTCAAGATGTGTTTGCTGCGGTGGGGCACGCCGCGGTTCTGGATGAGTTGGGTAAAAAGAGTTTGGCCGGTGAACGTCTCGAAGATGCTCAGGAGTGGGCTCCTCTCTATGGAAATCTAATGTTGGCAGAAGCGGAGCATCATCTTCGGTATGGGGAGGTCTACGAAGCAGAGGCGTCTTTTGAAGCGGCGCTGAGTGCTGGTGCCTTCCGAAACTCCGAAGCCGCGATGCAGGGATTGAGAACGATTTCCGAATGGAAATTGATCGCTCAGCAGGACGGGATTCGATGGCAGGATTCTCCTCTCGGTTCTCCCAATGCAGAAGAAGGAAGGCGAGATCTGCCTGAAGCTATTGTCGATAGGCGTACCGTCGCTGGCCAAGCCCAGCCGAATGCGACCGAGCCGAATGCCGAGGAGAAACCCGCGGTATTGGATTCTGCGCCGAAATCATCGGGCGTTCCGGTTCCACCAACTTGGTGATCGACCCGTTGGTATTTGGTGTGTGTCAGGTGGTTGGCACCGAAATAACGACCTGTTCACCTTCGCCGGGAGCGATGACTCGATCGGTGATCTGAAATTCCTCTACCGCGTTCCGGAGCCGGATCATCGGCTCGGCCGGGTGTTCATTGCTGATCGGGAAAGTGGCGTGGTGCATGGGGATCATTTTGTCCGCCTTTAGATCAAAAAATGCTTTCACTGCTTCTTCGGGATTCATGTGCACCTCTCGACCGCTGGGGCAATCGTAGGCTCCGATCGGAAGCAGGGCTGTGTCGATGTTGTGCCTTTCGCCTATTTCGGAAAATCCATCGAAATAGGCAGAATCGCCTGAGTGATAGACGGAGTGCCCCGGGGTTTTGATGACGTATCCTCCGAAACCCTTTCGGGTATCGTGTAAATAGCGGGCCCCCCAGTGATGGGCTGGAGTGAAGTGGATTTCGGAGTCACGGAAACCCATGTAGTCCCAGTCTCCCATTTCTTCGATCCGATCAACATTGAGCTTACGGAGGACACCGGCAACACCCCGAGGTACGATGACGGTCTGGCTGCCGTCGACGATTCGCTTTAGACTCATCCGACAGAGATGGTCGAAGTGGGCGTGAGTGATCAGAACAAGATCGATCTTGGGGAGGTGCTCAATGTCGATTCCCGGATCTCGATGCCGTTTTAGGGGTCCCATCCATTTGGCCCAGACCGGATCGATTAAGGCGTTGAAACTCGGGGTGCGGACGAGGAAACTGGCATGACCGATCCAGACAACTTCGATTTGGCCGGGGAGGAGTTCTTTGAATACGGGCGGGCCGTCAGGGCCTGTGGTCTCCCGTTTCTTAACAATCGAAGGGATCAAGCTGCTGCTGAGATACTGGTAATTACGTTTCGCCCAGCCTTTTTCCGGAACCAAGCCGACGCGCCGCCCGCTTGAGGCGTAGCGCGAAAACATGGAATCGTTGGTGGGAGGGGAATTGGGAATTTGAGAGGGACTCTCCGGCATCGTAGTGGGTGAGTGTTGGGTTGAAATCTAGTCAAAGGCATTGGCCGAAGCAATGAGATTTAAATGACTTTTCTGCGGACCGTGGTTTGGTGGTCCACCAAGCAATGGAAGTATCCGAAATAGAACGGCGAACCAGAAAGATCATCCCTCAGTGGAAAGAAGCGGCTCTGGAGCTGTCTTTGATCGAAAAAGGAGGGTCTGGGCGAACTTTTGTTCGTATCTCTGAGCCTGTTTCTGGCAAAGCAGTCGTCGTCGTCAGCTACACCAGAGACAGGCCCGACAATGAGAGGTTCGGGCCGATTACTGAATTTCTGAATCGGCATGCGATTCCATCGCCTCATTTGATTCACGCCGATCACGAAAATGACTGTGTTTGGGTCGAGGATCTCGGGGGAACTGATCTAGGGAACCTGGACGGAAAAGATTGGGATAAGGTGCGTCGCCCTGCCTATGAGTCGACCTTGGAAACCGTTTGGCGATTGCACGAGATTGTTGAAACCGACCCTCCTGACGATTTGCCGGAACTGGAGCCGCCCTTTGATGAGGCTCTTTATCAGTGGGAGCAGGACTATTTCATCGAGCAATACGTAGCTCGTTTCATTTCCGAATCCGCTGCAGAAAAACTTAGATCAGAACCGTCGCTGAAAGAATTGATCAGTGAGCTGACCGCTCTGCCGCGGTCTCTTGTGCACCGTGATTTTCAAAGCACGAATGTGATGCTGTCAGGAGGCAAAACCTGTTTGATCGATTATCAGGGAATGCGGTGGGGAGTGCCGGAGTATGACATTGCTTCGTTGGTTTTTGACCCTTATGCCGAATTTTCATCGGAGCAACGTCAGGATCTGATTGGCTTCTATTTTTCCCTCAAAGAGCAGTCAGGCGTAGGGCAGAGTGAAGCCGAGTATCGGAAGCAGCTTTGTCAGTGTGCCACCCAACGGCTGATGCAGGCGACGGGTGCTTATGGTTTTCTCGGTGAGGTAAAGGGGAAGCCGGAATTCCTCGATCATATCCCGGCAGCACGCGAGCGGTTGGTCGAACTGGCATCGCAGGAAGGTGGGCTCACGGTGTTGGGTGATTTGCTTTCGCAATAATGGAGACTCTTTAAAGGGTCTCAACGTGACTGAGCACTTCGAGAAAAGGAACCTTGGCGAGGCGGCCAAATTCGTCGTGGCGATGCAGCTTGGTACGGGTCGTGGCTGGACTGGAGAGTCCGCAAAAGAAGCGCGCGAGCTGACGGGGCTGGCGCAAGGCGACATGTCCTTCGGCGTGGATGATCCGGATGGCCTCAGCGTCTTCCAGTGATAGGACCGTGCGTGTGATGGCGGGAAGATTGCCTCCAGAATGTAGGCCGGTGCAAACGTTACAGCGACCGCAGGGGCCAACTGATTCGCCGAAATAATTGAGTAGCTGTTGAGGGAGGCAATCTGCGGTTTCGCAGAGATCGACGACTTGTTGGAGGCGTTTGATTTCTCCTGTTTCTCTCGATTCGAATCGTTCGATCAGTGTTTCTGACAGTTTCCTGATTTCGCGTTCGCCGTCCGGCGCGAGTCGATACGCGTGGCGGAGGCCGGCCGGTTTGACGATCGCGTCACCCATTTCTTCCAAGTAGCGTATCGCTTTGCGAATGCGTTCTTCGGGTTCACCGGTATCGAGGGCTGCCTTCGCTATGTTGAAGGTGTACCAGAGACGCCCTTTGTCCGCAGCCTTGAAAAGCCTTTTTAAAAACCCCTGACGTTCCGGCGTATATCCTGCAAAAACTAACTCCTCAGATCGTAGCAGTTGAACTCGAAACCCACCGTAAAAGGGGCCTTCGGCGATGAGGACGCCGTCGAGTTCCAAATAGGTCAGCGCAGTTGAAATCACAGTGGGACGCATGTCTCGCGATTGGGAAAGGTCGTAGCGAGATATGGAAAAGTGATCCCCTTGTAGAAGAGCGGCTTCGACCAGCGATTTCATTGCAGTGGGCGAAGGGGTATCTCCGTAGATGAAGTTTTCGAGGACGGTTAGGTCATCCGCGCAGGCGATTATTTCGCAGGTTGAAGGGGCGCCGTCCCGTCCAGCTCGGCCTGACTCCTGAGCGAAGTTCTCCAGCGATTTTGGGAGATTGTAGTGGTAGACGTGTCGAATGTTAGCTTTGTCGACGCCCATGCCGAAGGCGATTGTGGCGACGACGACTTCAATATCGTCGACCATGAACCCGTCTTGGACCTCGGCTCGATGGTCGCCCCGCATGCCTGCGTGATAGGCGCGAGCGTCGATCCCTGCTTGCTTGAGGACTCCCGCGACTTGCTCCGCCGTTCGTTGGAGGGTGACGTAGACGATCGATGCTCCGGCCTCGTTTTCCTTGATTCTGTCGATGAGGAGTTGATCCTTTTCTCCACCAGAACAGGGGTGGATCTGATAGGCAAGATTGGGCCGGCTAAATGGAGTTTGGATATGGTCCTTTTCCGTAATCCCGAACTTTTCTCGGATTTGAGCGGCGACTTTGGGAGTGGCGGTGGCGGTAAGCGCGAGAAGTCGAGTGATCCCAAGGTCTTTTGCCAAGAGAGCCAGCTTGAGGTAGTCCGGACGAAAATTGTGGCCCCATTCCGAGATGCAATGGGCTTCGTCGACTGCCATGAGATCAATCGTGCAACGGCGAAGCCGGCGAAGAAACCCCTCATTGGCGAGGCGCTCCGGTGCGACGTAGAGCAGTCGTAGGGTGCCAGATTCCATCGCATCGTAAATGCCCCGAATTTCGGATTCATCGAGCGTTGAATCGAGACGGGCAGCGGCGACTCCTCTTTTTTCCAAAACTTCGACCTGATCCTTCATCAGAGCAATGAGAGGTGACACTACCAAGGTAAGGCCATCGAGAAGAAGAGCAGGCAACTGGTAGCAAAGGCTCTTGCCGGCTCCGGTGGGGAAAAGCGCCAGGGCGGGTTTTCCTTCGAGCAGAATATCAATCACCGCTTCCTGTCCGGGGCGAAACTCAGAGTGTCCGAACCATTCTTCTAGAGCTGCTATTTTTCTATCTTCGGCCATAGGGTTCAACGTCGTCCAGGTAGGCGTGCTTCCGTTCTCCTATAGTACTTGAAGCGATTTTCAAATAATCATAAGCTATGCGCCGATGAAGACTCAGCATTTTTTCCAGTCTGTTTTGGCCACAATTATGCCAGCGATGATGGTGGTGTCGCTGCGTGCTGAGAGCCGGTCATGGACTAACAGTCAGGGAAAAGTGATCGAGGCTGAATTGGTCGAAGTGGCGGGGGCCAATGCGGTGCTTAGTATGAATGGGCGCAATTTTGAGGTGCCGGTCGTCAGTCTTTCAAATGAAGACCAGGGCTTTATCACTGATTGGCAGAAAAAGGCTCCGGTCGATACCGCGAAAGCGCCAGCAGTTGAGGAGAACTGGGATGGGCCATGGCCTAAAATCGTTTCGGCTGATATCAAACAAGAAATCGAAGTCATCAAAGAGGATGAGGAAGCGAGTGAATACATCTACGCCAGCGATCACTACGAATTTATTTGCGATGTGAAGCTGAATACTTCGGTGGTGAAACGATTTTCGCTGCTGTTCGAAGCGACGAATCAGTTTTGCCGGGAGCTACCATTGGGGATGGTGAAGCCGTTTCGGGAGGAGCGGCATAAGATTCACCTCTTTGGAACAAAGAGCGCTTACTTCGAAAAAGGAGGGCCTCAAGGTTCGGCTGGAGTCTATATCAGTCGAGGTGGCGAAGGGGATATCCTGGTCCCTATTTCGAGTCTGGGAGTGAAAAAGGTAGGGAGCAACTACAGCGTCGATTACGACAAAGAGAACACGACCCTGTCGCACGAAATCGCCCACCAGTTGACTGACTACCCCTATTACGCGCCGGGATCGAGGGGATGGTTTACGGAGGGGCTGTCTGAATACATTGCTCAGAGCGGGTATCGTTCTGGAAAGTTCAATGTGAACGATCTTTCGAAGCTGAAAGAATACGTCACGGCCTATGGTGAAAAAAATTCCGGAGGGCGGGCTCTAGGGGAAGAGTTCACTGCGCCGAATCTGGAAGACTATTTCACGCAGGATTATGGATCATTCACCAACAATGCTAATTTCAATTACGGCTTAGGTGCGTTGACTGTTTATTACTTTTTTCACATGGATGGCGACAAGGATGCGGCTAATATCAAAGCGTTTCTCAAAGAGCTGAAGAAAGGAACGAAGGCTCCCGAGAGCTTCGAAGCCTTGCTGGCAGGCCGAACATGGGATGAGATGGAAGCCGCTATCACCAAGGGTTGGCGTGCTCGGGGGGTGAGGATTAATTTTAGATGATCAGTATGATTCAACCGGGTTGGGTGGAGCACCCAACCCGGTTTGGGTTGGAGTATTTCAAAAACGTATGAGCGAACGAGTGTGCCGTTGGGGTATTATGGGAACTGCCGGGATCGCCCGGAAGAACTGGCAGGCGATCAGGCACTGCGAAAACGCACAGTTGGTGGCGGTGGGCAGTAGAACCGTCGAGCGGGCTGCTGAATACATTGCCGAAAATCAGGCGCAGATTCCTCACGATCCGCCGCCTCGTCCTATCGCAGATTACGAAGCGATGATTGCGGCTGACGATATCGATGCGCTCTACATTCCTTTGCCGACCGGGGTGAGGAAAGATTATGTTCTCAAGGCGGTTGCAGCGGGCAAGCATGTGCTTTGCGAAAAGCCATGCGGGGTGAATGCGGAGGAGGTCGAGGAGATGATCGCGGCCTGCGAGGCGGCAAATGTTCAATTCATGGATGGTGTCATGTTCATGCACACTGACCGGATGGCTGCGTTGCGTCAGGAGTTAGACAGCGGAGATGCGGTGGGGGAGATCAAGCGCATTGCGACTCAGTTCAGTTTTCGCGCTCCCGATGATTTTTTCGAGGACAACATTCGGATGGATCCGAGCCTGGAGCCGCTGGGCAGTCTCGGTGATTTGGGATGGTATTGCATCCGGATGGCTTTGTGGACGATGCATTTTCAAATGCCCGTGTCGCTGAAGGCTAATATGATCAGACAGTCGGGTGCGCCGGGTGAATCGGATGGCGTACCGATCAGCCTTTCGGCGGAGCTCACTTTTGAGGGCGGGATTACTTCCAGCTTTTATTGCAGCTTCGAAACGGAGCACCAGCAGTGGGTTAATATCAGTGGGTCAAAAGGGCACATTATGATTCCTGATTTCGTGCTGCCTTATCATGGTCCAGAGACTTCGTTCGAGGTGGAGCAGGCTCATTTCGAAGTCGACCTGTGCCAGTTTCACATGGAAAGGCATTCGCGGAGAGTTGCGGTGAGCGAGTATTCTGACGGTCATGCGACAGCACAGGAGACGAAGTTATTTCAAAAGTTCAGCGATCTGGTTCTAGGTGGAACTCCGGATCCGCATTGGCCGGAGATTTCGTTGAAGACCCAACGAGTGCTCGATGCCTGTTTGAAATCGGCAAAGTCGAATGGAGGAGAGATTACTTTATAGATATGACAGCGGAGAACTTATTAAGAGGAGTTCTTGGGGTGATGCTTCTCCTGGGGCTATGCATTTTATTGAGTAATCAGCGTCGGTCCATCAATTGGCGTCTAGTCGCCGGTGGCGTGATTCTTCAGGTCCTGCTGGCGGTCCTTATTCTGGCCACGCCTTTTGGTGGCGTGGTTGAATGGATGTCGGGTGGATTTGTGAAACTTCTCGGATTCAGTGATGTCGGGGCCGAATTTATGTTTGGCGAGTTGATCAATGCGAGCCGCTATGGATTCGCTTTCAAAGTGCTGCCTACTATCCTGTTTGTGGCGGCGCTGACCTCATTGCTATATTACCTCGGAGTTTTGCAGTGGATCGTTTTCGGATTTGCCTGGATCATGAAGCGTCTGATGCATCTATCAGGGGCCGAGAGTCTTGCTGCGGCCGCTAATATATTCGTAGGTCAGACGGAAGCGCCGCTTGTGGTGAAGCCATACATCAACAGTATGACGAAATCGGAGTTGATGGCGCTGATGACGGGCGGAATGGCAACGATCGCCGGAAGCGTATTTGGGTTGTATGTCGTTACTCTGGGAAGGGACGATCCTGAAGTGAAAATTGCGGTGGCTCGTCAGTTGCTGACCGCATCGATGATGAATGCTCCAGCGGCGCTACTGGTGGCAAAAATGTTAGTACCCGAGCGAGAACAGATCGATGAGGATCTTCTCGTGCCGCGAGACAATGCAGGGAGGAATGCTCTCGACGCGTTGGCTCGAGGGACCACAGAGGGTTTGAAGCTGGCGTTGAATGTGGCGGCAATGCTGATTGTTTTTGTCGCGGTGATCGCCCTGTTGAATGCGATATTCAGTTGGTTCGGTAGTATGGGAGGGGGCGCTGACGGAGGGTTGATTGATAACCTGGTCATCAAGGCGAGCGGCGGGGTCTTTCCGGGGCTGTCTCTCGAAGCAGTGCTAGGTTTTATCTTTGCTCCTGTGGCTTTGGCGATCGGGGCTGAGTGGGGGGATGTTCTCCAGTTGGGGCAATTGTTAGGCACTCGAATGGTAGCCAACGAGTTCGTGGCCTACCTGCAACTGGGTGAGATTAAACTAGCCGGAGAGCTCAGCCCGAAATCGGTGTTCCTCGCGACTTTTGCTCTATGTGGATTTGCCAATTTTTCGTCGATCGGTATTCAGATTGGAGGGATTGGTGCCCTGGCTCCTGAGCGGCGAAGTGATCTGGCTGCCCTGGGATTTAAGGCGATGATTGGTGGAACCATTGCGAGCCTTTTGACGGCAAGTGTCGCCGGGATCTTCTACGGGTTGAGTTGAATTCGAAACAGGTCAGCAATCATCCTGAATCTGTGTGGTGACGCCTGAGCGAAATATGATTCGGTGAACGGTCACCCCTGGAATAGATAACTCAGTCCGATCAGGAAGATCAGCGCAAAAACGATTCGGCGTAGCAGGAGTTGAGGCACGCGGTCGAGTGTTAGTTTGCCGAGCCAGACCGCGATGATCGCGGTGGGGGCTGTCCATGCGGTCAAAAGAAGCAGGTCGGCTGTGAATTCTCCAGTGCCTGCCATGAGAAGGTTTCGGGTAATTCCGCCGGAAATGAAGGCGGATTGAAGAATGGCGACGGTCTCGACCTTGGTCCAGTTTCGGGAATAGACGTAAACGACAATGGGTGGTCCTCCGACATTGAACGCGCCAGCGAGGATGCCTCCGGCAAGGCCGAAGAGGGAGCCGGATTTCTCCGGTATTTTCCAGGCGGCGATGCGATGTTGGAGAAAGTCAGCGACGGAAATTAGGATGAGAGCGATGCCGAGAAGACGGATGATGAGTTTCCCGTCCAGCTCTTTGAGTGCAAAATAGCCAATTGGGATTCCCAGGCAGATTCCGATGCATAAAGGAAGGGCGTGGCGGAATGACAGGCCTGAACGGTTGGCAAAAATAATGGATAAATTGACTACCAAGCTCACGATGGAGGTATAAGCGATGGCGTCGGTGACCGGGATAATGAGCGGGCAGAGGGCCATTAAAACCAGAGCCAGACCAAATCCGGTAGCTGACTGCAGGTAGGCCGCGGCAAAGAGGATGACTGCGACGAGGATGATAGTCTGATCCATCGTGATTCAGGGCGCGGGGGCACTGCCGTCTGCGACGTCGAGCTGAAAAGGCGGTGGAGGGAGATCGGTTCCTGCGGGTGGTGAGGAAAGGCGATCATCAGGACGGCCTCTCCACTTTTTCAGTGAAAACTCCCCGGAAAGTCGGCCGAGTTTGGAATCGAAGTATCCTGCTCCTACATCAATGGTCGGATAGCGGCGGAGTTCGAAATGGAGGTGTGCCAGGTAACGCTGATTGGCTGTTCCGATGGTGCCGATGAGTTCGCCTCGCCTCATCTGCTGGCCTACGGGCACTGCGATGCGATCGAGGTGACCGTAGAATGTTTCGATCATCTGCCCGTCAGGCAACTCGTGGAGCAAAATCACCACGTTACCCCAGCCGTCCGAAGGCCAACCCGCGAAGGTGACTTCGCCATCTGCGACGGCGTAGACGGGGTCGCCCAAGTCTGAATTCCATCCTCCGATACCATTGAGATCGTCGCCCAGGTGTCGATCGGTCATGAATGGTTGGGCATTATAGGTGAGCGCACCATGTTGACTGCCTACTGGATAGGAAAAGGTAGAGGCAACCGGAGCTCTGACCAGTTCGGTGGGGGATGCGACGGAGAAGGCAGGATCGAAGACGGCGTCCTCTCCCGGGTTGATGAGGCCGATTCGAGCGAGTGGGAGGTCAATATCCACTTCCGATTCCGCTTTCTTCCCAATCCGAAACACGATCACCAGAATCATGATGAGGGCGGCGATGACTACGAAGAGGGGAAGAACGTAGCGATGCCAGTCCTGCCAGTGTTGTCTGAGGTCGAGATAGGGTATCGTTCTCAAAATCTATTCGAATAGACGACAGACCTTGGTTTTTGGCAACGGCGTAGGTCCGAAATTGGGTTAAGAGACTGTTGAAAACCCCTGGCACGAAAAATCTATTAGAAAAAGAGATTTGAAACTTGCGGCTTCGCCAGAGGTGTTTTTTGATGCTCCTGTGGGCTGCGGCCCTTTTGTTTGCTAGCTTCGTTGCTTCTCAGCCGTGGGGCTCGCCCCACTCCTTCGCCCCACCTCGCCAGCAAACAAAATGACTCGCAGTTTTTCATTCCATTCTTTTTCAACAGCCTCTTAAGTTATTGCTTCTATGCCTTCAACACCATTGCAGCATCGTCGATTCAGAATAGATCTGGCCTATGATGGAAGATCTTTTTTTGGTTGGCAGAGCCAAGTGGAGGGCAACACAGTCCAGGACGTTCTACTGATAGTGTTGCAGGGCATTTGTCCTGCTATTCGGACGGTTCAAGGTTCGGGGAGGACTGATGCGGGGGTTTCCGCATCGGGTCAGGTGGCGCATTTTGATGTGCCTATGGACTGGAGAATGAATGGCGGAGAATGGCAGCGCGCGATCAATTCGCACTTGCCCCCGACGATTCGGGTGATGCGTTGTGGGGAAGTTAATTTGGAATTTCACGCGCGGTTTTCGGCGATTGAGAAAGAATACCGGTACGATATCGCGACGGGTCAGGTTCTTCTTCCTCTGCTCAGTGGCTTGGTTTGGCACAGGCGTGGGCTGAATACTTTATCTGCCCTGGAAGAGGCGATTTCAGTTTATGTGGGGCAGCACGATTTTCGAGCGTTCTCGGCGAAGCGGCGTGATGGGAAAGATGAAGAACGAAATACGGTGAGGACTCTGACCGTGGCGACAGTGGAACCTGCTGGCGATGAGTTGCTGCGATTTCGGTTCCGGGGCAACGGATTTCTCTACAAAATGGTCCGTTTTCTGGTCGGATCTGCCGTACATTGCGCAGTAGGGAAAATTACATCGGAGGAAATGAAGGTACTTTTGACAGGTTGCGATCTTGATAAAAAGGCACCATTTTGCGCCCCGCCTAATGGCTTAAGTCTAGAGAAAGTGATTTATCCAGCCGCCTTTGAGATTGTTTGACTGCCCCGCCCGCCCCTTATGGGACTTTTCTTTAAGAGATCCAGTATTGCTGAGAACCGCATCGAGAACTCCGGTCGATGGCCGGTGCGCTTGACGCATTTCTATCTCATCGATGACTACGAATTTCCGGCGACGAATTTCCCGGAGATCTTTTTTGTTCAGGAGGGGAATTTTCTCCATGAGACTGAGATCGGAACGCAGGCAGTGCGAGAGGGCACTGCGATGATGGTGAATCCGGGCACTCGTCATTCGGTGAAGCAACCCGAGGAGGCCGTGCTGACTCGACTTCGGTTTCTTCCTGAGTGGTTGTCCGAGGAGTATCAAATTTTAGCAAACTCCCCGAATCTGTTTTCGCTCTTTTTTGATCAATCTTGGTTTCGTTTTGCCAGGGACGAGAATCTCCATGTTTTTACGACGCGGGGAGAAGGGGCAGTCAGGGTGAGGCAGGAATTGGAGTACCTTTGGGAACTGCTTCGTAACAAGCGGCAGCTCGAGCCTATTGCCCGGGTTTCAGTGTTGAAGCTGATGATGCTGCTGACGGACGAGCATCAGCGATTCTGGCGCGGGGTTTCTGAAGTGGAAATTCTGCCTGAGGTGAAGCACGCCCTCGATCGAATTGAAGCCACTATTCTGAAGGCAGCGCCATTTGACCCGAATAAGATGGCACGTGGTGGGTTCGAGAAGCGCAAGATCGAGGACTCGTTCGATGAAGTGATGGGCATGGGTCTTTCTGACTACGCACATCGCAGGCGCGTTTTCCATGCGGCCTGTCGTTTGCTGACGAGCCATGAAGAGCCGCGGAAGATATCGAAGGATTTTGGCTTCGCCTCTATTGCCGAGTTTAAGAAAGAATTTGAAGCTGTCTTTGAAATTTCCCCTGCGGTTTATCGACAGAAATTCGGCCTGCCGGCGGAGGATGTTGTCGAAGAGGGTAAAGAAGAGGCTTGATCATCGGCTCGGTGCCATGTTTCTTGCGGCCCTTATTTCAGGCCCATGAAATCTCCCGCTGAACAACTCGAAATCCTTACCCAGGGTACTGCCAACATCATCAGCGAAAAAGAGCTGTTGAAGAAACTGGAGGGAGGCAAACCACTGAGAGTCAAACTCGGAGTCGATCCTACTTCGCCAGATTTGCATCTGGGTCACAGCGTCGTTCTTGAAAAGTTGAGGCAGTTTCAGGAGTTAGGTCATCAGGCAGTGCTTATTATTGGTGATTTTACGGCTCAGATTGGCGATCCCACGGGGCGCTCGAAAGCGAGGCCGCCGCTTTCTCGGGAGGATATTCTTGCGAACGCGAAGACCTATCAGGAGCAGGCTTTTCGGATTCTGGATCGAGAGAAAACCGAAGTGGTCTTTAACGGCGAGTGGTTTAATAAAATGTCATTTAGCGATGTGATTCAGCTAAATGCCAGAGTCACCATGCAGCAGATGTTGCAGCGGGAAGATTTCAAAAACCGGATTGCAAACGATCAGGAGGTGCGGCTTCACGAGATTCAGTACCCGATTGTCCAGGGGTGGGATTCAGTGGTAGTGAAAGCCGATGTTGAGCTGGGCGGAACGGATCAGCTCTTTAATATTCTGGTCGGTCGCGATCTGCAGAAATCCGAAGGGATGGAGCCTCAGGTCGTGATGTGTCTGCCTCTTCTGGAGGGCCTCGTCGGTGTCCAGAAGATGAGCAAGAGCCTCAATAACTATGTCGGGATCACTGAGCCTGCCGGCGAGATGTTCGGCAAACTCATGAGTATCTCTGATGAGCTGATGTCACGCTACTCTGTTCTATTGCTTGGTGAGGACATCGATTCAGCGGCTCACCCTCTTGAGGCGAAGAAAGCACTGGCCGCAAAGATTCTCACTCGTTATCACTCAGCCGATGCTGCGGAGCAAGCCGTGGCTAACTGGAACAACCGGGGCAATCTCGAAGACGTCGAGCTTCCAACCTTCAGCCCGCCATCGGATCGAAACGATTTGCTGGGTATTGTTCAGGCTGCATTTGAGGCGATCGGTGAACCGAAGTCAGGTTCAGACGTTAGGCGATTGATTCAACAAGGTAGTATTCAGTTGGATGGGGAAAAACAATCTGATCCGAAATGTGAGCCAGATCTGACTCCTGGAAGGGTGCTCAAGCTAAATAAGAAGCGGAGCGTCCGAATTGGGTGAGCCAATAATCGGAGCTCTGGTTCCGAGTCAAGCTTTTCAGGGGAATTCATTTCCCACTTTTGCGTTGCTTCTGTCCGTGGATTTTTATCCACTGGGTGGATGAAGTGCGAGCCAACCCCTGAAGCACTACTGGATCGATTCCAGGGTGCCTCTTGCGTTCAGTTGGGGCACGATAAAGGGAGGGGGATCGAGGGATGAACCGGCTACTGAGGTCATTTCCCCGCGTCATGGGGATTGTGAACCTGAATGACGATTCGTTTTCGGGCGACGGAACGCTCGATGTTGATCAGGCGCTCCGTCAGGCGATCCGGATGGCTCTGGAGGGGGCAGATATCATCGACGTCGGAGCCGAGAGCGCCCGGACAAACCGGGAAGCTATTTCCGTTGAAGATGAGATCGGGCGACTGTTGCCGTTTATCGACGCTTTTTCACGGGCTGTTTCCGATTTGGAACCTCGGGACGAGATGCAGATGTGGCCGCCTCGCTTGTCGGTGAATACCTGGCGTCCTGAGGTGGTGACTGAAGTGCTCAAGACGGGGGACGTCCATATTATCAATGATTTGAGCGGTTTGGCTGAGGATACCAATGCTCGTCTTTGTTTCGAGTATGAGGCTTCGCTTTTGATTATGCACACCGTTGGTCTTCCCAAGGAGCCCCATACGGAGCAGCGGTATGAATGCGTTTGGACGGAGTTGGAGCAATTCTTTGATGATCGGCTGGCCCGGGCTCGGCGAATTGGTCTTAGTGACGATCAAATCATTCTCGATCCAGGTATCGATTTTGCCAAACAGCGTGAGGACAATCTGACCATTTTCAATGAATTGGAGCGGCTGAGTTGTTATGAGCTGCCTATTTTGTTGCCGATTTCGAGAAAAACCGTGATCGGAGAAGTGCTGGAAATTGAGGATCCAGCTGAACGAGATGCGGGAACGATTGCCTGCCTCGTTAGAGGTCTAGCGGCTCATGCGGACATCTTTCGGGTTCACAATGTCAAAGCGGTAGCAGATTGCGTACGGGTCATGGCTGCGATTCGCGGTGAGGTGTTTCATTGAGAGTGGTCTGATCGATCTGGCAAGATTCCAAACAGCGGGTGAAATTGTAACTGGATAGATCGCCGGTTGCCGCTAGATTCGGTCTTATGCGAATACAGGTCGGAAATGATGTAGTTGAGCTTAAGCCGCCCTCTTTTGGCAGCAAGGGTATTTTGGCAGCGGTTGCTGCCGTCTTCCTAGTGGTGGGGGCGTTGGGATCCGTTTATACGGTTCAGGTTGAAGAAGCCGGGTTGGTGATGCGCTTTGGTAAGCATATCGACACGGTCGAACCAGGACTGAATTTCAAGCTGCCCTATGGGATTGATACTGTAATTCGGGTGCCGGTTCGGCGGCAGTTGAAGCAGGAATTCGGATTTGGAACGAGCGGCGCTACTAATTCCAGTCAATGGACGTCGCAGGGAGACATGGATATGGAGAAGAATATGGTGACCGGCGATTTGAATGCGGCTCTAGTTGAGTGGGTCATTCAATATCGAATCGTTGAACCTGAAAAGTATCTCTTCAAAGTCCGCAACGCCGACGAAACGCTGCGCGATTCCAGTGAATCCGTGATGCGTGAGGTCGTAGGTGACCGAACCGTAGACGAAGTCATTACGATCGGTCGTCAGGAAATTGAATCGGAGTGCAACGCGAGGCTGAAAGAACTCATCGATCTCTACGAACTCGGTATTTCAATCGATCAGGTTCAACTGAAGAACGTTGATCCTCCTACGGCAGTTCAAAATTCGTTTAATGAAGTGAACCAGGCACAGCAGGAGAGAGAGAATACGATCAACGTGGCCAATGGTGAATACAACCGGGTGGTTCCCAAGGCCCGAGGCGAGGCGGACAAAACAATCAGTGAAGCAGAAGGTTACGCGACCATGCGTATCAACGAAGCGGAAGGTGATGCCGCAAGGTTCACTTCGCAGTTTACTGAGTACGAAAAAGCGCCGGAAGTGACCCGGAGGCGATTGTATCTCGAATCCATGGAGATCGTGATGCCGCGACTCGGAAAGAAAGTCATCCTGGATGAAAGCGTCGATCAATTGCTCCCATTCCTTCCGCTGACATCTCCCGCCAAGTAATTAGTTCTAACATTTTATTAATATGAAAAAATCAGGTTTTGGATGTCTTGTCCTTTCGGCGGTATTTGCAGTTTTTCTCGTTGCCTCCGGTGGAGTCTATACTGTTCAGGAAACTGAGCAGGTTATCAAAACACAGTTCGGAGAACCCGTCGGTGAGCCGGTGGTGACTCCCGGATTGAAGTTTAAGATCCCGTTTATTCAGAAAGTGAACTCCTTTGATAGGCGAATTCTGGAGTGGGATGGTCCTGCCACGGAAATGCCTACGAAGGATAAGACCTATATCCGGGTCGACACCTTTGCTCGTTGGATGATTGTGGATCCGCTGCTCTACTTTGAGAAGCTTCGTGACGAGCGCAGTGCGCAATCCCGCCTCGATGACATCCTTGGGTCAGAGACCCGAAATTCCATCGCCAAGCACGAACTGATTGAGGTGGTTCGAAGCACGAAGGATCGCAAACCTCAGGTCGCTGAAGACATTGCGGAAGCGGACTTGACCGGCTCGCTCGGGAAGCTGATTCCCATTCGCCGCGGTCGTCGTGCTCTCGAGCACGATATCTACGAGACTGCTAAGATTAAACTGAAGGAGTTTGGAATCGAGCTGCTGGATGTGAGGTTCAAACGAATCAATTACAACCAGAGCGTTCAGGAGCGAATCTATGAGAGGATGATTTCGGAGCGTCAGCAGATTGCTGAGAAATTCCGATCTGAGGGTGAGGGTGAAGCAGCCAAGATCCTCGGTGATATGGAGCGCGATCTTCGCGAGATTGAATCGGAGGCCTACAAAATGGTTGAGACCATGAAGGGTGAGGCGGATGCAACGGCAACTCAAATTTATGCCGAGGCATACGACCAGTCTTCTGAGTCAGCTGAGTTCTATCAGTTTGTCCGGACCTTGGAGCTATACGGCGATATGCTGGCTGGCGACAGCACCTTGGTGCTGACAACTGAGAGTGATTTGTTCAAGTATCTCAAGGCAGTTAAGCCTTTGGAAATTGGGGCGCCAATGGCGGCTCCCGCTCCGGCTAAGCGACCTGCGAATCGCTAAGACTCTATTTCCCCTCGCCACGAGCGGTCAGTAATTGGTAAAAACAGGATTATGATTCTGTCTCAAATACTGGCCTGGCTCATCGCGGGGGCTCTGGTGGGAGCTCTCACCGGAGTCGTTATTAGGAGGAAGAAGTCCGGCTTCGGGTGGCTCAAAAATCTGGGTATCGGATTGGCCGGTGCCTTTTTCGGCGGATTGATATTCCGTCTATTTGGAGTTGATATGGGGCTTTCGGAGATCGCGATCAGCCTGGAAGACCTTGTCTCCGGATTCGCCGGAGCCCTCCTGGTTTTGGTCGGGCTCTGGGTGTATCGCACCTTCTTTTCGAAGAAGAAAGCGTCGGACCTCGTCGAGTGATACCATTTCGATGGTTAAACTGGCGGAATAGCTGAGTCGAACCTTTTCAAGGGCAAGGCGCTACGAAGGAGCGATGCGGGGGCCGCCCCGCGGGCATCGTAACTGAGTAGAAACACAGCGATTGAAAAGGTTCGACTCAGCTTTCTAACACTTCCGCGAAGCGCTCACTATCCCCCACAAGATCCCATCATTCCGCCAGTTTAACTGTTGAGATGGTATGAGCCCTAGTCAAACAGGCTCATGAGCTCAGTTTCGCTGAGGTGAGCGTCACCTGCTTCTCCTGCGTCGGAGAGCAATGATTCCATGATTTTACGCTTCTTGTTTTGGAGCGATAAGATTTTCTCTTCGACCGTGTTCCGAGTGATTAGCTTGTAACTGTTAACGACGCGGGTCTGGCCGATTCGGTGGGCTCGATCGGTGGCTTGCGCTTCGACCGCCGGGTTCCACCAGGGATCTACGTGGATTACGGTATCGGCGCCTGTCAGGTTCAGGCCAACGCCTCCGGCCTTGAGGCTGATGAGAAAGACAGGAATGTCATTGTCTTGAAATCGATTCACGACGTCGCCTCTGTTTCGGGTCTGACCATCGAGGTAGCAGTAGTCGATCTGTTTGGCAGCGAGTTGAGGCACGAGCAGTTGCAGCATTTCCACAAACTGACTGAAGACGAGAACCCGATGCCCGCCGTCGATGGCCTCATCGAGAAGTTCTGAGAGGACGTCCGCTTTGATGGAGGCATCCTCATCACTCACGTCAGGCAGTTTGAGAAGGCGAAGGTCGCAACAGGTTTGCCTGAGTCGTAATAACGCGGTGAGGGCAAGCATGCGTTGGCGACCGCCTTCGGCATCAAGGATTGATTTTTTGCTCTCTAGCAGCAGTTTTTCGTAAACCTCTTGCTGGGCGGGCTTGAGATCGCAGTAGATGACTTGTTCGATCTTATCCGGGAGATCGCGCGCCACGTCCTGTTTGAGTCTCCGGAGAATGATGGGCCGAAGTCGGCGCGAGAGGCGATCCCGAACCAAGGTCGGGATTTGGCTGGCGGAGAGAGGTTTTTCAAATCGTTCCGCAAACGTTTTTCGTGGACCTAGGTAGCCGGGGAGAGCAAATTGAGCGATGGACCACAGGTCGCGGACCGAGTTCTCGATGGGCGTTCCGGTGAGGGCGAAGCGATGAGTGCCGCGGAGACGGTGAGCCGCCTTGCTGACCTGAGCGTCGGGGTTCTTGATGTGCTGGGCCTCATCCAGAATCACGACGTCAAAGTCCCTCTCGCGATACCATTCTTCGTCGCGGCGAAGCAGGGCGTAGCTGGTCACGAGAATGGTGGCGTCACTGTTGTCTTCGAGAGTTTTCTTTCGATTGGGCCCATCGATCCCGATGGTTTTGAGGTCGGGCACGAATTTGGCTGCCTCGGCGACCCAGTTGTAGACCAGCGAGGATGGGCAAACAACAAGCGCGGTCCCGCCGACTGAATAGATGAATGACAGGGTTTGCAGGGTTTTGCCCAGGCCCATGTCATCGGCCAGGATTCCGCCCATGCCGCGAGAGGCGAGGTGCTGCATCCATTGGACTCCTTCCGCCTGATAGGGGCGAAGCGTTTCCGTCAGGGATTCGGAGAGATCGTAAAATTCGATTCCGGCCTCAGTGATTTGCCAGGGGACGCTTCCCTTGGTTTGGAATCCGCAATCCAGTGCGGTCTCTCTGAGGTAGTCGGCCTGTGACTGATCGATGCGATAAGTGCCGGCCTGTAGTTGCTCGGGATCACAGTCGGTCAGGATATCGCCAAAGCTTTCGGCGAGGGAGGAATTGAGGACGGCGGTTTTCCCATTGGCGAGGGACTTTCCAGCCTGGCCCATCTGGAGCAGGCGTTCGATTTCCTGTCGGGAAATGGTTTCGCCGGAGGCGGTTCCGAAGCCGACTTCCATCGCGAACCAGTCTTCGCCGCCGGTGCGGAAATCGAGATTGGTTTCGATGGGTTCGACTTGTTCGATCGCGTGGTCGAAGCGTTCACCGGTGGAGATTTGCCACTGAGCCTGAAAAGAGGGATAGCCGTGAGCTAGGAATTGAAGGATGGCAGCCTTGTCTTTGAGCACAAATCGTCCTTCAACTCCGCGCCGTTTGAATCCGGCCTCTTCCAAACTAGAGATGGCCGCTCTTTCGGTGGCAATATCAGTGAGGTGTAGAATGCCTTTTTCTTCTCGAACGCCGGGACGATTCTCAATCGCGGGAAGTGACGCACCTTCGTAGAGAAATGAGAGATGGGCGTCGAGGTGATTCAATGAACCTTCGAGATCGAGTTGAACTTGGGCCGGGGTCTGACGAATCTGTGCCTCAGTCACTTCGAAGTGGCGCTGAAGTTCTGCGAAGTCAGCTCGGAAAGTTGCCGAGTCGACCGTGATGCCGGCGATTAGTGCTGGCTGCAGTCGGGATGGTAAGCCGGGTGCGACGGGCTGAATGAGGTCTTTTTCGGTCAGCGCCCAGGCACCGGTTGAGGTGATCAGAGGAGTCACGTTTTCTGGCCATTCGGTGCGAAATCGCAATCCGGAGATTGATTTCAAGGTGGGGCGACACGGGAGGTGCGAGATCCGCAGCGATAGATTTTTGCCGAGGGTGACGCCGGAGTGGCCGGGGATAGCGGAAAGTAGTTTGGAGAAATCATCCGATGACAGGATGGCCATGCCGGGAACGGTTTCCGGCATCAGTCGTTGCAAGGCCCGGTAGAGAACGGCATCGCCCGGGTCGAGGAAAAGGGAAGTATCTGATGGAATTGATTTGAGCAGACGTCTTTCCTCCTTGAGGGAAATTTCCACGCCAACAGTGATCCGATTTTTGTCCCAGGCTGCTGCCAAATTGGGCGCGACAACGAGGTGGAGAGACGCAGGAATGGAGGTGGAATCGGCCTGTTCTGTTACGGTTGGCCAATCCGGGCTGAGTGGTATTTTCGCCGGAGCTTGAGGGGATGTGGCATCCGCTCTGGATTGCGGTGAAACTTTTTGAGTTGGCTCGAGCACTTCCAAGCCAATCGCGAGACTGTGTGCGCAGATGATTCCGTCTCGTCGTGCCCTGAAGCAGGGGCAGTGATTTTCCACGTCAGTTCTTGAGCGAATTTCGAGGCGAACCTTGAGCGGTTTACCGTCTTTGACGAGGCCCTCCAGAATACCATTGCGATAGGATGCTTCGCTGACTTTTCCCGCAGCATGAAGGGATCGAGCCTGCTTCATTTCCTTCCACCCTCCGGTGTCGGAGAGGAATTGGCGGCTGAGTTCGATGGGTTCCGGCATGGGCAAGCCCGCCTCGTGAGGCGGGTTGAAGTAGTAAGGCGAAAACAAGACCGATGCAAAATCGGATTGATCGACTCCAACGATAAACAAGCGGCCTATTTGATCCCGAGTTGGACCAAGGAGTAGCGATTACTTCTGGATGCACCAGAGGGCTTCATGGGTTCTGAGGAATATCTCGGATCCGGCAATCGCGAGCGAGGAGTTAGTTTCTTCTCCGATATTTGCCTGGGAAATCACTTCAAATCCTTCGGGCGAGGCTTTGAAAATAACCGAATCCCCAGCTTGGCTCAAGGTGTGGATCTTGTCACCAACCAGCACAAAAGATCCCCACGATTTACCTGCTCCCGGCAGGCGGGCCTTCCAGATCGTCTTTCCGGTCTGCATGTCATCGCAATAGGCGACTCCTCCGGTGTCCTGGTAGTAGAGTTTTCCGTCTTTGGCGATACCGCTGCCGATGCCTCCGTTGTGACGGACTTCCTGCCACAGTCGATGGGATTCTGTGACGTCGCCGTCTCCTCCTGTTCTCACTCCGATCGAAGTTCCGTAGTAGCCGCCCATGGCGACAACAATGCCATTGTCATGAACTGGTGAAGTGTAGATGAGGGGGTTCAATCCACGGCAGGTCCAGAGCACTTCGCCAGTCGTCGGATCAAAAGCCTTCATTTCCAATGGAAAACTCATGATCAGTTCGCTTCGATTTTCAGTTTCCACCAGGATGGGAGTGCTGAAAGAACCGATCACTCCGCCCTCTGCCCGGTCATTGAATCCATCGGTCCTCTCTTGGGCGACCCAGCGTGGCTCATCCCAATTCCAGATGGTTTCGCCCGTCTCTTTGTTCAATCCGTAGAGAACGGCTTTAGTAACGGGTCCGGTAACGGGTCCATGATAATGGATCAGGATGTCATCGAGCAGCACCGGGGAAGTGGAATTGCCCCAGACATGGCTGATCGCTCCGAAATCGCGCCTCCAGAGTTCGTTGCCTTCGAAATCATAGCAGAAGAGCCCTGCTGATCCGAACGATACGACGACCTTTCCTTCCTCGACGGTAGGGGAGGCGGAACAATAAAAATTGCTCCTGTGCGTTTTTTCCTCCTTCTCGTAGATGACTCCCTTTTTCCAGAGCAGTTTTCCAGTTTCACGATCAAAGCAGTAAAGGTTTCTGCTCTTGTTAGATGAATCTGGCTGAGTCAGAAAAATTCGATCTTCGAAGATCACCGGGGTGGAATTGCCGGGTTCGGGAAGTTCAGTTTTCCAGGCTATGTTCGTATTCTCATCCCAGGTTTCGGGAAGTTGAGCCGACTCGGCCTGCCCGGTTCCTGCGGTATCACCCCTCCAGGCAGGCCATGAACTGGAATAGACTGGAGTCGTGGGCAAAAAAACGGCGAAAAGAGCTGAGAGCGCAAAGATTTTTCTCATGACCGGCGAATCTACCCTGTTGGGATTCGACTCCTCAAGAAAAACCGGTCTACGGATATGAGGATGAAGGTGCCGAAATTACGATTGAACCGCTTGTCATATTGAAACGCCGTGGCAAGTTAGCTGCCATCTAGATGCCCGGATGGTGAAATTGGTAGACACGCTTGATTTAGGATCAAGTGCCGCGAGGCGTGCAGGTTCGATTCCTGTTCCGGGTATCCCCGCTGCTCCAGCAGCGGACTCTTTTTCTTGATCTTAATCTTTTTCTTGCTCTCTTCCCGTTTGGCAGAGTCAGCTGAGATCCCGCAGAAAAAGAAAAGGAAAAAGAGAGATCGCCATCTCGGTTGCTCTCCGCCGATTTCCCGCTATCTTCGCCGCCATGCATTCGTTTCACTACGACAACGGCGCTTTGCACTGCGAAGGCGTCAATTTGGATACACTGGCTGATGATCACGGCACGCCGCTGTATGTCTACAGCAAGGCCACGATTTTGGATCATTATCGGCGGCTTTCTGCGGGGATGAGCGAGTTGGATTGCCATGTCTGCTACGCCACGAAAGCTAACTCCAACCTGGCGGTGCTCAATCTGCTCGCCAAAGAGGGCGCGGGTTTTGATATCGTTTCCGGTGGAGAACTTTACCGAGTCGAAAAGGCGGGCGGCGATACGGGGCTCTGCACTTTTGCCGGGGTTGGGAAAACCCGTGAGGAAATCGAGCTGGCCCTTGAGAAGGGGATTTACTGTTTCAATGCCGAAAGTGAAGCGGAAGTTGCCTTCATCAGTGAAGTGGCTGGTGATCTTGGCAAAGTAGCGCCAGTGGCGCTGCGGGTGAACCCCAACGTAGACGCCAAGACCCACAAGTATATTTCGACAGGAAAGAGTGAGAACAAGTTTGGGATCGATTTCTCAGTGATCCGGGAAGCTTATGAGCGGGCTGCGGCGTTGCCTAATATTAAGGTGCGTGGATTGCAGATGCACATCGGATCTCAGTTGACGTCGATCGACCCATTTGTGGAAGCGGTCGAGAAAGTGTCTCCTTTGGTTGAAGAACTGAAAGAGAAGTATCAGATCGAGTTCTTCAGCATCGGTGGCGGGATCGGTATTGTTTACAACGATTCGCTAGCCAGTGGCGGAAGTGACTGGTGGGATGGTCAGGAAGAGAAGCCGCTCACGATTGAAGAATACGCCGCCAATCTGGTTCCTTTATTGAAGCCATTTGGACTGAAGATCATTCTTGAACCAGGTCGTTTCATGGTGGGCAATGCTGGCGTGTTGATTTCGGAAGTGCTTTACGAAAAGCGCGGCTCGGCCAAAACGTTCAAGATTGTCGATGCGGCGATGAATGATCTGATTCGCCCTGCACTCTATGAAGGGCATCACGACATTGTTCCTCTGAAGGAGCCGACCAGTTCGGAGACTGAGTCGGTCGATATCGTGGGTCCAGTTTGCGAGAGTGGTGATTTCTTTGCGCAGAATCGGGAGCTGCCTTCGTTGGATACAGGTGACCGCATCGCGTTGCTCAGTGCTGGGGCCTACGGCTTTGTGATGGCGTCGAACTACAATTCACGCCCGTTCCCTGCAGAGATTCTTGTCGATGGCGATGTGGCGCATGTGATCCGGCCACGCCAGACCTACGAAGATCTCGTAGGGACTGAAGTGATTCCGGATTAGCGGCTTGGATCAGACGTTCGCGGCTTCCGTTGAACGGCCGGCGAGGGCTGTCCGCATTTCTGCGAGCATGGTGCGATCATTGGGAAGTTCTTTCCCTGCGTCCCGGCGGGCGATGAGGCTTTCCACGATCCGGTTGGCCATGTCGCGGTGACCTGATGGCAATCGGAAGATTAGCTTTCGGGTACCTTCGAGATCGTAGAGGGTGATGTCTTCGCCGAAGAGCCGTGACTCTTGAGTGATTTCAAGCCCATCGAGAGTGAGTGCGGTATGATAGTCGCGCCACATACTTTGCCCGATGAAATGCAGGGTGCCGGGGGTCAAGGAGTCGGCAATGAGGCGGCCAAAAGTCATGGGGACGAAGCCTTTCATTTTTTTGCAGCGTGCCACTAAGACGTGCGCTGACCATTCGGGATCTGCCTTTCCGCCTAGAATCTGTCCCAGGAGTTGGTCTTCGGAGGAAGTCAGGCTGTTGTAGAGCAGTTTTTTCTGATCGGGTCGATTGACGAGGGAGAATGCTTTGTGCCCAATCAACCAGAAGAAGGCCTTGAAACGGCGGAAGAACTTCGGGGTGAGGTAGAGGCTGATGGCGAGAAAGGTGAGACAGAAAATCGCAGCGAGAATGGGGTTCACGCTCATGAGGGCGAGGCCGCCTAACACGGCGGCGTCTTCTGCGAAGCTGGCCGCGATATTGGATACGGGTTCCGGGGTGGCGTTGAGAGCGAGCCGGGTTCCTGATTTAAAGCCGTGTGCGACGAGGGTGGTTCCGCCTGCGAGCAGGGCGATGATCACATCGAAGGCTGGTTCGGAGGGCCCTAGGGTATGGATGGCGAGCAGGGAGCCGCCGACGGGGCGTATCAGGGTGTGAACGGAATCCCAGAGGGAATCGACCCAGGGGATTTTGTCGGAGAAAAATTCAAAGCAGAAAAAGATGCCGGAAGCGGCGAGGATGGCGGGATCTCCCAATACCATGAGATCGGGGTAGGTCGCCGAGATATCGACCCAGCCTTGATTGATGGCGAGGCCGGTAACGAAGACGACGAGATAGAGGTTCAGGCCCGCCAGAGTGGCGAAGCCCAGGGCAACGGCGAGTGTTTCGAGGATTTCCATAGGACAAGAGGTGAAGGATCAAGATAATGAGACGGCTTTATGGCACCACGTGATCCGCCTCTCTCCTATTACAAACGGGGGGCAAGATTGTAATCGTAAGCATAGCTGATTGGACGCTGGCGGGATCACGGTTCGCGAAAATGGGTGTCGGGTGTAGAATTCAGGATGAAGCAATTGGCTGTATTTGCTATTTCATATATGGTCGTCTCATTCGGCTCAGGTCTCTCATTTGAGCCGATCTACGAGCGCGCGCCCATCAACTACTTCGAATCTGAGCCCGATACGAAGCTGACTCGCTTGTTCGAGCGTGCTGTCGATGAAGGTTTCCTGAATGAGGGATCTGATCGGGAAATTCTGGAAGAGTTGTTGGAACTTCTTGAAGTGCCTGTCGAATCTCAGATGTTGGTGTTTTCCAAAACCAGCGCTCAAAATAGTCGAATCTCTCCGAACACGCCCAGGGCAATCTACTTCTCTGATGATATCTACATGGGCTGGGTTCAGGGTGGTGAGATCGAAGTGGCGAGTTTTGATGAAAAACTGGGCATAGTGTTTCATTTGGTCCAGTTGACCCGACGGGAGGAAGGCCAGCCACCTTCTTTGTCTCGCGATCGATCATGTCTGAATTGTCATGCTGGCTCTTCCAACGGCGGGATGCCCGGAGTGATGGTGCGTTCCGTTTATCCGCAGGACTCTGGATTGCCATTGTTTCAGGCGGGAAGTTTTCATACTCGTCACGACAGTCCGATTGAGGAGCGATGGGGCGGCTGGTATGTCACGGGTGAAGTCGAAGAGTGTGTTCATCTCGGAAACACAGTGGCAGAGGCTGATCGGCGATCAGTGGAGGTGACCATGAAACCCTTTACGGCCGAGCCCGTTTCGAGTCTGGATTCGTTTTTCGATACCGATCCCTATTTGAATGGAGGACACAGTGATGTCCTCGCATTGATGATGTTGGAGCATCAGGTGGGAGTTCATAACATCATCGTGGAAGCGAACCTGACGACTCAGAACACGCTCTATCGTCATGTCGAAATGCAGAAAGCTTTTGGCGAACCGGTTGATGCTCCTCTGTCCGATACGAATACCCGCATTCTCGACAGGATGGCGGAAAAGGTGCTCAAGCAATTGTTGTATGTAGAAGAGTTCGTGCTCCCGGCTGGGGTGGAAGCCAATCCTGATTTTCAAGAGGCTTTCCAACAGAGTTCACGTGAGAGCTCGGACGGGAGGTCGCTGAAAGACTTTCGGCTCTATGAGAGGCTGATGAAATACCGCTGCAGTCATTTGATCTATTCGGAAGCGTTTTCGTTTTTGCCAAACGAGATGCGCGAACTGGTCTTGGGAAAGCTGCACAGCATCCTGACAGAACCGAGTGCCTGGTCTGATTTTTCTCATCTGAGTGAATCAGAGAGAGAGTATATTCTGGTCATTCTCAGAGAAACGATGTCTGACCTCCCGGATGTTTGGTCGGAGTAGCTGCGCTGATCAAGGTCTCGATCTTTTAGTTAAGCCTTGAGGTTGATTCAAGAGAGATTGCCTGTTGATTGAGTAGGGAATTTCCATGCATCTTCGATCCTTAAATCTCAATCAATTTCGATGCTTCGATGCGCTACGGGTTGAGTTACCGGCAGGCGTCAGCATTTTTCACGGGAACAATGCTCAGGGAAAAACATCAATCCTAGAGGCAGCGTGTGTTCTTCTTCGATTGCAGAGTCCCCGGACATCAACGAATTCGGAATGCGTTAAATTTTCGGAGAAAGCTTTCGCTGTGGGCGGTGAGCTGGACGGAGGCGATCCGGTGGAACTCCGGGTTCAGTATCGTGAATCCGGACGCAAATTACTCGTCGATGGTGAAACCCAGAAACGTGGAAGTGACTATCTGAGGCACAGTGCCTTGGTCGTTTGGATGGCGAACGATGATCTTGCGCTCATCCGCGGGGGTGGCGATGGGCGACGGCGTTATCTCGACTTCATGGCGGGCCAACTTTTCCCTGCCTATCGTCCAGCGATCAGAGCCTACGATAAAGCAATACGGTCTCGGAATTTTTTGTTGAAGCGGGACGCATCGCCGAAGTGGCAGGAGATCGACGCCTACACCAAACTGCTTCACGACCATGGGCAAATTGTGACTCAATGTCGTCGGCAATTGGTCGAAAGTTTGCAGCCGCAGGCGGCGCGAGCGCAGGTGGAGATCGGAGGTGGCCAAGAGGCGCTAACTTTGAGCTATCGATCGGGATCGGGCGAGTCAGATGATCTCGCCTCTGAATTGTTCGCCCGGCGTGACGAAGAGTTTCGTCGTCGACAAACGGTGGCTGGCCCTCATCGCGATGATTTAATTCTCGAGCTGAATGAAATGCCGGTGGCGAAGTACGCCAGTGAAGGGCAGCAGCGAACAGTGGCATTAGCGTTAAAGTTAGGACAAACTCACCTCTTTCTTGAGTCTAGAGACGATGCGCCCGTCATGTTGGTCGATGATGTTTTTGGGGAATTGGATCCTGATCGCCGAAATGCGCTAATGGCAGCTTGGCCAGAGCGTTCTCAAAAATTGATTACCACTACGCACCTCGATTGGCTTGATGAGCGATTTTCAGGCGCGCGTCGTTTTGAAGTGGATCAGGCGTCAGTATCCTGATGATTGAGGTAAACTCGTTCTACCCGATTTGTGATTCCGGTTAGAATTTCCCAGGGAATGGTGCCTGCTTTTTGGGCCAGCTCTACCGCCGTTATTTCTTCCTTCCCTTGTTTTCCGATGAGGACCGAAACGTCCCCTGGCTCAATTTCGTCAGGGCAATGAGAAATGTCCACGACGATTTGATCCATCGTGACTCGTCCCAGGAGAGGGCAACGAGTTCCGTGTATAATTACTTCAGCGCCGGCTCCTGAAAGATGGCGCAGATAGCCGTCGCCATATCCGACCCCAAGAGTCGCCACTTTCATGGGAGCTTGGGTAATAAAAGTTCTGCCATAGCTGATGCTGGCGCCGGCGGGTAGATCGCGGACTAAGGTGACTCGTGTCTTTAGGCTCAGGGCGGGCTGCAACGATGAGGCCGCATTGGCGAGTGGCGAGATGCCATAGAGGGCCAATCCAGGGCGCACTAGTGTCGAGAACGGTGTCAGGCTTTGATAGCCGATTAGTCCGGCGCTGTTCCCCAGATGAATCTGGCACCCGGCTTCGAGGCTGATCTTGGACAAGGCTTGAGCGAACGACTCGATTTGAGATTGGGTGAATTCCTCATCTTCGTCGGCTGAAGGGAAGTGCGTCTCAATTCCCTCAAGTAAGCAGTGATCGCTTTCCTTTATTGCCGAAACAAGGTCGTCAAAATTTTCGGGTAGAGCGCCCATTCGCCCCATACCGGTGTCGATAACAGCATGAAGGCGGGCAGTTGTGCCCAATTCGGCCGCGGTATCAGAATAGCAATTAACCTCAGAAATGGTGGACACTGAGGCGGAAAAAGATCCCGCAACAATGCGTTCGATCTCCGCTCCGGCGGAGGGACTTAAAATCAGAATGGAAATAGGCTGGCTGGCTGCCAGGCGTGTTCTTTCTGCTTCGCGGACATTTGCAACTCCAAACCACTCAATCGTTTTTGAAAGAACTGATACGATTTGCTCGAGTCCGTGCCCGTATCCATCCGCTTTGACGATCGCCATGAGCCCACAGGCGTCCCCTGCAAGATCCAGACAGGTGTCTGCGTTTCTCTTGAGGGAGGCGAGATCGATCTCTGCCCAACAGCGAAGGTCGGAAGTATCTGGTAGCGGAGTTTCAGCCATGCAGAATGGACTACGCTATGTATTGCTGAGTTCTTTCTGAATTTGTTCAAAATCGCCTTCTTCGCAGCATCGAACGAACCCTTCCGAGAAAGCTTTGAGCCGATCCCACACAATTCGAATTTCCGCTGATTCTTCGGGAGTGATGGTGTTGTCCTGGGCGGCCCTGGAGACCACATCGAGCAGCCCTGCAAACTGTTGCACGATGGTATGAGTGGCCGGGACGACTTCGTATCCCTTGTCGCAGGAACTCTTTGGGTTCCTCACAAAATAACCGCCTGCCTGCTGGCAGAGCCATTCTGCGATTCCCGGGTCTTTGGTCAGTTCAAGAAGCGTAGCGATTCGGTCGAGTGGGTTGCGACTTCCGGACCCTGTATCGGTGTTCGGTTGAGCCCATTTGTAAACCAGCGACAGTGACACTCCGAGTTCGGCGGCGATTTCTTTTGGGCTGGTGCTAGGGCTGTCAAACGCCTCTTTAAGAACTTCGTGTGATTCCATGTCGGGTGCAGTGTGACCGAATTGAGAGATAATGACAAGTGGTGAAGTGGTCGCGAGTCTATCCGCCGGGAGGTCGCGTGAACGGAGCGGCAGCATCTCGGGCTTCCTGTTCCAATTCTGCTTCCCAGTAGCCGTCGCGAACGCACTGCGTCACGTATTCTCGCAGAAAGGCTTCAACGCCACCGAGGCGCTCGAACTGAGCTACATGAGTGAGTTCGTGAACAAGTAGTGATGGATTAGTTGCTTGTGAGGCTTCCAGATAGATTCCGTAATTTACCGCCATTCCGGTTGGGCCTTCGGAGAAATATCCGACAAAGACACTGAGAAATCGAGTGATCCAGGAACCTGGAGTAGGCACTCTTGGGACGGGCAATATCCGGACGGCCTCTGGCCGAGAGACTCCGACATCGGTAGCCCACATGGTTTCCCATTCACTCAGCGGACGGCCTTCACTAAGGATCGTCGCCTCTTGCTTCTCGACCCACCGGGTGCCGAAAGGCAAAGTGCTTTTAACGATAAATTCGATCCAAAATGCCTTCATCGGTGATCACGTCTCTCTGACGTGGGCGTAGGGTCATTGTAGCCGCAAGATGCTCGTGGTCCAGACCCGATCAACGGTAAGGGTGTCAGAGTCAGGGTTGATTTGAATTTAGGCTTACCGAAGGAAGGTAATCTCCCGCGGCCGTCCGTTTCCACCAGTCTCCGGAAGCTGCTCTTTCCTGTGGGGTGGTGAATTCATAGATAAAAAGGCGTGCTCGGACGAATTTGGGAGGTGAGTCGGGGAAAGGGTTGTACTTGATCAGTTTGTCGACTTGTGGCTCATCCTTGAGGATTTTGATCACCAGCATTTCGATCCAAGCTGCGTTGCGGCTGTTGTAGTTAAATTGTCGCTCGAGCGCGGCGAACCAGAATTGCCATGCTACTCGGGGTTGATGGGGGGCGACAAAGCGTGGGCGATCTGCCAGCTCGTCGACTTTCCAGGCGAAGTCATAGGCCGACCAGGTGATTCCATCCGGACTACCTTCCAGAATGATTTCGGGGCGATCGGTCGTCATGGTTCGGAAAAGCCCATAGCCGGAAACGAGTCGAAAAGGATCCATGGATTTCCGAAATGAATCGAGCCATTCTGGAGTTGGGTCGATCTTCAAAAATGGTTTGGGCGCCTGAGCGAGGTCGCTAGACACGACGTGAAAGTTGAGCAGGATTGCGACGAGGAAAGCAGGAGCAACGCAGGCGAGTTTGATCACGAGGGGGCGCCGGGCAGGCGGTGTTGTTATACCGGTCGGTGTGAAATTCAATTTTCGCCGGAGCCATTCAGGCCAGAGCCGGTCATGAATCAACGGGAGACAGAGCACAATACTGAGCCAGTTGAAATAGGTGTAGTTGCCCGTCGCAAGGATTAAGAGCATCAGGAGTGAAAATCCGATAGAGGCGGTGAGACGACCGAATCGCCCGAATAGAATCGCGAAGGGGAGGACCAGTTCGATGAAATACATGGGCCAGATCGAAGCTTTGTGAAACCACTCTGGAAGATGGTGAGCCCACCACGCGGTCCATGTGGGAATAGGCTGGGTCATGTAATGAAAGGTCATCGCGGTGTGGGCGGGCCACCATTCGGGCTGAGCGGGCGTGGCCCACGCGAGTTTGACCCAACCTGAGAAGAACATCAGTTTTGCGATGAAGAGCCAGGCCCAGACAAGGGCGATGCGGTTGATCACGCTGAGGGGAGGAGGGTTCCGCCAATGGGCGCGTTTTTTCCAATCGGTGAGAAAGCAGGCCAGGAAACCTGCCTCGAGCAGAAGAATATCCCATTGAAAGCTCATGAAAACTCCTCCCGTATTGAGAAGGGAAAGGTAAATGAGCCATAGAAGAATTAAGGCGGGTCCGGCGTAGCGCCCCACAATGACGAGGCAGGAGAGCATGACTCCGATCCAGCAGACAGAATGAAACGCGAAGTCTGATGCTCCCGTGACCCAGAAAAGGTTCGGGAGCGCAAGGAAAGGGCTTTGCCCTGGGGAAGAGAGTCGTTCTTTGACCAGATCGAGAAACTTTGACGCTGGAATTAGTCCCTCTTCCCCAACGAGATAGGTTACTTGAGTCCACCAAGAAACGATGGCGATCAGGTAGATCACGCCGATTCCACGAACTATGAGTGATCGACCAATGCGATATCGGTCTGTATCGAGGCCGAAAAGAGTATGCCAATGTTGTGAAGTCACCCCTCTATATAGCCAGAGTCTCCTTTGCTCAAAATAGAAAAATGCGTTACTATTATTGGGCGTTCAGATTGGGGCGCCTTTCATCCTATGTCCTCTAGCTATGACTGGCATCCGGCAGCTAACAGCAAGTCGGTGTTCAAAGTGGAAACCCGCAACCTCGGTTGGTGGGTTCTGCTGGCTATTTTGGTGTCGGTTATTATTCACATATTGCTTTTCCTGATCCTCGGTCAGATTCATCGGAAAGAGTCTTCTGTGGCGGGTGAAGAAATTGTGTGGCGGTCAAAAAAAGAGCAGCTCACCATCGATCAGGATAAGCTCGATGAGTTGCTGCAGGAGCCCTACATCCCGGAAGATGTCCCAATCGAACCGGAGAAGTTGAGCAATCTGGAGATGGTTGATAAATCGCTGGATGAATTCGATCTCATGGAGTTGATGAAAGAGGAAACCATTCGGTTGGCTCCCATTGAAACTCCCAAAATGTTTTCAGGTGAGGCTCCTAAAGCGCCCGGTGAAGCTTTGAGTGCGGCGATCGGAGGTCTCGAGATTTCCGCGGCTGAGATTCTTTCGAGGGACCTTGCTGAAATGCGTAACAAGCTGATCGATTCGACGGCAACCGTTTCAAATAATCAGCCTTTGCTTGAACTGAGCTCGATTGATAATCTCGAAGACACCATCGACACGGATGAGTTCTTTCAGAGCGCCGCGGCAAAAGCATTTGGGAATGATGCTGAGGAGTTTATCAAAGGCTACGCCAGCTTGGATGATTTAATTTCAAGAACAGGTGGCCTGCCGCCCGGAGAGGAAAAAATTGCACTTCCGACGGATATTCTTTTTGAATACAACGAACATGAGCTGAAAGAGGCGGCGCGTCTCAGCATGATGAAGTTGGCGTTTGTGGTGCAGACAAATCCGGACGCGACTTTTGTCATCGAAGGGCATACTGACAGTTTTGGTGGAGATGAATACAACCGGGAGCTAAGCCTGAAGCGGGCCGAGGCAGTGCGTCGTTGGCTCATCGAAAGACTTCGGATTGATGCGGTGAATATTCAGGTGGTTGGATTGGGGAAATCTCGCCCCATTGTTTCCATCGCCGGGACGGCGGATGAGCAGTCGCTCAATCGTCGTGTTGAAATCGTGGTCAGAAAGCCAAAAGCCACTCCGTAGAGTTATTTCTTGAATGTTTGCCGGGGTCTGGTTCTTTCCGCCTCACTGAATTATGAGCCAGCCTTCTCAAAACCAAGACCCTCAGGTCGAAGACTTAACCCTGTTGGGTCATAGCGAAACCCGTTTGCCCAGCAAGCCGGAGGACGCAACTCTTGAAGTCTTTCCTAACCGCAACGCCGAGCGCAACTATTGGATCGAGTTGGACTATCCGGAATTCAGTTCAGTTTGCCCTGTGACGGGACAACCGGATACAGCGCATCTAAACATTCGATATATTCCCGGTGAGAAATGTATTGAGACAAAGTCGCTTAAATTTTACCTGGCTTCGTTCCGCAACACGCCTTCTTTCAATGAGGATATTGTGAATCGAGTTCTCGATGACTTATCGGGAGCCTGTTCACCTCGACGCATGATTGTCAGGGGGAGATTTTCTCCTCGAGGAGGGATTCAACTGACCGCTACGGCTGCGTTTCCTGATGAAGGGACCAGTGAGATTGGATGAAAGTAGTAGTATTGGTCAGCGGCGGAATGGATTCCGTCACCGCACTATATCACGCTGCAGAGGAGCATGATGTGGTGGCTGGATTGAGTTTCGACTACGGGTCCAAACACAATCATAGGGAGCTTCCGTTTGCCGCTTGGCATTGTGAGAATCTGGGATTGTCACATCAGGTGGTGTCACTAGGGTTTATAAACGACTTGTTTGAAAGCGATTTACTGAAGAGTGGAGGGGAGATACCGGAAGGTCATTACGAGGCGGAAAATATGAAGCAGACCGTGGTTCCATTTCGAAATGGAATCATGCTGTCGATTGCGGCGGGATTTGCAGAAAGCGTTGAAGCTGAAGGGATAGTGATCGCAGCACATTCCGGAGACCATGCGATCTATCCGGATTGCCGAGAGGGTTTTATGAAGCCAATGGCTGAGGCAATCACAGCAGGGACTTATGCCGATATTCAGGTGTTGCGCCCGTTTATTGATAGACGCAAAGAGGACATTGCTTCGGTTGGCTGGGAACTCGGAATCGATTTCGCTCTGACGTGGTCCTGTTACAAAGGGGGTGACTTGCATTGTGGTAAATGCGGCACCTGTGTTGAGCGCAAGGAAGCATTCTTACTCGCGGGTTTAATAGACCCAACCCGATATGGGATTTAGTCGACTTGATAGTGAAAACGTCGATTTTTCTTTTCAGATAACTTAAATATCTGTATTTTCTGAATATTGCTCGTTGGAGTGATTTGGCGAGCGAAGACGGACCGATATGTTTTTCGTTTTCACAGAAACTGCTGACACAATCGAAGATGATCACTATCTGAGGACACTCGGATTGATTCGAATTAAGATTGATGATTCGCAGCTAGCCCTGGTTTCGTTTCGAACCCAGGAGTTGGGCCGAGCCTATTTCAATCCTGTTGGTTTGACTAAAGCTAGTGGTCTTATCAGTGAAATTGAGCTGGAGCCGCATATCCGAGATTCTCTGGTCGGAGAACCCGTTCTGGAGTTTCAGGATGAACTGATGATGGAAGAGATTCGGCGTCGCGGATGCGGGTTTCCTTTTTGCGAGTTTGTTACTGAGTATTCTTACTGAGGAGATGGGATAGGGTTTGCGCTTGAGCAAACTGGAGAGCGGTCCTCCCTTTGATCTATGGATCCGACTCGATCGAGTGCCTATTCCCTTCTTTTCGCGGCCCAAAGGTTTTCGGCCTTTTGTTTTACAAAGAAAGTTACCGCATTAATCGGCTGGAATTCGGCTTCGAAAAAGGGGATGCTCTCAGTATGCGACACGGCCTATTTATTGGAATTGAGCGGGTAGATGAGGTTTTTTATCTGTCGCTGAAAGCGACTGGAAAACTGACTCACGAAGACTACGAAGTGATCACCCCGATGATTGATTCGGCATTGGAAGGAGTTAGGCAGCCAAAAATTCTAGCGCTGTTTGATGTTACGGAAATGGAAGGTTGGGAACTCCGCGCAGCGTGGGACGATTTCAAGTTGGGGCTGAAACATGGAAACGAATTTGAAAAGATCGCGATTTATGGCAATCGGAATTGGCAAGAGATGACCGCGAAAATTGGTTCATGGTTTATTTCAGGTGAGGCAGGGTTTTTCATGGAGTATGAGGAAGCGATGGCTTGGTTGCAGGAGTAGCCTGAGAACTGCTTCGATGGTAGCCGTCAAAAATTATGAACTTAAACGATCACCTTGCGGTAGCGCTTCGGGACGCGCGACTCAGTAATGCCCGACAGATCAATCAGGTTCGGGCCGTCGGTGCGGGGGCTTTTACGGCGGCGCTATCGGTCAATGTGTATATTTTTGGTGCTGTCGATCAATCGTTGATCTTGGTCCCCACATCGATCTACTTTTTGATGGCGCTTACTTTGGCGTTTGGTAGCAAAGTGAGTCCCACGGTTCTGAAACTGAGTCGGTTTGCGATTCCGGTATATGACATGCCGACGGTGTTTGTCATTCAATTGATAAATATTGAAACGAATCCCAATCCTGGAAATGTTTCAGAGTTCAGCATCGCGCTCTTTGTCTGTTTACTGTTGCTGTCGGCCTACACTCTCAATGCGCGGTATTTATTTATTTCGACCGCTATGGCAGTGATTCTTCAGCAATTGCTGCAGGAAAAAGCGGAAATTGATATGGGCGGTCGGTTGTTCAGTCCTGTTGTTTTTGGATTGGCTACTTGGATTTGTGCCTGGTCTGGAGGGAATCGGCTCAAACTTGTAGAGACGGTAGCGCTGGCAAATGCGCGACGGTTAAGATTGCAGCGCTACTTTTCCCCGGGGGTTGGGGAGATCCTGGAAGAGCGGGATGAGGATTCGTTGTCGTTGGGAAAAGACTGTGAACTGACTATTATCTTTGTCGATATTCGTGGATTCACTTCTCTAAGTGAGCAGCTTTCCAGTCGCGAAGTGATCGAGATTTTGAACACCTACCATGCTCATATGGTCGAGGTGATTTTTCGTCATGGCGGGACGCTTGATAAGTATCTGGGCGATGGACTGATCGCCTATTTCAATGCTCCGGTGGGACAGGAAGATCATGCTGAACGGGCGGTGGCCTGCGCTCTCGATATGGAGAAGGAGATGGTTGAGGTCAACGCTTGGCTGGAATCGAAGGGCAAGAAATCCATCAAAGTGGGGATCGGCGTTCATACCGGAGGGGCGATCGTTGGGGACATTGGGGCGCCTCATCGTCGTGAGTTCACTGTCATCGGAAGCGCAGTAAATGTGACTTCCCGCCTTGAAGGCATGACCAAAGAAGTGGGCCGGACTATTGTTGTTTCGAATGTGACGGCCGACCTGGTGGAAGAAGTTGAATGGGAGGCGCTAGGGAGTTTTCCAATTCGCGGGTGCGCCAAGCCAATGTTGCTATTTTCGCCACAGATCAATAGTTAATCCCTTGTTTTGGGGGCAATCTCTTTCATACTTCGGTAAGTGATCCCTCTCGATTCCATTGCAACACTTCCGGAAATTTCGTTCGCCATCGGCGAGGAAGTGATCAAGCATGGTCAGCGGCTGGAGAATCTATACTTTTTGAAAAGTGGTCGAGTGGAAGTAGTTCGGGACGATATTCGTCTCTCTCTGGTCAAGACGCCAGGAAGCGCCTTTGGTGAAATCTCATTGCTGTTGAATGCGCCAGCCACGGCCACTGTGGTGCCGCTGGAGGATTCGGTGTTCTATGTTGCGGAGAAGCCTCTCGAATTTTTGGCGGCTCATCCCGAGGTCAATTTGCACGTCTCAAAAATTCTGGCATTGAGGCTCGAGGCAGCGACTGAGTATCTGGTGGATGCGAAAGAGCAATTGCAGGAGTGCTCGGATCACGTGGGAATGGTCGACGGAGTGCTCGATGCGATTCTTCATCGCGATTTGAAGAAACGCCTTTCCAGCTGATATCGAAAAAGGTGATTCTTTACGAAGGGTTACGCCTGGATCAGGCTGGCTTCCTCACAACCTTCCATACCGCACCATACCAGGTGCCCTTCTTCGACTTCTATCTCGACCGTGGCTGGCTTGTCTCCCGTTTGTCTCCCGCCGTTGATGACATATGTCTCCCCGATACGGTCGATCCATGATCCATCAGGGTAGTAGGGTGCATTGTGAACATGGCCGGACAGAACAAGGGTAGGCGTGTATTTTGCTATCCATTCGACGAGTGTTTTGTCGCCCAGGTCTCGTTTTCCGTTCCAACTGGTTTTGGCTCCGTGAGGTGGCGCATGATGTACCCAGAAGACGGGTTTTCCGGACTGTTGTTGTTGCTGCTCATTGAGCCATGAAGCGATTCGCTTGCGTTCTGCGTCGGTTTCCCACCAGGGGAGGGAAAGGATTTTGATGGTTTCGTCTTCGTAGAGGCCGTGATCGACTGTCAGATTTGTCATCGAAAGATCTTCGAGCCACTCGGGGGATCGGGTGCCGTCGTATTCCTCGATCAAGTCGTGATTGCCTGAACAGACGACGAGGGGAGTTTGGTTGCAGATACGTCTGAAATATTGTTCCACAACAACAGCTTGAGTGTCCGGCTCTACGGATGACGCAAGTTCCATCAGATCGCCTGCGATGACAATGAGATCGAAATCGGGGGCGCTTTTCACCAGCCAGTCAAACTGCTTCAGGCTGTAGTGGATATCTGAAACGACGAGGATATTCATTCTCAATGATCGGAACGCAATGGTAGAGCGAAATGCTATTGTGGATCAATGCCGGAGATTGTGTATTCGATTATCGCAAAAGCCCGGCTATTTGGCTTGTCATTTGCCTCTATAAATCATATCAAATTTACCATGAGTGATCAGGATACGCCCCCTCCGAAGGATGATGAACCCCCCAAGGTGGAAGACTCTCCATCTCCGGGATCTCCCAGTGACGTTCCAGCCGACTCGTCATCGGAACCGGCTCCCGAGCCAGGGGACGAAAGCCCACCTCAGCTTGAAGAGGGCTCTCCAGATGCTGCTGACTCCGAGGCTCCTGTCGCAAGCAGTAACGTACTTGGTAAGGGGAAAATGTCGGAGAATGATGAAAAAACCATGGGCATGCTGGCGCATATTCTTGGCGGTGTGACTTGTTTTCTGGGACCTTTGATCATCTGGCTGATCAAAAAAGACGAAAGTCCTTTTGTCGACGACCAGGGAAAAGAGGCGCTCAATTTTCAAATTTCGGTTCTGATTGCTTATGTGGCCGCTGGAATTATTGGGGTTATTCCCGTGGTTGGATGCTTGAGTGCTCTCCTGATTCCAGCCATCGGAATTGCCGCTCTGATTTTCGCGATTCTTGGTGGACTTGAGGCGAACAAGGGTATCATCTATCGCTACCCATTTGCGCTCCGTTTGATCAGCTGATCAAACGTTGTTGTCGGGTATGATGTTGTTGAGTTGCCTTGAAAAAGGCCTCACTTTTAGTGCTCTCGTTTCTTAATTCCTATCGCCTTCTCCCAACTCAATGCTTGCCAAAAAGGGACTGCTGGCCCTGAACCCGCCTCAACGCTCTGCCGCTGAGCAAATTTACGGTCCGGTTTTGATTCTTGCTGGTGCTGGAACGGGTAAGACTCGTGTCGTCACGACGCGGATAGCGGGGATGTTATACAATGGTATACCAGCGAGCCAGGTTCTGGCGGTGACCTTCACGAACAAAGCGGCCAACGAAATGCGCGAGAGGGTTGGCTCCATGGTCGAAGGTAAGATGGCTGAAGACGCGACGATTTGTACCTTTCACAGCCTATGCGTTCGGATCTTGAGAACGTGTATCGAACGACTCGGTTATAAGAAAACGTTTTCGATTTATACGCAGAGCGATCAAATCGGATTGTTGCGCCGCATCATTGTTCGAAAGCTGGGGAAAGATGAAAGTTTGGAACCCAAGTTGGCCAACATGCTCATCAGTCAGGCGAAAAATACAGGGACGCCAATTAGCGATCAGGAAGATTCATTGATCAGTGAAGTTTACCGAGCCTACCAACGGGAGTTGAAGCTGCTCAACGCGGTGGATTTCGATGACCTCTTGATTTTGGCGGTAAAAGGTTTGGAGGAAAATCCTGACGTTCAGAGGGAATGGCAGCGTCGATTTCGTTTCATCATGGTGGATGAATTTCAGGACACCAATCATCTTCAAATGGATTTGCTCCGCTTGCTGGTGAGTGAGGAGCAGAATATTTGCGTGGTGGGCGACGATGACCAAAGTATCTACGGATGGAGGGGGGCGGAGATTTCGAATATTCTCGATTTCGAGCGTTTCTTCAAAAATCCGAAAGTGATCAAGTTGGAGGAGAATTACCGTTCCACCAATCGGGTACTGCGATTGGCAAACAGCTTGATTCGTCACAACCTTGATCGCCGCGAAAAGACGCTTTGGAGTAGCCTTGGTGAGGGCGAGAAAATCCGGTTGGTTTCGATGCCGGATGCGGAAACGGAAGCGGAATGGGTTATCGCTGAGATTCTAGAGTGCCACCGTATCGACAGGAGGAAGTATGACGACATGGCGATCCTGTTTCGAATGAATACTCAGTCGCGCTTGATGGAGGAAAAGCTGCGTGAGAATGAGATTCCTTATAAGCTGATCGGGGGGCAATCCTTTTACGAGCGGCGTGAGATCAAAGACATTCTAGGGTATCTCTACCTTTTTCTGAATCACGATGATGACGTTAGTCTGCTCCGGGTGATTGCGACTCCACCACGAGGAATTGGTCAGGGGACTATTGGATTGGTGACGCAGTTCAGCATCGATCACCAGATGAGCATCTATGAGACGCTCAACGATCTCGAGTTTCTTTCGACTCTTTCTGCGCGCGCGCAGGGAGCCATCGAAACGTTTACCACTTTCATCAACCGATATGCCGATGTCGCGAACACTGATTCTGCCAACTACGCGGCGATGACGGAGGAGTTGCTTAAGGAGATCAATTACACGGATTTCCTGAAGAGGAATTGCAAAAATCAGGAGGAAATTGATAACCGTCGACGCAATGTGGCGGAACTGATTGAGGGCATGCATCACCATATCTCGAAGTCGAAGCGCGGTCTGCGTGGGTTCCTCGATAGCTGTGCCCTGATGCAGGACAAAGAGGATAAGGAGGATGATGCCGGGCAGGGGGTTTCCTTGATCACCATGCACGCGGCAAAAGGGCTTGAGTTCCCGGTTTGTTTTATTGTTGGAGTTGAAGACGGGATCCTGCCGCATTCGCGATCTGTGGAGGAAGGCAATCGGGATGAAGAGCGGCGGCTTTTCTACGTCGGTATCACCCGAGCTAAAGAGGACCTGACGATCACATGGTGTCACAGTCGCCGACGTTATGGAGATAAGCTTCCGTGTCAGCCGAGTTCGTTCTTTAAGGAGTTGGATAAGGAGGAAATGGTCGAAACAAATTTTGATGCCTTAGAGGCAGCTCCGGTTGAAGAGGAATTTGCCGCTGACTATTTCGAGCAGATGAAAGAGATGTTATCTTCTTGATTGGGGGATGTCGGGCCAATCGGTCGTAGCGTCTTTTATCGCAATTGGGGTTCTTTCCCTCTTGCGTGCATGCCAACCGTGAAGGAATTTTGAATTGTGATGGAAGTGAATTTCAAACAGGGGAATGAAACGCTTATTAAGGTGCTCGATGGCGCGTCGGCAAAGTTACGCTCATTGTTGAAGAAGCAGGGGCGTCTCGATACGGGTGCCCTTCGCGTTGCTGTAATCGGGGGCGGTTGTTCCGGATTGCAGTACAAAATGGACTTGGTCGACGGACCGGCGAATCGAGACATCATGGTCGATTCTAACGAGGTGCGTGTCGTGATTGATCCTAAGAGTGCTTTGTTTGTGACCGGATCAGAGCTCGATTTCAGCGAAGATTTGCAGCAGGGCGGGTTCAAGGTCACGAATCCAAATGCCGTGGTGACGTGTTCCTGCGGTGAAAGTTTTGCGGCGTAGCGGGTCGATCCTAGAGTTCGACTCCGAAGCGCTTCAGCGCGAATATCATCCCGACATAGAGCGCCATCGTGATGAGGCAGCAAATCGCAAGATTTGGCCAAAATGAGATCCCTTTTCGAAGCAGCCAGGGAAAAATCAAAAACATCGGAAGGCTCGGAATCACGAACCAGAACACACCGGTGGAATGCGCCGCCAGTTTTTCGGCTTGTTCTGCGGGTGAATCTTTGAGGCCGAACCAGATCCAGATAAAGGTGATCAGAGACACGAGGGGAAGAGAGGCCAGCATGCTTCCGAGAAGCGGTCGGCTTCGAGTGATGACCACTTCGTTTACGACGTAGATAAGTCCTGCCGAGATGAGGAGTTTAATGACGGTTAGCATGAACCGGATTATGGATCTGGTTCCCCGTAAATGTCAGGAACTATTCGAACTCAATTGCGCGAGGCGAAGGGAGTTGAACTCGGTGATCGGGAAGTTCGGCTTCCTCCGTCTCAATCAGTGCAGGCCGGGCAATCGGAATTCCGTTGTTGTCTACTGGGGTTGCTCGTATTCCGCTCTGCGGCACCTCTTCGGCTACAATGGCAATTCGAGCACGTATCACCGGTGCGATGGAATTGTATGGATCCGCAGTGCCAATGATGGTCGGAGCGATAGGGAGAACTGGCTCTACCGAGGCCACTACGATGTGTCCTGCGCGGAGTGGTCCACCCTGATTCGTGAGAGGTCGCCGTCGGGATCCCCCGTGGATGCTACAGGTCGATTCAAGGTTGGTCTCGCCTGGGCGGAGGTATTCGACGTAGGTACAGCGGACTTGGGAAGCGATTCCGTCGGCACTTTCCTTTGTTTCGTAGCAGCGGTCTGCTGCCAGTTCGCCTGATTTCAGGCAAATTTCCACCTGCTCCGAATCGGGTGGTGGCAGAAAAGCACGGGGCTCGAAAGTCTCGGCAGCCGCATTCATGACTTTCGACCATACCGGCAACACTGTGTCGGAACTGAAAGCACCTTCGGTATCTGAAGAATAGATTGTTTTGGTGGAATCGAATCCCGCCCAGATGACGCAAGTTACCTCTGAGGTATAGCCGACGAACCAGTTGTCCGTGAAATTGTATTCAGTGCCGGTTTTGCCGGCTACGGGGAAATCGCCGAGGCCGTATTCCTGACGAGCTTTTTTCCCGGTCCCGTATTCAAAGGTATCGGTCAGAATGCTGTTGATCTGATAGGCGGTGTATCGGTCGATCACCGGAGCATCTTTCATCGTAATTCTCGGGGAATAGATCAAGTTGCCCGTTGTATCCTTGATGTTTGAAATGATGAATGTCTTGTCAGCTCGACGACCGTTATTCGGAAAAATCGTGTAGGCTAAGGCGAGTTCGTCAGGAGAATTGGGGTTTCTTCCCAGAAAGGTGGCGTTGAACTTCTGTAGGTCTCCATTAAAAGTCAGGCCCGCTTCAGTCGCTAAATTGACGACTGTCTCGGTGCCTATTTTTTGTCCAATCCGGACTGAGGCAGAGTTTTTCGATTTGGCGAGTGCACGACGGGCTGTGATTCGGTTCTCGTAGGTGTTCTCGAAAGACTCAGGTCCCCACTCGCCCAAAATTCCGGTGGTGCCTCCAATCATGACCTTTCGGGCGTCCATGGGTGTGTCATCGACTAGGGTTCCCGGGAAAAATCCGGCTTCGAAGGCCGCGGCATAAACAAAGGGTTTGAATGCAGTTCCCGTAGGACGTCGGCCCTGTGATGTTCGGTCGAACATGCTGTCATTGAAGTCGCGCCCTCCTACCGATGCGATAATGGCTCCGGTTCTGTTATCCAGCATGAGGAGCGCCCCTTGGAGATAGCTAGGCGCTGGAAATGTTTGATCCGGCGTTGCTGACTCTCGGAACGCTGCTTTTTTAGCTTTGTAATCTGCGCGAGTAGGGTGATCAAAATTGGGATGTTTCTCAATTATATCGAGTTGATCTTGAAGGGATGACTCCGCGAAATGCTGAATATCTCCGTCAATGGTCGTGTGAATCAGGAACCCCCCTTTTGAGACCGCTTCGTATCCCAATAAATCGATGACTTCCTGGCGCACCTTTTCGTAAACATAGGCAGATTTGCCGGTGATGTTACCTTTGGCAATGGTGGTGACAGCAGTTTTCTGAGCCCGGTCACGCGCGTCATTGTCGATGTAACCTTCTGCGGCCATCCGATTAAGGACATGGTTTCTCCAGCGCTGGGAAGTCTCGGGGAATGATCGCGGGGACCGGTGGTACGGGTTTGGAATCGCCGCAGCGAGAGTGGCGCCCTCTACGACCGAAAGTCGGAGTGGGTCCTTTCCAAAGTATCCTTCCGAAGCCGATGCAATTCCGTAGTAGCCGCTGCCGAAATAGATTCGATTGAGGTAGAGCTCGAGGATTTTTTGTTTGTTCCCGATTTCCTTTTCAATCCGATGAGCAAGGATCATTTCGGTAACCTTTCGACTGATCGTCCTATCCTTCAGCTCAAAGGTCTGGCGGGCCAGTTGCTGAGTGATCGTCGATGCACCCTGATTTAACTCTTTTGATCGAATCGCGTAGTAGACGGCGCGCATCACGCCGTAAACGTCAATTCCCTGGTGTTCGTAGAAACGACTGTCTTCCGCAGCGAGGAGAGCATTGACGAAGTTATTGGAGACTTGATCCAGTGTGACAGGACGCCGGTTCTGGACAAAAATACGCCCTAGCTCCTGCCCATTGCGATCAAAAATCCGGCTCGCGACTTCCACTTTCTCCAATTCTGCGAGATCGAAGGAGTAAGCAAGGTTGTGGCGGGGTTTACAGTAAAAGAAGGCGCCGATACTACCAATTAATGCCACTACCAGAAACAAGACGCTGAAAAAGCCGACAAATTTCATCCAGAAGATGAAGCGACGCTTGCGCTTTGAACGAAACTTAGGTCGATCGTCTGGCGGAGGCAAAGGGATAGGTGATTCTTTCGGCTGAGTCGTGCCGATGGAATCAAAATTTATGTCTTCGAAGTCGTTGGACACGGAAGAGTTTTGTCAAAGGGTTGAGAGGCGTATAGGGTGGTAGCCGATGTGCGAATTCACGTCACAACAGCCCAGTTCCCACGATACGCGCCTTTTTGATCTCGTCTTTCAAAGAATTCAGAAAAGTCCGGAAAACTCGATTTCTTTTTCGGACTACATGGAGCTGGTTCTCTATGCTCCGGAACTGGGATATTACTCTTCGCCCGAGACGAGGCTAGTAGGTCGGCGAGGAGACTTTTATACGAGTGTTTCTGTCGGTAATACCTTCGGATTTCTTCTGGGCCAGCGCATCATTCAGGAGTGGGGCAGAGTCTTTGATCCCGACCTGCCTTTTGTGGTGGTTGAGCAGGGTGCCCACGACGGTCAGTTAGCGATCGATATACTGTCAGGACTGATCGATTCGGGTAATCCCCTCGCAGAGATTCTGGAGTATCGAATTGTCGATCCCCGGCCTGAGACCCGAGAGTGGCTGGCCAGCCGATTCGAGTCTGAGGGCTTGTCCGATCGAGTTAAAATTGTGGAATCTCTTGAGGCGGCATCCGCGAAACAAGGCGTATTTCTGTGCAACGAATTACTCGATGCATTTCCTGTGCACCGGCTCCGGTTTGAAGGGGGGGGCTGGAGCGAATGGCAGGTTGGGATTGAAAGTGGAAAGCTGGCATGGGTGGCGAAGGCACTGCCCGAAAAGCTTAAGCCATTTGCGAAGGAGTTGGGCTCCGAGTTTCCAGAGGGATACACAACGGAGATTTGTCCTTCGGCCATCGAATGGACCACGTCTTGCTCGAAATTGTTTGAGCGGGGGCTCTGGTGGATCATCGATTATGGTCATGAGGCAGAAGACTACTTTTCTCCTCACCGGAGTTCCGGAACCTTGCGATGTTACCGCAATCACGAGGCCACAGAAGATCCCTTCGACGCGCCGGGTGAAGTTGATATCACGGCGCATGTGAACTTCAGCCATATACGTCAGGCTGGGTTGGCGGCAGGACTGAGGGAAAGAGAATCCACCGATCAGCATCATTTTCTGATCGAGGCGGCCCGACCGTGGCTACTCTCGGTAGAGGGAAAGTCCCCCGACGTTGAAACCGCGAAAAGGATTAGGCAGTTTCAGACCCTGACCCATCCGGCGATGATGGGTCAGCAATTCAAGGTGGCAGAGTTCAGCCGGGGGATTGGGCAATCAGTCTAGATAGGTTTAACCGAGCAGGGCCTTGATTGACGGTAATAGCGAAGCATCTGATTTTAGCGCTTCGATCAGAGACGGGTATTGAGGTTGCCAGCCGGTCGCTCGCAAGGCGGCGTTGCTCACCGCTTTGTTGGTCCAGGCACGCTTTGGAGTTTCTTTGGTGGAGGCTTCAGATGGTAGTGGCAACTCCAATGCGGCCGCGAGTTGCTCGTAACAGGAGCGTTGATTCAAATTACCGTCGTCAACGACGTTGTAGGTGCGCCCTGAATGGCTTTCGATGCCCTGATCTATCACATGCCTGATGGCGGAAACCACATCGGCCTGATGGATTTGATTGAGAAAACGGCTCTTGTTTCCTGTCTCGATGGCAGCAGTTCCTTCGAGGAGCCGCCTGAGGTAAATACTGCGGGAGGGGCCATAGATTCCGGCAAGCCTGAGGGCGGTCCCGCCAGTTTCAAGGGCTACTGATTCGGATTCGAGGAGAATTTGACCAGTCTCGCCAGTGAGAGTTGTGTCTGAATCCTCCGTCACAACGGAGCCATCTGTTTGGGCGTAGACACTGGTGCTGCTGGTAAATATGACTGGGATCGCTGGAAAGTTTTCTCGCAATAGGTGCATGCCATTGAGGTAAACGGAGCGGTATGAATCAATCCCGCCTCCTCGCCCTGAAGCGGCACAGTGCACGATGACTTCGGGAAGAGCGCTCTTCATTTTGGCCTTTAGCTCACGTATCGAATCCGGATTGCTCACGTCGGCGGCCTCCAGAGGGTAGTCTTTCTGGGCCGGGTGGGATCGGCTGACTCCAATGATGGAGTGCCCGGCACGGTGCAAAGCAGTTCCGAGAGCCGCTCCGATATAGCCGTGGCCGATGATGAGAACGGATGGTCGGGACATAGCAAAAACAGTGGCAGTTTACAGGCAGACTTCAAATACTCGTGAGCGTTCTCTGGAACAATTGATAGAAATGCTGCATTCTGTTGCCGAGAAAAGTAGCGGGAGCCGCCCCGGTTCGATTGGATGAGATTGGAACTTCGGTTGATTTTTCGGCGTGGTCGATCATCCTTGCGTGCTGTTTTTCTAACCTTATTCCTAAGCCAGTCCTATGTCAGAACAAAACGAGCCCCCGCAAGCTGAAGATCTTGGAGAGCTATTGAAGGTCCGCCGTGAGAAACTCGACAGCCTTCGTGAGCAGGGTGTGGATCCCTTTGGACAAGGTTACGACACAACGCACGCACCTGGACAACTCCGCGAGAATTTTGAAGAAGAATTGCCGGTACGTATTGCCGGCCGTATCACGGCGCTGCGGGACATGGGGAAGAGTAACTTTCTCGATATTTCCGACTTGAATGGCCGAATTCAGATTTTCGTGAATCAAAAGGCGATCGGTGACGAGCAATGGGCCATCTACAAGCAACTCGATATCGGCGACTGGGTCGGGATCGAGGGCGAGACCTTTACCACCAAGGTGGGTGAGCCTTCTGTGAAAGCCAAGTTGGTGACCGTGCTTTCCAAATCACTTCGTCCGATGCCTTCGAAGTGGCATGGAGTGGTGGATCCACAGATCAAATATCGTCAGCGCTATCTGGATCTGATCGCTAACGAACGCTCGCGTGATATTTTCAAAAAGCGTTGCGAGATGGTGGCCGAGATTCGCCGTTATCTCGGTGACCTTGGTTTCATGGAAGTGGAGACTCCGATGTTGCAGGATGTTCCAGGTGGGGCTGCGGCTCAGCCTTTTGAGACCCACCACAATGCCCTGAGCATGGACATGTATTTGCGTATCGCGCCAGAGCTTTATTTGAAGCGCCTTCTCGTGGGTGGCTTCGATAAAGTATTCGAGCTCAATCGCAGTTTCCGGAACGAAGGGATCAGTCGCCGCCACAATCCTGAGTTCACCATGTTGGAGGCCTATTGGGCCTACGCTGACTTTGAGAAAATGGCGGACATGGTTGAAGACATGATCTGTCACCTCGCTGAGAAGTACTGCGGCGGCTTAAAAATTGAACACAAAGATCTTGAAGGCAATGTTACCAAAACAATCAATTTGTCGCGTCCATGGCGTCGGGCTCCTTATAAGGAACTGGTAGCCGATGCCGCCGGTGCCGACTGGTGGGAGATTGACTTGGAGGGGCGTCGTTCTCGTTGCAAAGAATTGGGAGTCGAGATTTCTCCCGATATGGAGGACTACGAGATTTCCCAACAGGTATTTGAAAAGTTAGTGGAAGAGAAATCTGTCGATCCGATTTTCGTGACACACGTCTCGAAAGAATTGGTGCCACTGGCGAAGCAAAATACTTCAGATGACTCAGTGGTCGATGTCTATGAACTCATCATTAACGGAGTTGAAATTTCCCCCGGGTATTCAGAGCTCAATGATCCTGATGTGCAGCGCAAGCGACTTGAGGACCAGGCTGGTGAAGAAATTCAAAAGATTGACGAAGACTTCCTGCTCGCGCTGGAATACGGCATGCCTCCTGCGGGTGGAATCGGAATTGGTATTGATCGCCTCATCATGATGCTGACTGGTGCCGAGTCGATTCGCGACGTGGTGCTTTTTCCTCAACTGAAGCGGAAAGAAGGGTAGGCGATAGCGCTGCCTTTTCGGCTCACAGGGCTACGACAGTGAGTTGGGTCGTCACTTCATTGCCGGTTTTTTGGTCTCGGGCAACGACCTCGTGATGGCCGGGTTTCAACACCACCCATTTGAACTCGCCTTCGCTTTCGATGGGTAGGCTGGGACTGGACCATTCGATTTTCTCGGAACCAGTTCCTGTGATCTCGAGCGGGAACCTGCTTCCTTGTCCTGGTAGATCGGGATCGAGAAAGGCAGTTGTGCCAGCCATTGGGCTGGTGATACGGAATACTGGAGGTATCGCCTGATGGCGGATAGGAGTCAGTGAAGCGATGTGCGAAAGGTTGTTCGCCTCGCTATGCCACCAGTTGGAATAGGAAAGCGGAAGCAGGGTTTTCCCATTTTTGTCGTAGTGCCTCGCCTTGGAGGACAGGGGCAATTGGCCTCCGACAAACCATTCCGTTCGGGTGCGGGAATCGGGGAGTTCGCTGGGGCCAGCGAGGCGACCGCTGACACGGTCGACGCGTTGTTGGACAGCATTCTCTGGCGTCGGATACCATGTGGGTTCTCGGTCTTCATGGAGTCGAACCATGACGCGATGGAAAATCGGAGCCGCGCCAATCGCGCCGGATATTTTGTTGAGAGGGCGATTGTCGAAGCGGCCTACCCAAACGCCGACGGTGAATTCAGGAGTATAACCAATGGTCCAATTGTCGCGGAAGTCGGTCGAGGTCCCGGTTTTCGCTGCAGCTCGAAAGGGGAGCTGGAGAGGCGAGTTGAATCCGAAGGCTTCCACTCGGGCTTTCTCGTCAGAGAGAATATCTGCGATTAGCCAGGCAGCTGATGGATCAAACAGGGTTGTGTTGTTGACCGAACCCTGTTGAGTCGATGGCGTGGTTAGTTGAAAGGGTCGGTAGACTCCCAACCTGGCGAGGCAAGCGTAGGCATTGGACAACTCCAGTAGCCGAACTTCTGCATTACCCAGAGTGAGTCCAAGGCCGTACTCTGATGATTTTTTGGCGAGGGTGGAAAATTGAAGATCTTCTACGAGGAGGCGCTGCAGAACTTCCGATCCACCAATATCCTCGAGCGTTTTGACGGCAGGTACGTTGAGCGAGTTAGCGAGCGCGCGCCGAAGGGAGACGGGGCCGTTGAACCTGCGATCGAAGTTGACGGGTTGGTAGGTCCCGGTGGAAGTCACATATTCGATTGGAGTATCGGCCAGGATGGTGGAGGCGGTGAAGCCCCGTTCGAGGGCGAGTAGGTAAGTAAAGGGCTTGAGAGTCGAGCCGGGTGAGCGAGGGGTCCAGGCTCCGTTGATTTGGCCGGCGCGAGAGCCAAAAAATGAGCGGGACCCAGTCAGGGCCAGCACTTCGCCGGTACGATTTTCGATGACGACGACGGCGGCTTGTAGATCATTCGACTCGTTTGATTCGTAACTGAGCCGCGTCAGTTCGGCGGCAGCTGAGCTTTCAACGAAATGCTGGAGGTCGAGATCCAGAGTGGTTTCGACTGGATGGCCCGATGCTTCTGCCAGTTCAACCGAATCGGAATCCAAATCGGTCACGAGATTCACAAAGTGAGGCGCCTGAAAAGTTTGGGCAGCGCCGGGCAAAAGACTGAGCTGTTCGACGAGAGCAGAAGCGAATTCGACTTCAGTGATGTAGCCTTCGTCAGCCATCCGCTGGAGGATCCAGAGCTGTCTCCTTCGGGCTTCGTCGAGGTTGCGCCATGGGTTGAGCCGGGAAGGTTTGTTGGGCAATCCTGCCAGCAGCGCGGCCTCGGCCACGGACAGGTCACTCAAAGGTTTTCCGAAATAGCCTCTCGCAGCAGCCCGAGCTCCTGTGAATTGGTTGCCATAGGGGAGCCGGTTGAGGTAAGCAGTGAGAATGGTTTCCTTGTCTGCAAACATTTCCAGCTTCCTTGCGGTGAACGCTTCGATGATCTTGGTGCTGAAGTCGCGCGAACGTTTTTCCGAATAAAGTTTGATGGTTTGCTGGGTGACGGTGGAGGCACCTGATACGAATCGGCGTTTGATCACCGCATCACGAACCGCTCGGGCGATGCCGCGGTAGTCGATGCCGTTGTGCGAATAGAAGCGGGAGTCTTCGGCGGCAAGGGTTGCCTTGATTAGCATGTCAGGGAATTCGTCGAACCTTGCCGGTTCATCCGCCCGAAGATCTCCGTCGAGTAAACGTCTCACCGGTTGGCCATTTCGATCGGTGAAAAGCAAGCCGCGTGGTGGACCTTGTTCCAATTCAGCGGGAAGTTCGAAGAACAAAGGAACGACGTACAATGCCAAGCCGTAGGCAAGCAGGCCTAAGGTCAGGAAGATGGTCGATTTCCGCTTCATTGGTTGAGTGTTAGTCTATCAATTTAGCGCAAGGCGACTTTGTCCGATTTTAGTGGTAAGGCTCGGGCGGAGATTCGCTCCGTGCCGCTGAGGCCAAAACGCTGAGGTTCATACATTGCCTCGATTTTGGCGGGGGGAGCGGTGACTTCTCCAGGAGCGACAACACGAGCCAGGTATTGAAGCGAGTAGTCGCCTTCACGTGAGATGTAGTCGGCGAAGAATAACATTCGGTCCTTTTGCAGTTCGCGAAAATTGGCGTAGAGCGTTCGGCTCTTTCGCTCGCGGTTAACGCGCTGGGTGGCCTGTGATTTGAAGGTGGGGTTAACGCCCTCGAAGATGGCGGGAAGCGGGTCATCGATCGCGATGTAGTTCTCTTTTCCGGCAGGAAGGTTAATGTCGAGCGTTATGAGAATGAGGTCTCCCACTTGAAGATCGTGAGCTTCACTGATGGATCCATCGGTCTCCACTTTTTGATAAATTCTTTTGATCGAAAACCCACGATTCTCGGGTTCGAGGGGAGCCAGTTCGGGTCGGGTCGCGATGGTTAATGTCGCGTAAACCGGGGCAGCGCCCAGCGGTGAGACGGTGAGATTCTTGTCCTTGATCGAGCCGTCGAAGGAGAAGGTGGCATTTCCACTGCCGGGGTTTCCGGGCAGCGAAATCTGGCTGGATTCATCACCGAGTGCGATATCAATTTCGTTGGCTGAGAGGGTTGCAGCCTCCGAGTTGCTGTATTCCGCTAAGGCAATCAGCGGCCAGGCATTGGAATAGGTGCTGCCCCAACCGCGGCGTGGCTGCCGTAGTTTCATGAGTTCGTCGACTAGGGAGTCGACCCTGTCACTGCCGGGGTTATGGCGCACTTCTGCAAGTAGTCGAGTCGCGGCGATGTATGGCTGCTTGTACCACGAAACTTCGGAGACAGGAACCTTGGGATCGTTTGAGAGCAAAATCTCAACCTTGTCGGGTGTGTCTGTGCCGCTTTCAATCATGGCCAGGGCAAGGAGGGCCCGGGCCTCTGCCGGCAGTTGTTTCTGCTTGTTGAAAAGCACTTCGTGATAGGACGTTTCGTTGACCCCGGCGAGAGCCAAAGAATAACTGGCGAGGCAACGCTGAGACAGGTCGTAGGTATCTTTGGCATCAGCTGAGTTCCTAAGATTTTTGGAAAGGTAGTCCCACAGTGATTTCGCTCGGCCTTCGGGCACGTCGATTCCCTGTTGCTGAGCGAGAGCAATCGCGATGCCTCCGTAGGCGCTTCCCCATAACATGGACTGAGTCGAACCCGGCCAGTAACCGAGCCCTCCGTCGCTCGTCTGCATGGAAAAGAGGCGGTCGATTCCTTTTTTGATGATCGCTTCTGTTTCTTCTTCAGATTTGTCGAGCTGAGGCATGACTTGCCGAAGTTGCGAAGTGCTCAGCCACGGGATGAGGCTGGAAGTGGTTTGTTCGACACAGCCATAAGGATACTGCAAGAGGTAGTCGAGTGCGTCGACGGCGTTGACGAGACGTGAGTTAGACAATGTTAGTTCGACGTTTCCGTTTCCTTCGAGAAGTCGGGGATCGACTGCCTGCAATGCATTTTCGAGGCTGCGTCCGTCGCGGATCATGAAGCTGTGTGATTCGCGAAGTAGGGGAAGGGGATAGCCAACCTGGAGGGTGGACTCGGTCGCATCACGAAGAGTGGTGTCGGTTCTGGACCGGGCGTTCCAATTCCACTTGGCTTCGCCGACCGAAGTCAGAGCAATGGGAAAGGAAACCGTTTCGGTGGCACCGGGTTCGAGGAAGGCTGTTGCGGTTCGTAAGGTGGTGCTTTCGCTGCCCACCTGAGAGGTGGGGACTTTGTCGCCGATTGTCCCGATAAATACGGCGTGCTCGTCGAGATGAACGTTGATTTCAATTTCCTGAGTTCGACCCGTGTTGTTGTGGAGCACTGCGGCCACGTCGATCTGGTCTGTGATATTGGTGAATCCCGGCAGGGCTGGTTCGATGATGAGCGGCTTGTTGATGACTACGGGGGATTCGTTGTGTCCGAACCGATTGCCTTTTGACGCAACCGCCATGAGACGAAATGTCGTGAGGTTGTCCGGCGCGACAAACGAAGTTGTCACTCTGCCGTCGCTGTCGGTGAGAAGGGATGGCTCCCAGAAGGCGAGTGCTTTGAAGTCTTTGCGGACTCGATTCGGGTCGATTCCTTGATTCGCTCCACCACCACCGATGACGTAGCCTTTGTTCGAGAAGTCCTGTTCGAGGGGGTTCTCGGGCAGGAGGTCGGAGAGGCTTTGGCCGGTGAATATTGAGAGGGGGAATTCTTCGTGAAAGACGTGATGAGGATCGGGTGTTTTGTGTCCGGTTAGGCTAAGGACGCCTTCATCGACAGCAAAAAGAGTTACCTCAGATCCGGAGATAGGATTACCAAGGTGATCGCTGATTTGCGCTGATATATCGACTATTTCCCCTGGCTGGTAGTATTCGGACTCTCCCTTGTCGAGATTGACGGTGAGGTGGCTCGCCGGATCGTCAACCTTGAGCTCGCAGTAGCCGAGCCTGTAGTCTGCCGAAGTATGAATGTGAGGACTTTCCCCCGATCCTCGTATGATCAAAAGTGAGGCAAATATGTTGGGTGCGTCTCCTTCTTCGATGGGGATGTCGAGAATGGTTTCGTATTGATCGATCGTAATCGATCTAGTGGATCGAACGCCTCCTCTTTCTGTGGTCAGTAAGGCGGAACCAAAGACAGGAGTCCTTGCGAGCACTTTGGCCGTATCGCCAATGCCGTAAGAGTTCTTGTCTGGGGTGAGATCGATGCGGATCACGTCATACCAGGACCATGAGGGTTCTTCGGCTCCAATAACGGTGAATTCAGTGCGAGTAATGACCGGCCGGTTTTGTGAGTCCCGCGAGGTTAGGGTGATCACGAAATCGCCAGCTTCTCTAAAGGCGATCGGATAAGGGGTTGCGTGGGTCAGGCCTGATTCAGGATCGGTTTTGGTTTCAAGCAGTGTTGACGTCTCGGATATGGTTTGGAGGCGCTTGTCCTGACGGTGGGTCATGCGTCCGTTCGCGCCCATGACTTTGACGGTGTTCCAGATTTCTTTTTCAACGAGGACGGTCGCGTCGACGGGTGTGGTGAAGGCCTCTCCTTCCGGCGAAACGGCGGCGATGGAAAATATTGCCGTGTCGCCTGCGCGATGAACGCCGTCGGGCTGGCCGATACCTAAGTAGTAGTCGGAGCTATGAACCGTAAACCGTTTCGTATTGGAGATCGTTTGCTGGTTGGCGTCAGTGACTTGTGTGGTCAAGGTCACGGAACGAGGCCCGGGGCTGGTGGTTTGTTCCGGGAGTGAGAATTTCACGGTGGCTGATCCTTTGCCGGACAGGGGTAGGGTTCCATCTGCGCTGTGAGTTGATCTACCTTCATCGAGATCGCCAAAATCGAAATCATCGAAGCCGCGAGGACGTGGATAGTCGAGGTAGGCGTAGAGATTCCATTGCAGCTCTGCTTTGGAGAGGGGCTTACCCATGTAGTATTTCGCTGACACAGGGATTTCGAATGGTTGTTCGGCGTCATAGGAATCCTCGGTCGCGATGTCGATCTCGAAGGTGTTGACGCGATACTCCTCGACCTGAAAGGAGTGATTCGCGAAGAGTCTCCAGTTGCTATCGTCTTCGGTGTCTTTGGGGTTGAAGTCGATTTCAACTGAATACCATCCCAGGCCCGCCGTCGGGAGGGTGAAGGTATCATCGAAACTTCCCGATTGGCCGAAATTGATGTCTCGCTCGAGGATTTTTCGGTGGCGTGGGTCAAGGATTTTAAGAACTGCGGAACCGGTTCCAGCGCCCAGCAGTTTGTCCTCGTCGACGAAGCGCGAGATCGCTTTGATCTTCACTTCATCACCGGGTTTGTAGACGTTCCGGTCGGTGAAAACGAGTGTGCGGCGTTCGCCCTCCTGAATTTCATCCCATCGCTGCGAGACAGAGAACTTCCAGAGCCCGAGAGAATTTAACTCTTCGTGAAATTGAATGACATGTCGGTCTGTTCCCAGCGAAGCGTCGAGGAATTTTTGTCCTGATGCCTCGAGATAGCTGTCGGGTTCGAACTGAGCAATGCCATCATCTCCTGTTTGAGCGGTCGTGATTTCTGCTGCGTTTTCATCGACGAGTCGAAGGCTTAGCCCGGAAAGAGGTGTTCCGGATTGAAGCGAGAACCCGTAGACAAGAGTGCCCTGGCTCGATTGTTTCCAGGCTAGTCCAATGTCAGTTAGCTGAATGATCGATTGAGCGCCGACGGCGAGCTTTTCTCGTGTGGCGGATTGCCCTTCGGAACAAAGGTAGAATGCTCCGGTCTTTGATTTCTCAGTGAGATCATCCCACTGCAGCGAGATCGTTTCTGTATTGTCGATCTCAGCCTCTGCACCGCGGAATTGGTCATAGATCTGTTTTCCGGGAACGGAGGTAAAGGGGAGTGTTTCTTTCTCTCCCCAGCCTTCGTATTTCTCACTGTATTCTCGAAGTGCGAGGATTAAATTGTCTCCGTTTAGTCGCTTCACTCGGGTGCGAAGACCGGTGAGATTTCCAGTTTTCACATCGAATCGTCGGTGGCCAGTTGCGTTTTGGGTGGTGGAGTAGGCGGGATAGGTAACGAAGCCTTCGTTGGGCTTGAAGGATGTTGATTCTTTGAATGACTGGGCAAGTTGGGTCTTGTCGTTGGCGATGATGCCATCTTTGAGGGCAACTTCGTAAGTGGTCCCGTAGTCGAAATCGCCGAGCAACTGGATTTGGTAGTTGGTTGCTTCAATCGAAAAATTTTCAGGGCGAGGAGAGATGGAAATGAATTCGCTGAGTTTGGCGGAATCGAATATTGGATTGAGGTATGACTTATTGTGTCGAATCACAATTTTGCTGTCGTCGTTGTAGGGATTGTAGGTGTCGATTTCATCGATTTCGAATGAGTTGAGAGAGCCAATGTAGTCGAGATGGCTTTCGACGATCTGGTGTTTGCCGTCGGAACTTTTGAGGCCGGTTCTGACGTTCAGATACCAGGTGCCGTTGAGCGGGAGGGGTGATGTTGGTTGAATCAGAACGAAATGATCGGCAGGAACAGGGAGAGTTTCTCCGTCGAGGAACGTTTTGATGCGGGATTTTTTGGGCCGTGATGCAGTGACTTCGACGAGGCGTTCATTCGGTTTGTCGTAGAGAAAGAGAAACGGACCAGTGGAATCGGGTAAAACAGGCTGGCTGAACTGAATCATGATCTCCGAGGTGGGAGTCAGCGGATTGCGCGAGTGAAATCGGGAAGGAAACTGTTGGAATGTGAGCGATTCAGTTTCTGTCTCCTGCGCATGAGCTGGAAGATCAAAGAGCGATGCCAATAGGGCTACTAGTGCGATAAACAAGTGGTGGGATCGGATTGGATTCATGAGGTCTTTGACAGCGCGGAGTGATAGCGGTGCGGGTTTGTGTTTGTAGTCTGATGTTCTATACGTGCCGATTATGCGGATTCTTTCGCAAAAACATCAGAGTTGTTTGTGAAACTCCTCCAAAGGTAAGGACGATTCGAGACCCGCGTTTCATAGCTCGGGTGCCAGAATGTGACGTCTTTTCCGGCTTCATTGGATCTATGGTGCTGTCAGATCAGAGGTGCTGCTCTGACGAATGGCGGGATGGGGCACCCGATGGCATCCGCGATGGCACGAATTAACTCAGACTCGCGACTCGAAATAGCTCCGTCTGCAAGAACGCTTTTGGCGCATGCTTCGAGAAGGTCTCGTTTCACTGTGGGGCTGGCACAGTCAAATTTCTGCAGGGCGGCATCGATTCTGTCGAGGCCGCATTGATCCCCACTTTTGTGAGGAATCGAAATACGTGAGTTTTCCTCGAGGGGCTGGGTAGCGGCATCGAACGCTTCTCGGGAATGGCTGTCGTTGTCAGGTCGACCGAGCACCGAAAGGGTGGACAAGAGGATGCCGGTTTCGTCGGCCAAGTGACGAAATGATCGATATTTGATTCGTGAAGGTTTTCGGAGCCCAAACCAGGTGTCGAGATGGCGGGTCACTACTTGGAGGAGGGTGAACTCGAACAAATTCACCTTTTTATCAATCGTGATCAGCTGGTGAGTGAGATCCCTGAATTGTTGGAATTCCTCGATGGAAAGATGACGGAGGGAAGGGATGGCAAGGTCTACCAGACTCAGTTTGATGGTGGAGTGAGCAGAGTAAACTTCGGTGAACAATCGCGAGAGGGTCTTGAGCGTAGCTTTATCGACGTTCGCCTTGAGCAATTCCAGTTCTTCGAGTCGCGCTTTCTCGTCCTGGGCGAGCAGAAGGGCGAAGATCATGGATTGAGCTCCGCTGGTGGTGCGACATTCTGTCGTCCAGTGCTTGGGGAGTCCCTGGTGAACTGCCGCACCCAAGTCGACTTGTTCGGGGTGAAGAGAGCGTAAGCTCTCTGCTGCTTCGGCTTCTGTTAGTTGAATTTTAGAATGGCCGTTTGCGATGCAGGAAGTGAGCGGGGATCGTTTGGTCTGGCTGTCTTCTTTCTGCGATATGGGAGTTGAAGAAGTGGCTTTGATCCGCCCACTCCAACTTGGGAGGAGCCGGTGAATACGGGTTTCCAATGGGGGGTGGGTTGCGAGCAGGCTCGAAGAAATCGCGTTTCCGAAGAATAGATGGCTGGCGTCTTTGGCCATGGGGTGGGCGATTGATGAGCCCGAGGAAAGACCTCCGATTTTCATGAGGGCTCCTCCGAGACCATCGGGATTTCGAGTGAATTGGACGGCCGATGCATCGGCGAGGAATTCGCGATGCCGTGATATCGAAGCTTTGATGAGGCGGGCAAAGAAGCTGCCGACATAGCCAATCGCGATTAGTCCGAGCCCAGCGGCAAGGATAACAAAAGTGCCTCCTCCCTTGCGTGAAGAGTATCGACTGTAGAAGGTGCTACGCATTAGCATTTCTCCCATGAGGGCGAGAAAGAGAATGCCAAAGAGGATCCCCATCAGGCGGATGTTGAGCCGCATGTCGCCGTTGAGGATATGAGAGAACTCGTGGGCGATGACGCCCTGCAGTTCGTCGCGAGTGAGGAGAGTCATACAACCTCGGGTGACACCGATGACGGCGTCACTGGTCGTTTTGCCGGCAGCGAAGGCATTGATTGAGCCTTCTTTGTCCATCACATAGACGGTCGGGACAGGAACGCCTGAGGCGATCGCCATTTCCTCAACAATATTAAGAAGGCGGCGTTCGTGGAAATCGATGGTGTTGGAATCCAGTTCTCTTCCGCCCAGTTCACTGGCGACAACTTTTCCTCCGCCGGAGAGCTGCATGGACTTGAAGGCGGATGCAAGAAATACGACGAGGAGTGTCGCGGCCGAGGTTCCGATCAGGGCCGTAGGACGCCAGAATTGGCTTCCCTGCACTCCAAAATCTTCACCTGTGACAGATAGCAGACCAACGACGAGGGCGTAGGTAGCGGCTATGATTCCGGCCAGAGCCAGCGCAAAATATAGAATCAAGAGGCCGGTTTTTCGGCGTGCTTGTTCCTGATGTTCGAAGAAGTCCATTGCTACCGCTGAGGTGGGAGAAAATGCCAGCCTCAAGTGGGTTTGTCAGATAGTGAATCAGAATTTCACCTGAACTGGATTACGTTCGGATTCATCGGAAACTTCAAACATCGTTGCAGGAACAAATTTGAACATGCCGGCAATCAGGTTGGACGGGAACATCTCGAGTTTGTTGTTAAAATTCATGACAGCGTCATTGTATGCCTGACGAGCAAAGGCGACTTTCGATTCAGTTGAAGTCAATTCTTCCTGCAGTTGAAGCATATTCTGGTTGCTTCTCAGATCGGGATAGCCCTCCGAAAGAGCAAAGAGGCGACCGAGAGTTCCACCTAAACCGGAATCTGCTGACGCTAGTTCAGACATGGCTGATGGATTGCCCGGATCGGCTGCCGCCTGTTCTCTGGCGGAGCTCGCAGAATTTCGTGCCTGAATCACTGCTTCGAGCGTTTCACGCTCGTGCTGCATATAGGATTTTGCGGTCTCGACGAGGTTCGGAATCAGGTCGTAGCGGCGCTTCAGCTGCACATCAATCTGGGCAAATGCGTTCTTGTAGCGGTTTCTCAGTTTCACGAGGCCGTTGTATAGGCCGATGACGAAAATGACGGCGATAACTGGGATCGCGATAATGAGGAGGACGATAATAAGGCCTGTCATGGGATTGAATCGTGGGGTGTGGATTGGGTTTGAAAGAACGAAATTTAGATCACTGAAGAGGATGCGGCCGGACTCTTTATAATTCGATTACAAAGCGAAGCCAATTTTAGATTGAGAGATATTTAAAAGAATTATCGCCGAATTCAGGACAAGACGCCTTGTTTTATTAAAAAAACCTGATATTTTATAAAAGTTAAGTAATTTCACCCTCGGGTCGCCTCATGTTTGGAACTCTCACTCTTATTCCTGTCCTTGGAAGTATTCAGACGGCATTGGATCAGCCGGTCTTTCCAGGGAAACTGGTCTTATGGCTTATGTTCATGCTCTCCATTGTGAGTTGGGTAATGATCGTATCAAAGATTCTCCAATTGAGAAAATCGATCGGTTCAGATCAGCGGTTCGATAAACGATTGCGGGAATCAAGGACAACGCTGGAGCTATTTGAAGAAGGGTGGAAAAGCGATAGTTCACCACAGTATGTGATCTACCTGGCTGGCGCGAAGGAAGCGGCGTTTCAGCTACTTGGGTCGAGAGAGCCAAGAAATGGCATGCAGCATTTGGTACAAGATGCTGGGACGATGTCTGAAAATCAAACGCTGACCTTACGTCAATCGTTTCAGTCTGGGCTTCAAGGGGCACAAGCTCTGCTTCAAACGGGAATGGCTGGATTTCGGTTGATTGGTGCCTCAGCCGGCCTTCTGGGTTTGATCGGTTTTGTTTGGACTTTGATGGGCGGGTTGGATACCGCGGCAAATCTTGAAAGTGCCATGCCGATTGTTGGAAGTGCCTTGGGATTTCTTGCCGTTGCGTTGATGGTGGCGACGCCTGCCATTCTTGCTCGCATGAGTTTTGCGATTCATTTACGACGCAGGATCGCCGAACTACAAAAGTTTCATGATAATCTGGCTAGGTTGTTCGAGCGCAAGTTCTGTGATGTGGAAAGGGCAATTGGAGATCGTCTCGCGGCAGAGAAGTCGCCCGTCTCGGACTCGTCGGGAGACGATAGCGGCGAGCTGGAAGCCCTCGAGGGTGGCAAAAAGCAATACCATTCCATCCGAGATCGTTTGTTGCGTCCTCATTCAAAACCTTCGGGTTTTGATGAGTTACAGATCAACCCAATCGCACGGCAGGCTGCGGCGATTCGTTCTCTATAAAATTGATTAATTATATGACTTCCTCGATCCAGACTGTGTGCGTCTTACTATTGGTGACTTTGGTCCACGTGGTAGTGATCGCACTATTCTCGCCGGTGGAGGAGCGGGCTTCGCGGTTCTTTGCGGAGATCGATGTGCAAGCTTTGGTCGATACCCCGGGGGCCAGGGCTTCGGAAGCCAAGTTGAATGAAACGGATCAGATTGTGGAGCTTGAGTCGACTATTGAGGAAGCAGTGGATGTTGTTGGATCGAGCAAGCTGGCGTCAGCAAAGGAACTTCCAGGGTATCCTGGCCAACTGATGAATCGAACTCGGTTGCGTGCACAACCTCTGGAAGGGCCTGCGAAGGAAGAGTCCAGTGCGTCGGAAGCACCTGATGAATTGCTGGTTAGCGACCAATCAAAAACATCTTCAATCGGAATGCGCACTGCGGTGGCGGATGCGCAGGCATATTCCGGGCGAATTTTTCAGCCTAAGGCGCCGGAGGCTGATTTCGAAAGCGTTGTCGTTGAGAAAATTGACAAGTTGGATCCAGTGAAGCCGGAAATTCCGAAGATTGAGCCGAATCACCTGGCAAAACCGGCGAGCGGACAGCGGAAAATTCACCAAATTCGGCCGATTTCCAGTCTGTAGGATTGGTCAGGTTGAAATGATCTTTCGAAAAACTGCCGCGTTCCTTTGATTGCCGCGGGGGAAACTGCGGACTAGTTTCAGGTTCGATCAATTTATGAACCTGCCCAATCAACTGACCGTAGCACGACTGTTCCTGTCTTTTGTCTTTGTTGCTCTTCTCTCGCTCGAGGGAGTTGCGTATGCCCAGACCGCTGCATTGCTGATATTTGCCATCGCCGCGATAACGGATTTTCTGGACGGATATCTTGCGAGGAAACACCAGTTGATCACCAACTTCGGAAAGTTGATGGATCCGCTGGCTGACAAAGTCCTCATGTGCGCGGGCTTTGTGTTGCTGACTCGACTGGAACTGATTCCCGCCTGGATGGTAGTCGTCATTCTTGCGCGCGAGTTTCTGGTTACTGGGCTCCGGTTGCTAGCGTCAGCCGAAGGCGTCGTTTTGGCAGCGGAGAATCTTGGGAAATACAAAACCATTATTCAGATTGTCACTATTATCTATTTCCTGATCTTCCTGGCGTCCTCGGAGCCTCTGCTTCAGTTTCTCAAGCCCGTATTCGATTCATTCTACCTGGGGCCTGATCACCTCGGGCAGGTATTGAACTGGTTGAGCCTGATTCTGACCCTTTGGTCAGGAGTTAGTTATGTCAGTAAAAACCGGCACATGCTTAAGGATATGTGATCGGTTCGCCGGACAACGAAAAAGGCCGGAGCGTCTGCCCCGGCCTGTTCGAAAATTTCAGTTAATTGAAGAATCAGCCTTCAACGGTGGAGACCGGTTCCACCGTATCTTTGTCACCGTCATCAACGTCCTCCGCTTTGAAGGTGAGATATTTTTCGCTCTTCTTGTGGGTTACTTTGACCCGCTGACCCGGGGTAATGTCTCCGCGAAGGAGGTGATCAGCGAGCGGGTCTTCAATATGGCGTTCGACAGCACGACGCATGGGGCGGGCTCCGTAGCTTGGATCGTAACCTTCCTCGATGAGGTAGTCCTTGGCCTTCTTGTCGAGCTTGAGAATAATGTCCTTTTCAGCGAGGCGCTTGAGGACGGTATTGATTTCAAGATCCACAATCTGGGTGAGGTCCTCCCGATCAAGTACGTGAAAGACGATTTTTTCGTCGAGGCGGTTAAGAAACTCTGGCTTGAACGCTTCTTTGGCACTCTCAAGAATCTTGTCCTTCATGGTTTCGTAGTTTTGATCTCCACCTCCCATGGAGCCAAACCCGACGGATACTTGACCCTTGATCACATCCGCTCCCACGTTGGAAGTCAGGATGATGATCGTATTGCGGAAGTCGATCTTGCGGCCAAGACTGTCAGTGATCATTCCTTCTTCCAGAATCTGGAGGAGAAGGTTCATCACATCCGGGTGAGCTTTTTCGATCTCGTCAAAAAGAACAACGGAGTAAGGGCGGCGTCGAACTGCCTCGGACAGTTGACCGCCTTCTTCGTATCCGACGTATCCAGGAGGCGAGCCAATGAGTCGGCTGCTCGTGAATTTTTCCATGTACTCAGACATGTCGATTTGAATGAGCGCTTCCGCATCACCGAACATGAATTCAGCTAAGTTTCGGGCAAGGTAGGTTTTACCGACACCGGTTGGCCCGAGGAATACGAAGGAACCAATAGGACGACGAGGGTCCTTTAAATCGGCGCGGCTGCGGCGAAGTGCCTTCGAGATCGCAGTGACTGCTTCGTCCTGACCGATGACTCGGCTCTTGAGCTCGTCCTCCATTTTGAGGAGTTTCTCAGTTTCTTTCTCCTCCATCCGCTGAAGGGGAACGCCAGTCCATTTGGCAACGATGCCCATGATGTCTTCGTCATCAACAACGACAATTTTCTCTTCGTTGGTGGCGCGCCATTCTTCGAGGATTTCCTCCATCTCCTGACGTTTGTTCTTCTCCTTGTCGCGAAGAGCGGCGGCATTTTCGAAGTCTTGGTCCTTAATGGCAGCTTCTTTCTCGCCGACGATCTCTTCGACTTCGTGCTCCAAGTTCTTGATTTCAGGTGGGCGTGTCAGGGATGTGATCCGGGCGCGGGCACCTGCCTCATCGAGAATGTCGATGGCTTTGTCTGGCAGGAATCGACCAGTCAGGTAGCGAGCGGAGAGCTTCACGCATGCTTCGATCGCTTCACTGGTATAGTCGGCTTTGTGGTGAGATTCATACTTGGACTGAAGCCCCTGAAGAATAAGAATGGCATCTTCAACGCTAGGTTCCTCAACCTTGACTTGCTGAAAGCGTCGCTCGAGAGCGGCGTCTTTTTCGATGAACTTGCGGTATTCGTTCATCGTGGTCGCCCCGATGCATTGGAGCTCACCCCGGCTCAGTGCCGGTTTAATGATGTTAGATGCATCCATGGCACCTTCAGCGGAACCTGCTCCGACGATCGTATGCAGTTCGTCGATGAAAAGAATCACGTTCTTGGCACGTTTGATCTCGTCCATGACGGCTTTGATCCGCTCCTCGAACTGGCCTCTGTATTTGGTGCCTGCGACCATCAGGGCAAGATCCAGAGTGATGACTTTTTTGTCGCGAAGTAGTTCGGGAACATTGCCGGATGAGATCTCCTGAGCGAGACCTTCTGCAATGGCAGTTTTGCCGACTCCAGCCTCTCCGATCAGGACGGGATTATTCTTGGTGCGTCGGCATAGAATCTGGATGACGCGCTCGATTTCGGGTTCACGCCCAATCACGGGATCCAAATCGTTGTTTTGAGCTAGTTCTGTGAGGTCGCGGCCAAAAGCTTTCAGTGCGGGGGTTTTGCCTTCTTTGCGGGCACCTCCCATTTCTTCAAATTCACCTTCTTCGTCTTCCAGATTGTTTCCTGCAAAATTGGGATCCAGCTCGCGGAGGATCTCGTTGCGGGTTCGCTCGATATCGACGTCAAGATTCTTGAGGACACGGGCTGCGACACCATCACCTTCGCGAAGGAGTCCCAACAGAATATGCTCTGTTCCCACGTAGCTGTGGTTCAGGGCTTTGGCCTCTTTGCCGGCAAGAGCGAGTACTTTTTTGACCCGAGGAGTATAGGGAATATTCCCTACCATCTTGGTCTCGGGACCATTCCCGACTTGTTTCTCCACTTCGAGCCTGACGGTCTCGAGGTCGAGATTCATTTTCTGCAGTACGTTCACTGCGACGCCTTGCCCTAACTTAATCAGGCCGAGAAGCAGGTGCTCGGTTCCGACGTAGTTGTGATTGAAGCGATCCGCTTCTTTTCGGGCAAGGGCGAGGACTTGTTGTGCTCTCGGGGTAAAGTTATTCATCGTCTTCGTTCTCCCTATCGGTCAATATAGTGCTAAAATCCGGAGGCGTCAGCCGATTTAAGCTGGTTCGGATAATATCAGCACGCAAAATATCTCTCTCTTCGGGGGTTAATTTTCGTTTTGCGGAGATTTGGAGGTGGGCAGGTTGAATTTCGGTGAGCAAAACGTTGATCGTTTCGCGTTCATCTTCAGAAACAAATCCCAGATCGCAACCAAGGCGAATCATGGAGAGGTGATTCAGCGCTTCTTTTGAGGTGATGATGTGAGCGTACTTCAGGACGGCGTAGGCTCGCCCGATCTGGTCTTGCATCGTTGTGGGCCGGTCTTCGAGGATTTTCATCCTTGCATTCTTCTCATTATCAATGAGTTGCGCGATAACTCGGTTGAGGTGCTCGATGATTTCCTGTTCGTTAGTTCCAAGCGTATTCTGATTGGAAATCTGGAACAAGTTTGCGAGTGCTTCAGTGCCTTCTCCGTAGAGGCCGCGAACAGCCAAGCCGATTTTATTGGCTCCTTGAATGGTCTGGTTGATCTGTTCGCTCAGAACCAGGGCGGGCAAATGCAGCATGGCGGATGCCCTCATTCCGGTGCCAAGGTTGGTGGGGCAGGCAGTCAGGTATCCATACTGATGGTCAAAGGCATATGGCAGATCATTTTCCAAAACGGTATCAATCTGATCGAGTGAACGGTATGCCGAGAGAAGCTGAAGTCCCGGGCGAATCGCCTGCATGCGCAAATGATCCTCTTCGTTGATCATCACGCTGATGGTTTGTTTGCGATTCATCACGGTGCCGCAGCCAGCACCTTTGGCGGCATGTTCGCGGCTGATGAGGTGTCTCTCCACGAGAACTTGCTTCTCAATGGCGGAGAGTTTTGTCATTTCCTCGGAAAAGGAATCTTTCATCTCCGTGAGTGATTCAAGGGAAGGCTGCACCTCTTCCATCACCGTGAGTCGGTCCTCTTTTCTGGCCCAGCCAGGGAAAGGGTGGCCCACCAGATTTCTAGCTAGACGAACGCGACTCGTGATCACGATGTCGCTTTCCGGACCGGGAGTCCGCATCCATTCAGCTGGTTTTTTCAGTAGGGTTGAAAAACGCATCGACACAATAAAAAGGCCTTTCTTACCAAAGCACGGTTTGTGCTTCAGAGGTTAAAATTAATTATGAATCCCCAATTTGAGATTCGAGTTGTGAGATAGCATCACGAAGGCGTGCCGCCTCTTCGTAATCCTCGTCTTCAACCGAATTAGACAGAGCTACCTTCAATTCGCTCAAATTATCTGATGGGCTCGCCTCCATTTCTTCAGTAGGAGCTGGATTTAGTTGAGGCTCAGGAAGATCGGGGAATGTGGTAGGAATCTTTCCGACATGCTGAGTGTGCTTGTGCATTGCTTCTAAGAGGCCGTCGAGACCATCATCGAAGACGTGATAGCAGTCGGCACAGCCAAATCGGCCCGTTTTCTTGAAGTCACTTTGAGTAAAGCCGCAACTGGGGCAGGTCGGTTCGTCGGTTGTCACGGTCGATTCGGTGACGGATTCTTCGCCCATTCCTTCAAGCATGTCGGCCAGAGCGAATCCAGTTGGGTCGGTCACTCCTTTGTCGTCGGCGCAATTTTTGCACAGATTTACCTTCTGGAGTTTTCCCTCCGCAACCTGGCTGAAAAAGACAGTGGCTTTTTCGGTCTGACAAACGTCGCAATTCATTGGGGGCCGGGGCCGGGGCATCAATTCTGGTCTATGACGCCTAGCTACCTAAATAGTTTACGCTACCAACTCCAATTAGTAAATCGGTGTGCCTGTAGTTTCTACAAGATTCCGATACGCCTCGATCATTTGATTGGTGATAGGACCGGGTTTTCCCGATCCTATGATCCGTTTGTCATATTCTGCGACTGGAACCACTTCCGCTGCGGTTCCGGTGAGAAAAAGCTCATCTGCAGTATAAAGCTCGTAGCGGCTCATTTCGACCTCATGCAATTCGAAGCCGGATTTCCGGGCCAGGTTAATAACGACGCGCCGTGTGATGCCGTTGAGCGAACCGGAGGCGATCGTTGGGGTGGTGATGACCCCGTCTTTGACGACGAAGATATTATCACCAGTGCATTCTGCTACGTATCCGGAGGCATTGAGCATGACTCCTTCTTCCGCGCCAGCTGCGATGGCTTCGATTTTGGCCATGACATTGCTGAGGTAGTTCAGCGATTTAATTGATGGCGACAGGGAATCGTGGCTGGGGCGGCGAGTAGAGCACGTCGCGAGAATGAGGCCTTGCTCGTATTTTTCCTTGGGATAAAGCGAGATGGTGGAGGCGATGACAATGATAGATGCCTTTTCGCACCGGTAGGGGCTGAGCCCCAGCCCTCCGGTTCCCCTGGTGATGACTAATCGCACATAGCCGTCGTGCAGATCGTTCCGGCGAATGGTTTCGACAACCATGTCGCAGACTTCGGCAGGGGTGGCAGGGATCGTTAAATGAATGGCCTTTGCCGAATCGAAGAGTCGGCTGATGTGTTCTTCGAGGCAGGTGACACGGTCATTGTAGAAGCGAATGCCCTCAAAGACACCGTCGCCATACAGCAATCCGTGATCGAATACAGAAATCTTGGCGTCGGCTTCGGAGAAGAACTCGCCATCGACGTAGACTTGCAGGGTTTTTTCACTCATATAAGGCAGATAAAATCGGACGCTAACAAGCCAGAAGGGCAGCGGAAAGCAAGCATTTCACAGCGTATTATTATAGGTATGCGCAGGCGATAGCCGGGTGGGTTATCCGAAAAAGCGCTGCACCTTGTTCATTCCCCTCATGAAGGTCTCGACGTCGTCGTGATTGTTGTAGAAGGCAAAAGAAGCACGTGCCGTGGCAGTTACATCCAGATAATCCATCAAGGGCTGGGCACAATGGTGGCCGATTCGGATGGCGATTCCCTCGGTGTCCAACAGGCTGCCTATATCGTGAGGGTGAGCAACGTCATAGAGAAAGGAGACGATGGCAGTTTTGCCCGGTGATTGGCCGAAGATGCGTACGCCTCCAAGTTTCTTGAGTTCTTCGGTGGCATGGACGGCGAGGGATTTTTCGTGCGCGATGGCTGCTTTCCAATCGATGGTCGCCATGTAACGGAAGGCTTCCGCGAGGCCAAGTGTTGCGGAAATGTTTGGGGTGCCGGCTTCAAAGCGCTCGGGAACATCTCTGAAAGTCGTCCCGGAAACGGAGACTCTTTCGATCATGTCGCCGCCACTTTGATAGGGCGGGAAGGCGTTGAGCACTTCTCTAGGACCGGTGACGGCTCCTATTCCATCAGGGCCGAAAATTTTGTGACCCGAAAACACATAGAAATCGGACCCAACCTCTTCCAGATTGACCGGTCCGTGTGGCAGTGCCTGAGCACCATCAACCAGGGTGATGACATCCCGTTCTCTGGCGAAGGCTGTCATTTCAGCAACCGGGTTGATCGTTCCGAGAACATTGGAGACGTGGGAAAACGCTGCGACTCGGGTGCGGGAGTTGAAGGCTGATTTCCAGGATTCCAAATCGAGTTCACCATTTTCCGTCAGCCCGGCAAAGTGAAGCTTGAGCCCTTTGCGTTCCGCCAGGATCTGCCACGGAACGAAATTGGCATGGTGTTCCATGATCGTAAGAACGACCTCATCGCCTTCCGTGAGACGGTCAGATAGACCATGGGTAACCAAGTTGATGCCTTCGGTCGCACCCCGCACAAAAATCAGTTCGTGAGAATCGGGTAGCTGGAGCGCTTCTTTGATCTCGGTTCTGGAGTTTTCGTAGGACTCAGTCGCCTCGCGGCTGAGATAGTGGATGCCACGATGGATATTGGCGTTGTCGTGAGAAGAAAAACGGCTCACGGCATCGATGACGCATTGAGGTTTCTGAGAAGTGGCTCCGTTGTCCAGATAGGTGAGCGGCTTTCCGTCAATTTCTCGGGAGAGAATAGGGAAGTCGGCTCTAAGGCTGTCGATATCGAAAGAGGGCATCTCGGTAGGTTACGACGCAAGGTGGCCGGAATACGGCTTCATGCAAGATTCGGTTCACATAAGACCATGGAAGAAGGGGCTGGAGAGCGAACTTTTTTGACACGCCTCACGGCCGAAGGTATCGGAAAGGCGTGAGTATTAGCTTTCTCTGAATATGCCAGTGACCGTCATCAGTATTTGTGGCCGGGCCGAAACAGGTCTCAGCCGGCCTTTTTTCGGCGAGGGAGATGATGGACATTCGTATTTCATCAAGAGGGATAATGTGTCGCGGGAGCAGTTGGTGATCGAGTATCTCATCAGCCGTCTGGCGGAAGAATGCGGTCTGCCGGTAGCGCCTGTATCGATCGTGGAAGTCCCATCGGAGTTAACGCGTTATGCAATTGTGGAGCGACCCGAAGAATTTTGCCCAGGGAAATCTTTTGGCTCTCAGCGGATCCCCTACGCTGATGAGATCCGAACTTCTCATCTGCGGCAGATCGACGATGAGATCAAGATAAGGGTGCTTTGCTTCGACTGGTGGGTTCGCAATTCCGACCGTCAGCTCAGAATTCTGGGGGGTGATCCCAATATTTTGTGGGATCCTACCTTGCAGGGAATTGCCCTGATAGATCATGACCGGTGCTTGGATCCGGATTTTGACGCGACTGAGTTCAAAAGGGAGCACGTGTTTCGTGATGTGCGTCCGTTCATTGAAAAGCCGGTCTTCGAAAAATGGAGGACGAAGTTCGAGTCGACCATTTATAGCCTCGATAAAATTTGGGAAGAGATACCTCCCGAGTGGTTGGAGGATGAATCAGGAATCGCGAGAGTTTCGTTCACCCGGCAGGACATTGAATCCCAACTCATCAAACCCGAATTGCCTGCTGATGGGATTCTTCCCGGGTAGGATTGGATTTTTGTTATGAACTTAGTAGTCAACTACGCTGCGATTGGATTCCGCCCCTATTGGGAAACGGGGGAGTTTATCAATGTCGGCCTGGTGATGGTAGAGGCAAAGAGCCGCTATCTTTCCTATAAACTGATCTCCCCTCAGAGAACCAAAAGAATATCGGCTTGTTTTCCTGAGCTGGAACTATCGATTTTTCGCGATGGTATTCGCCGTCTCGACAGTGAGCTGTCGGCTCTGGCCATTGAAACCAATATGTGGGCGGATGATGCGCGCCAGGCAGGAAAAAACCATCCTGAGCAAGGTGACCTTTTTATTCAGGAAGGCGACATTGATCTCTTTCGTCGGCTGACGGCTCCTCACGCTTCGCCTTTCAGCTATGCTTCCAAGGGAACGCGGTTGACTGACGATGCAGACCGGTGCCTCGACGAGCTTTTTCGCCGCTACGTGGAGCATTGGAATCTGACCCCGGTGGATCACGAGGAGAAAAAGCTGACTCGTGATTTGAAGCGGCTCCTGCATGCCCATCGTCTGGATCGTTATTACCGTGAGGCACCCTGGGTGGGAACAGAGGCCTACCATGTGGGAATACCTCTGGCCTTCATTCCAAAGGGTGAGGATGTGCCGGTAAAGGCGATCAAGCCGCTCAACCTGGCCCGGCCAACTCCGACCAAGATTTACACGCATGGCGACGAGTGGATGGCAAAAGTGAGGCGTCTGAAGCGGGTCAAATGCCTACCAAAGGAATTTCTTTTTGCTGTCAAAATGCCTGAGGACAAAGAGGCGCGTGCGGCTGCTGATGAAATCTGCGGCGGCTTGAGGCAGTTGGGAGTGCAGGTCGCGGACGTGAATGACGAGGATGCGATCCTTGAGTTTGCCAAGATCGAAGAGGACCCTGAGCTGAAGCTGACCAGTTAGAGCGGTGCTCGCTCGAGCAAAACTAGCTGGAGTTTGGCATCTCGCTGGAGGACGATGGATTCCCTGGTGGTTTTCTTTTTGTGATGAGCTCCGTATTCGACCTCGATTTTCACTTCCATTGGTTCTACTTCCAATTGAGTGATGCGAAAGACAGGTTCGATTTTTGTTCGGAAAAAGCAATGAAGCGGGACGTCGGTGTGGCTGGCGTTCCACAAGATTTGCGCTGGCGGGAATCCTTCGATTTCTCCCATCACTGATAGGATCTCCCTGATCCGGATGCGCCCGTGTTTGCGAGTCAGTTTGCGGGCAGTTGCAAAATTTCGCAATCGCTCCAGATAGGACGTTTTTGGGTTTTCCTGCGCTTCGACCATTTCTCCAATTAAGCAGCGGGCATGCAATGCCAGAGTGGCATGAAGTTCCTCGCGGCTGATGTCGCCGCGTTCAAACTGTCGAAACAGCTGAGGTGGAGTTGGGAGGGGAGCGAAGTTCAAGGTGGTGTAGGTGATCAATTTGAAGGCAATAAATCAAGGCGATACTCCTGAGTTTCCTGCTATCATGACACCTAATACCACCTCAACAGTGAAACTGGAGAAATAAGGGGGTCTTTGGGGGGTATGGAGCGCTTCGCGGAGGGGTTAGGAAGCTGGCCGAATCTTGCCAATCGCTGTGTTCCCGCTCAGTTGCGATGCCCGCGGGGCGGCCCCCGCATCGCGCCTTCGTAGCGCCGTGCGACTGAAAAGGTTCGACTCAGCTATTACACCAGTTTCACCATCGAAATGGTATAACAGGGTTGACTGTGCCATTGAACCCTGTTGATTCGAATACGATGAGCAAAGAAAAGTCGGATAAAGATCCCACGCCAGAACCCATGGGATTCGAAACTCGTGCGATTCATTCGGGACGGGATTTTGTCAGTGATACAGGAGCCGTGACGCCACCAGTTTGGCTGACGTCTACTTTTGAATACGGCAACCCGAACGGTTTTGACTACACGCGTTCGGGCAATCCGAATTTTCGGCTGTTGGATCGGACAGTTGCTAGCCTCGAAGGAGCTGAACACACGACTTGTTTTGGGAGCGGGGTGTCAGGGATCACTGCGATCGTTTCGACTTTGAAAAGCGGCGATGTGGTCCTGGCAGAGGAGAATATTTATGGCTGCACTTTCCGGCTCTTTGCACAGGTGTTCGCCAAGTTCGGCGTGGAGGTGCGTTATATCGATTTCACCAATCCTGACTCGCTTGATCTAGTCGCTCAGCATTCGCCAACACTGGTGTGGATCGAAAGCCCTACGAATCCGAATTTGAAAATTATCGACATCTCTGCGGTGGCGGATGCCGCTCATGGAGTCGGCGCGGATCTGGTGGTCGACAACACTTTTGCCAGTAGCTATCTGCAGCGTCCCATCGAATTGGGTGCTGATCTCTCATTGGTTTCTCTCACTAAATACACCAACGGTCATTCGGATGCTTTGGTGGGGGCTGTCTGCACCAGTTCAGATGAATGGCAGGAGAAGATGATCTTTGCGCAGAAGGCGTTGGGGCTTCAGCCGGCTCCAATGGATTGCTGGCTCACTCTTCGTGGGGCCAAGACCGAGGCAATTCGGATGGATAGACATTGTTCCAATGCGCTCGCTTTTGCGACCTTCCTGGAGAACGAGACCGATGCGGTGTCCGTGCGGTATCCCTTTCTTCCATCTCATCCGCAGTATGAGTTGGCGTGTCGTCAGATGACGGGAGGTTCGGGGATCGTGACGGTTGATTTTGGAAAATCCCTGGAGGGCACTCTAAAGGTGGTGGATAGGCTTGAGCTCTTTCCGAAGGCTGAGAGCTTAGGGGGAATCGAGTCATTGGTTTGTCATCCGGCTTCAATGACTCATGCCAGCGTGCCGAAGGAAACCCGCGAAGCGGTTGGGATCACAGATTCGCTAGTTCGTTTTTCGGTGGGTATCGAGACGGTGGAGGATTTGATTAACGACGTCCGCCAGGCCGTGAGTGAATAGAGGTGTCGCTTCCGAAATAATATGGCGATCCGCGATCCATTTTCTGATCCTTTTAGCAGGGCCGAAGACCTTGGTCTGGCAATTCCTGAGAGTGATCATGCAGTGTCGGTTTGCCTGCCGAAATGGGAGCATGTAATCGGTTACGAAGAAGGAGATCCTGAGGTAGTCGATACCTTTGAGTGTGGTTACCCGCGGTTTCTGCCGCATCCCTTTGTTGCTGAATTGTTTTTGGCTGCGCAGGAGGAGTTTGCCCGGAAAGAAGAAGTGGCGGTGGTGTTGCCCTCGCTGGCCGCAGCCTGGCGGTGTGCAGAATATGTGAAGCGTCGGACAGGAACCTCATGTCGGTTGGAGTCCTATGGGTGGGGGAATCTCACCGCTGTTCTGCTCGAAGAAACTGCTTACGAGGCTGCTTGGAAATATTGGCAACACAGTGGCGAGATCGTGAGTAGTCGGATGGCGGAGTCGGCTTTGACGGATACGCCTCTGGAAGAGTCCGAGTTGGAATCGGGTCAGGATGCCACCAAGATTCTGAAGGAACGAATCGCCTCTTATTATGAGGGGGTAGAGTCGGGTGATGTTTTCCTGTTTTCCTCAGGGATGGCATCGATCGCTGCAGTGCATCGGATATTGCTTGGGGGGAAGGAAGCATTGCCGAGTATCCAGATTGAATTTCCGTATCTCGACTCTCTGAAGGTTCAGGCACAATTTGCTCCGGGAGGAGTCGCCGATTTTTCAGTGACAGAATCAGGAGGGGTGGATGAAGTTCGCCAATGGTTTGAAGAGGGCAATTCGGCAACTGCGGTCTACACCGAGCTGCCGAGCAATCCGCTTCTGAGGACGGCGGATCTCGCGTCAATTGCTCCGATTTTAATCGAAAAGGGAGTGCCGCTGGTGGTGGATGACACCGTGGCGACTTCGGTGAATGCGAATGCGTTCCTTTTTGCCGATGTGGTGACGACCAGTTTGACCAAAATGTTTTCAGGGGCCGGCGATGTAGCGGCCGGCGCTGTGGTGATTAATCCTAAATCGCCGTTTGCGGAAGCGATGCGCGAGAAATTGCCTTCGGAAGAGTCCGCCAGTCCGCTATTTGTGCGAGATGCCTTGGTCTTGGAGGTGAATTCGAGACACTTTAGGGAGCGTGTCGAAGCGACCAATGAGAATGCGGCCGAACTTGTTGATTGGCTTAAGGCACGTCCTGAGATCGAAAATTTGTGGTATCCGGCGACAGAATGCCGCAAATTTTACGATTCGGTCCGCCGTGAGGGAGGAGGATACGGAGCATTGTTTTCCTTTGTGTTGAAGGGTGGTGAGTCCGCGACGGCCGCCTTTTACGATGCTTTGGACATATCAAAAGGGCCCAGCCTGGGTACGGATTTCAGTCTGATATGTCCCTATACCCTTCTGGCTCACTACGGGGAGTTGGACTGGGCGGCTGAAAGAGGGGCTGTATCTCACCTGCTGAGAGCGTGGGTAGGGCTGGAAGATCCAGATGACCTGAAAGAGCGATTTGAAAGGGCATTGAGAGCCATAACTTGATTGCTTGATTGCTTGATGGGGGAACACTTCTGATCACTGAAAACTCGTCCAATGAACTTTCTCGCACACCTGCATTTGGCTGAGCCAACCCCGGAGTCTTTACTCGGAAATCTGCTCGGTGATTTCGTGAAAGGATACCCTTGGGATAATCGATTTCCTGAGGCTGTCTGGAAAGGGATCGTTGAGCATCGTGCGGTGGACGCGTTTACCGATCAACACCCACAGTGGAAACGGAGCCGAGATCTTCTGCCGGGGCATTTGCGGCGTTTCGCCGGCATTGTGGTTGATGTGTACTACGACTTCTTTCTGCACCGGCATTGGGAAACATTCTCAGACGGAAGTTCAATTGATGAATTTATCCTTTCAGCTCACAGCAAACTGGACAGTGCCCTTCACCTGGCACCTGAAGAGTCCGCCGTAGTCATACGCCAAATGATGCAGGAGCGCTGGCTGGCCTGCTACGGATCACTGGATGGAGTCGAATCGACCCTCTTCCGGGTATCGAAGCGATCTCCGGTGATGGCACCCGTTTTTGAAGCATCAGCTGAGCTCAGGGGGCACGTTCCGGCGATGGAAGAGCACTTTCTGCAGTTCTATCCAGATCTGATAGATCACGTGAAGAGCTTCAGAGCAGCGAATTCAGGCTGACGCTGAAGCAGTATCGACGTATTTCTCACGGCAATGAACGATCGCCTTTAGCATTTTTTCAGCTTCATCTCTGAGTTCCGGATTCAAGCTGCCCGCCGCGTGGTTGTGGCGTTGGTAAAGATTGGCCAGCTGTTTTCGAATTTGATCCCGGTCCATCTTGTCAGGTTCAATTTCACAGAGGGCTTCTGGTGTCATCCGGCCGAATATGCCGCCGACACTTTGGATGGCGTCGTCGTCACTATTGCCGCCAAACCATTTTGAGATTTTTTTGAACATGATGAAACTGGGTTAAGCAATTTTGATTTGTTTGAGGTAAGCGGATTTGCGTTCGATGTCCTCTTCTCCGAGCACGCCGGCGCCTTCGTATTCGATCTCGATATTCTTTTTCAGTCCTGACCCCTCATCGTAGATTTGTGCTTTGACTCGCTGATTTTCATCGTAGCTGTATGTGACCGTTACCGGGCATCCGGCCGAGCGCCCCGGAGGAACTCGGAGGCTGATCTTGCCGACGATATCGACATAGCGTGGATCGAGATCATCGCCCTGAGTGATCTCTACTTCGATGAGTTCTTCATTGTCTTCAGACGTTATGTAGGTCTGTGACATGGAGCAGGGAAGCGACGAGTTTTTCGGAATCACGATGGAATTCTGCACTTTGGATTCACCCGTTGATGCGTCTTCGATGAGAGCGAGCGTCCCATAGCTGTGATTGCAAACTTCGGAAACGCGCCGGGCTTTTTGGGCAAACAACGCCGCACCGAGAGCGACGCATTCATCCACGTTTCCGCAGGAAATAGGAGGCTTCCCGAATTGCTGCGACAGCAGTTCGGTCACTTTGGGGATGCGGGTGCTCCCGCCAACAAGGACGACGTGATCGATGTCGTCTGTCGTGAGTTCGAGATTATCGAGCGCCTGTTCTACTAACATGACTGTTCGCGTCAGTAGTCCTTTGATGGCATTCTCAAAAGCATCACGCGACAGTTCGACTTCAGCGAGCCCATGGTCAGTACTTCCAATCTTCTCGGAAATGACATTGAGTTTAGAGAGGCGTTTTTTGGTGTCTTCAGTTGCGGCGAGGAGGCGGCGACGCTGGTTTTCGTCGAGGACGAGGTCTTTTCCATTCTGAGCCTTGTACTCTTGTCCGATTAAATCGATGAGGATTGAATCAAAATCAGTTCCGCCAAGGTGTCGTGCTCCCTCGCTCAGTAGAATATCGATATTGTCTCCATTGATTTCGAGCACGGTGATATCGAGGGTGCCGCCGCCCAAGTCATAAACCATGATCCGGCCCTGTATCGATTGGGTGTGCGCGTAGTATAGGGCGGCCGCGGTAGGCTCGTTGACGATTCGCTTTACTGTGAGTCCAGCCAGCCGTCCTGCGGTGACAGTGGCCTTTCTGGCAAGCTCGTTGAAGTTGGCCGGGACTGTCAGGACAACTTCTTTGATTTCGCCGACGAGGCGGGCACAGTCGTTGCGCAACTTTGCCAAGATCAGAGCAGAGATTTCCGTCGGGGTCCATTTTTCCGCGTCGATCTCGACAACGAACGAGGGGTCGTCCATGTGCTTTTTGATGTGACGGATGGTTCGTTCAGGATCACCACCATCTTTTGCCGCAGACCCCACTAACTTAACGCCTTCGTATTGGTCGAAAAAAACCACTGAAGGGGTGAGGCGCTCTCCATCACCGTTGGGAACGATCTCAGGGTTCCCGTCAATCCTGACGTGAGCGAGGGCAGAAGTGCTCGTGCCGAGATCAATCCCGACATAACGTGCTGTTTTATCTGACATGGACAATTTGTGGATTTTGAGTTGAGTGTTTTGTGGAAAACTTCAGAAGGCCTCAGGCAACTACGACTTCCGCTTTGCGGATAATGATATTCCTGGAGCCATTTTCATAGACGTATCCGGGGCGAAGCGTTTCGATAACCTCAGAGTTGTGACCATTGTTACTGGATCCGTTTTTGGAAGGCCGCTTGGTAATGCTTTCTTTTGAAGGCACAAGTTTGATCCGCTTGCGCTCTTCGATCGATAGCAGTGTGCCAGGCTCCAAGTTGAACTCCTTGACTGAATGATCTTGAAGGAGATCAAGGAAGCTGCATTTCAAGATGCTGAGCTGTTCAGCAACTCTTGGGTATCGCCACTTATTCTCGTAGCGCTTCATTAGATCATCGACCAGATCGAGCTTGGAGATCAATTTACGATAAAACTCTTCTTCGGAGAAATAGCCGTTTGTCTCTGCTGGCAATTTATCGACACTGAAAATCTCGCTCCGGCTGAGGACACCGCTCTGCCGCTTTCGTTTGATCGCCTGCTCCATTTCGACTTCCAGTTTCTTAAGGGACTGGATTCGCTTTTCAGCCGAGGTGATTGTTTTGGATGTCTTTTCTTCCTTGTTCTGAGTGCTTGAGAATCTGCTCTGCAGTGAATCAAGTTCGGAACGAGACATGTTGAGTTCGGCCTTTAGTTTCTCCCTGCTACTCAGAAGTTCTTCTTTCTGGTGTTTCAGCTCACGGTGCTGATTTTGGAAATCGCTGATATTCTTTTTGAGATCGCCCAGTTCGTTTTCAAATTCGCCCTTTTTGCTTTCGGCCTCATTGATCTGTTCGCGAATATGCTTCAGATTGGAATCTTCACTAGCCAGGGTAAGTTTTTCTTCGCGAAGCTGATTGTATCTTTCTTCCCAACTGTCGATTTCGACTTCAAATTTGGCCTGAGATTCTTCCGATATTGCCTTGAGTGATGCCAAGTCTTCTTTGGTTTTCGTGAGCGAAGATTCGACGCTGAGACGGTTTTCGGTCTCCTGTTGAAATGCACCCTGTGCTTTCGTTAGGTGAATTCGGTTGGCGTGAAGCGCGTTTGAAAGGCCTTCTTTTGTGGTTTGCAGTTGAGAGTGAATCGAGGTTTGGACTTCAGTTTCATCCTTTAGATCGATCTCCAGGTCTTCTATGCGTTCGACGAGGCTCTCGATGTGCTCATCTCGCTCGTTGAGTTCGTCTTCAAGTTTATTTCGGGATTGCTCGATACCGCGATAGAGATTGATGGATCTTGCGAGCTCTTCTTCTGCCTCAGTGAGTTGGGCATTGCTGTCTGCCAGTAGGGTTGTTTTTTCGTGCTCTGCGTTGCTTCGTGCTGACTGAAGGGCCTCAGATAAACCCTGGCGAGTGTTGTTGAACGCGATATGAAGTGATTGTTTCGAATCCTTTTCTGTTCGCAACTCTGTGTGAATCTGATCGAGTTCTTTCCGATGCTTCTCGAGCAGATTGTTTTCTGAGGTTTGAAAGCGGGAGATGGTTGAGGCCAATTCTTCTCGAATTTGCGCGATAGTGAGGGCGCGGTCGGCGGCGAGGCCTGATTGATCCACAAGTTGTGAGGAAAGCTCTGCCTTTTTCTTTTCCCCTGAATCGAGGAGTGACCGCATTGAAGCGAGTTCGCTTTCGCTGGCAACGATGGTTTCCTTGAGATGCAGGATAGTGTCCTCGGCACTTTTCCGTGCTTGATTGCCCTTATCCAGGGTGGTTCCCAGTTTCTCGTATTGTTTCTCCTGCTCCTGGATCTGGCGTGTTTGTTTACTGATCTCCTGTTGGAGCTCGGCGATAATTGCATGCTCCCGTTTCAGGGCCTCAGATTCGTTCTCTTGCAACTGACGCTCCAATTTGGTGATGAGCTCTTTGGTGGCAACTGCGGCAACCGCATCTTCTTTGATCCGGGCGGCCAGTTCGCCATTGCTATCCTCGGCTTTTTCTGCGCGGCGGGACAGTTCGGTCTGGACGTGATGTAACTCGCTTTCACGGTCAGAAGCTTCGCGAATGGATTTCTCAGCGGTTTCAAATTGTTCTTTGAGATGGCCGAATGAAAGGCTGAGAGATTGATTCTCTTTTTCGAAGGTGGCCGCTTTTGATTCGCTTGTCTTTTTCGAAGATTCGAGTTCACCGAGTTGTCGTTTGAGTTCAATGAGTGTGTCGCTCTCAGTGCGGGCGTGTTCTTGATTTTGTTCAACTAACTCAAGCTCTCTAGCTGATAGGTTTTGCTGCAGTGAATCAATCTGGGTGCGGAGGTCAGCTGCTTTTGATTGTGCCGACCCGAGCTCTTCGCGGAGTTGCGAGGCTTCTGAAGATTCGCGGTTGAGCTCAGCTTGGACCCGACCATTGTTTCGGGAAATTTCGTTGTTTTGAATTGAGAGCCGGCCCGACTTCTCGTCTGCCAGTTCGAGATCTTTTCGAAGTATTTCGATTTCAGCCTTGAGTTTATCGGCTTCACTTTTTGTCTTGGATCCGAAAGTTTGTTCAGCGGCGAGCGTCGCTCCGAGGGTTGCGATTTCGGCAGCCAGGTTCTTCTCGTTGGTCGAGCTGTTTTGGGCGGCATCTTTGAGTGACTTTTTCAGGTCGGCCTGAAGGCGATCAGCCTCCGATTTGATTGATTCAGTCGAGGTAGTTTGCTCAACGAGCCTTTCCTCGAGAGAGCTCTTTTCTGACTGAACTGTTTCGAGCAGCCTTCCGGTTTGATTGGCTTTTTCTGATGCCTTTGCTTCCAGTTGCTTCAGGTGGATTTGTTCATCCTTGAGTTTCTGGTTCTCAGATTCGACTTGGGAAAATCGTTTGGCGGCATCGGCAAGTTCAGCAGCTTCGAGGACTTTTCTCTCCTTCGATTCTGATTGGAGCGCGGCGATTTTCTCTTTCTGGTCTGTGATCTTAGTTTCCAGTGCTGCGGCTGCCTTGGCAGTCTTCGTCGATGTCTGTTCAGCCGTCTTGAGCTTGGCGTTCGACTCTTTGTCGGCCGACGCCAATTTCGAAGTGGTGGCTGCGAGGTCGGTGGTCAGCTCCTTGTTTGAACCTTGCAGTGTATTAATGGTGTCGGCCAGTTTCGCCGAACCTCTTTCAGATTTAGTCTTTTCGGCGATGAGCTCGCTCCGCGATTTTTCCAGTTCGACCTTGAGCTGGCTTAGCTCGTCCGCTTGTTTTGCGAGAGCGGAAATGTCACCGTCTTTTTCGGCGAGTGAATGGTGAAGTGAACCAAGTTCTTTTGTTCGGGATTCCAGCTCAACCGTTTTTTCTCTGAGATTGGCCTCAAGTTTTTCGTTAGATGAATCCGATTTCTCAACGCGAGAGTTGGCTTGGGTCAGGTCCTTTTTCAGGGTTTTGAGTGTCGCGCTTACGACAAGAAGTTCGGCAACACTTGCTGCGGAACTTTTCAGGTTCGAATCCTTATCCTCGAGCGTCTTATTCAGGCTGATTAGCTCGCCATCAAGGGCCTCGATTCTGCTGTTTTTTTCTTTGAGCTCTGCCTCAATCTGGTCCGAATGATCTTTGGAGGATGACTGGACCTGGGAAATTTGGCTTTTGAGTTTTTTTAGGTCGTTTCTGAGGGTGGTGGTTTCCTCGGAGCTTGATTGCAGATCAACCGTCGACTGGGTGGCTTTGGAATCGAGCTCGGAAATCTGGGTGCGCAGAGAATTGGACTCTTGATGCGCTTTAGAGAGGTCGACTTCCAGATTTTTGAGCTTCTGGGTTAGGGCGTCGTTTGCCTTTGTGTCAGATTTGAGTGCTTCAATTGCTTTGGAAGGCGTTGTTTCCTTCTTCGCTGATTCGGAATTGAGTACTTCAATTCTCTTCTGGAGCGCTTGCTCATCGGTTTCGGCCTTTTTTAGCTTTTTGGAGAGGGCGCCTTTCTCCGACTCTTCTTCGGTCAGCTTCTTTTTGAGATAGGCGATTTCCTTTTCGAACTCTGCAGAATTTGCTTTGCTTGAAACCGGTTCAGCTGCCCCCGTATCGGCAGACGATATTTGGGCGGCGATCGATGAGGTCAGGTCGTCGCGCTTTTTTGCAAAGACCGGCCGATCTTTGAGCGAAACGATTTTCGGGCCAGAATCCTCGCCATGTTCTTTTACGGCTACTTTGAGAATGCCAAATTTGATGAAATCACCAGCCTTGATAGACTCAGGGGCCTCAATCCTCCGGCCATTTAGAAATGTACCGTTGCTCGAACCCAAATCCTTGAGCTGATAGTCGCCATCAGCAGTCCGATTGATCTCAGAATGATACCCAGAAACGTATGTTTCCTTGATTCTTAGGTCATTATCATGGCGTCTGCCGATTCCGTATTTGGAATCTCGCAGAATGAGTTCGAACACGTCACCATTAACGTTGGTGGTAACTACGAGCTTCAATATCATCAGTTTCTAAAATCTAATTAGGGAGAGGGGCAGGGAGTGTATCAAAGCGATTGTTTTTAGAAAAGTTTAAATTTTCTATAAACTGGATCTCACTATTGCGGATTTTATAGTAATTGAAAAGTTTATTTTTTCACCTGAATTCTTTTATCTCGGTTGAAATTGTTGCAAATTCCGGTCTGAGGCCTTCTTTTTCCCTCTGTATGCCGAATATGAAGCTCTTCGACACCATGACCCGTGAGTTGCGGGAATTGTCGCCCCTGGATGGGATGATTTTTAGATTTTACTGCTGTGGGCCCACTGTGTATGGGCCTGCTCACATTGGTAACTTTAGGACCTTTGTGCTTCAGGATGTCTTTCGACGCACGCTTGAGCTATCCGGGCTGGAGGCATATCACGTGCGGAATCTCACTGATGTGGATGACAAAACCATTCGGGATTCTCAGGCGGATGGGAAATCGTTGACTGAATTCACCAATTTTTGGCGCGATCGATTTCACGAAGATTGCGAGCGGCTGAATAATTTGACCCCTCATTTGGAGCCGAGTGCTGTTGAGCATATCCCGCATCAGATTCGGATGATTGAGGAGTTGGTGGAAAAAGGGCATGCCTATCGCAGTGATGATGGATCAGTCTATTATAAGGTTTCGAGCTTCGATAAGTATGGGCGCCTCTCTCGATTGGATCAGCGAGAGCTCCGAGCCGGGGCTTCGGGTGCCGTAGTCGATGATGAGTATGAGAAGGATTCCGTCTCTGATTTTGCTCTGTGGAAAGCTCGGCGGGAAGAGGATGGCGATAATTACTGGGGCAGTCCCTGGGGTGAGGGACGTCCCGGTTGGCATCTTGAGTGCTCTGCGATGTGCCGCGAGTATCTCGGCGATTCTTTTGATCTGCATTCGGGGGGAGTGGACCTCATTTTTCCGCATCATGAAAACGAGATCGCCCAAAGTGAGGCCTGCACCGGCCACACCATGGCTCAGCACTGGTTTCATTTGACTCACCTTCTAGTGGATGGCGGCAAAATGTCGAAGAGTGTGGGGAATTTTTATACGCTGACGCAACTTTCCGAAGCAGGGTTCTCCCCGGCGGAACTCCGATACGTTTTGATCTCAGCCCACTACCGGCAGCCGCTTAATTTTGTGGCAAAGGATAAGGACGGTAGTGAATCGTTCCCTGCGCTGGCTTCTGCCCGGCAGGCACTTCAGCGATTGGCCAGGTTCGAAAGGGCCGTGAGGGAGCAGGCAGGGGTGACCGATAAGATGGATTTTTCTACTGCAAAGCAAGTTGGTTCTCTGGGTTCTTTTGAGCCAGCATTGGAAGCTTTGCAGGAAGATTTGAATACCCCTGACGCGCTGGGACGCTGTTTCACAGCGATCAAATCATTGGATGTGTCCTCCCTATCTCCGGAACTTGCTCAGATGGAATGGCAGGGATTTAGTGTTATCCTTGAAGCAATTGGTATAATATTACCGATTGAAAAGGAAGCGGTTGCGGAGGCACCTGAAGCGATTTCAAAACTGGCTCAGGATCGTTGGGATGCCAAGCAGGCGAAAGAGTGGGGCGAAGCAGATCGCCTTCGTGATGAAATCTCAGCTTCGGGCTGGGAGGTAAAAGACACCAAGGAAGGATTCGAATTATGTCCCAAAAGTTAAACCTCCCGATTCGACCCCGGCGTAACCGGAAGAGTGAAGCCGTCAGAGGTCTGTCTCGTGAAACGGTGCTCTGCCCTTCGGACCTGATCTATCCTTTGTTCATTCACGAGGACGAATCGAATGATCCGATCGAGTCGATGCCTGGCTGCAGCCGTTGGAGTTTGAGTGGCTTGGTGAAGGAAGTGGGAGAGGCCTATGCCGCCGGTGTCCGGGCGGTGGTATTTTTCCCTAAAATTGAAGAGTCGCTGAAATCGCCGCGCGGAGAAGAATGTTTTAATCCGGATGGCCTTGTTCCACGAGCCATTGTTGCGGTGAAGAAAGCTTACCCTGACATGGTCGTGATCACCGATGTGGCACTGGATCCCTACAATTCAGATGGCCATGATGGGATCGTAGAAGCCGGTGAGAACGGGGAATTTCGCATCCTGAACGATGAAACAGTGGAGGTGCTTTGCCGGCAGGCTTTGTGCCATGCCGATGCGGGTGCTGATATCGTTTCACCCAGTGACATGATGGATGGCCGGGTTGGTGCCATCCGTGCGACATTTGATCAGTCAGACCATGAAGAAGTTCTGATTCTCAGTTACACCGCGAAATACGCCTCAGCCTACTATGGCCCTTTCCGAGGGGCTTTGGATTCTGCTCCTAAGGCTGGGGATAAGAAGACCTACCAGATGGATCCAGCGAACAGCAGGGAGGCACTTCGTGAGGCTGATCTAGATGTGGCCGAGGGCGCTGACATAATCATGGTCAAGCCGGCAGGACCTTATCTCGATATTGTTAGTCTCCTGCGAGACTCGGTCGATGTGCCCATCGCCGCTTATCAAGTAAGCGGTGAGTATCTGATGATAAAGTCCGCAGCCAAAGATGGTTGGATCGATGAGGAAAAGGTCGCCATGGAATCTTTGCTAGGAATCAAGCGAGCCGGAGCTGATATGATTTTGACCTACTTCGCTAAAGACGTGGCTTCACGTCTTAGTGGATAGTGCCGCTGACGTAAAATTGAGACGCGTTTAAGGCAGGTAGTCAACTTGACCCGGAGCCGATTCTCCATTTCAGGAGAGGTTCATGTTGTGTTGGCAGGAACCGAGTCGCAGTCCGTTTCCGGGAACTTGGTTCCTTGGGCTGTTTCTGCTGTTTGGATGCCTTGATATCGGAGGATCAACTGAGAGCCTCAAGGCTGTCAAAATTGCTTCCGAAAATGCGCCAGTGATTGATGGAGATCTTTCTGACTCCGTTTGGGATTCGGCGGCCTTGATTCCAAACCTGACCCAGATGTACCCGAATGAGCAGCAGGCTCCTTCGGAGCAGACAGAAATCAGGGTGTGCTTTGACAGTCATCAGTTTTACGTCGCTTTTCGTTGTCTCGATAAATCTCCTGATGAGATTAATGCGTCGATCATGCAGCGTGATCAGAGCGTGGGGGCTGATGACTACGTCTTCATTTTACTGGATCCATTTCAAACAGGCAGAGACGGGTACTACTTCAGGCTGAATGCCAATGGGGCAAAAGGCGAAGGTCGGATCACTAGTTTTAAGAACGGCCCCAACATGAATTGGGATGCGATCTGGGATGGGGCTGGCCGCCGAACGGATGAGGGATGGGCCGTCGAATTTGCGATTCCGTTCCGAAGTATTTCTTTTGATCCAAACTCACAAACGTGGGGAGCCAATTTCGGAAGATGGCTGCCGAGAGTGCAGGAGCGAGACCGGTGGTCCGGTGCCTATCGAAGTCGAAATTTTCTAAAGCTGGAAGATGAAGGGACTATCACCGGAATCAGTGAAGTGGAGCAGGGCTTGGGAGTCGATCTGAAGCCATATCTGCTGGGACGTCACCAGAGTGGGAATCGTGGCGACGGTTTTAAAAACGAGTATGGAGCGGATTTGTTTTGGCAAATCACTCCCAATTTGACGACGACATTAACTTGGAACACCGATTTCGCTGAAGCAGAGGTAGATGACCGGGTCGTTAATCTCACCCGCTTTCCGCTCTTCTTCCCAGAGAAGCGCGACTTCTTTTTGGAAGGGCAGGAGTATTTTGAATTTGGGCCAGCGAGCTCAAGCCTGACTCCATTCCATTCTCGCACGATCGGCTTGTCGCAGGCTCGAGAGAAGGTGGATATTAATGGAGGTGGCAAATTAACCGGAAGAATTGGAAAGCTTGGGGTCGGTGTTATGGGTGCGTTCCTCAACGACGCGCCCGGATTAGAAAAGGATCGGGTTGGTGTCATGCGGCTGACCTACGATGTCGGAAAGGAGTCGCGGGTTGGAACGTTTTTCAGTTATGGCGATCCTCGACGCGACGGTGAGAACGTGGTGGGCGGCGTTGATTTCGACTTTAAGGCGAGCCATCTCGGAGATGGGCAAGATCAACTCAATATCAAACTCTACGAGTTAATGAGTCGGGATGATGCGGGGATTGAGGCTCACGCATTTGGAGTCGATGTTCGTTATCCGAATGAACCATTTAGTTTCAATTTTGGGCTGCGGCAGATCGACGACGCCTTCACGCCAGGCCAGGGATTTGTGAGACGTCCCGGGACGCGGCGAGGGACGTTCAGCGCCCAGCAGGAATTCTATCCAGAGGGGATCAGTTGGTTGCGGGAATACTCGATCGAGACGTCCGGATTTATGATCGCCAATTTGGAGAACCAAACGGAAAGTGCCGAATTTGTTCCGCTCGAATTTGCGGTGGACTTCGAGTCAGGCGATGAATTCGTCATTTTTCCTGAGTGGCGCCGCGAGCAGTTGTTTGAGCCGTTTGATATCACTGACGATGTCACGATTCCGGTAGGTGGTTACGATTTCACTCGATTGGTTGCCGGGTTTGAGACGAGCTCCCATCGACCTGTAAGTATGGAATTGTACGGAAAGTTGGGTGAATTTTATGATGGTACGCGTCACGGAGTTAGCTCAGAACTGGAGTGGCGCCCGTCGCCATACTGGGGATTGGAAGCGGAAGTGGACTTCGACATGATCGATCTGCCACAAGGTGAGTTTGAGGTTCTGGTAGGGCAGGTGGGGGTCCGTATCACCCCGAATCCCAGGCTATCATGGAACACGCTGGTGCAATGGGATTCAGTATCAAATAACGTGGGCCTAAACAGCCGCCTGCGATATATCGTATCGCCGGGAAATGATATCTTCCTGGTGTTTAATCAAGGGTACCTGTTTTCCACCGATCGCGAGTTCGTTGTCGAAGGAACGGAGGCTGCGGCCAAAGTTGGGTGGACGTTTCGGTTCTGACCTTGAATCAATCAGCCAGGTTCGGAGAGAGCCACTTCTCGGCCCCTTCGATCGACATCTTCTTGCGCGCCGCATAGGCCTCGAGTTGATCGCGTTCGATTTTCCCGACATTGAAGTAGCGAGCTTCTTCATTAAAGAAATAGAGTCCGCTCACTGATGACGGAGGGAACATGGCATAGCTGGTGGTCAGTTGCATTCCGACTGTCTTTTCGACATCGAGCAGATCCCATAGGGCGGCCTTCTCGGTGTGATCAGGACAGGCAGGATAGCCGGCCGCCGGACGGATTCCGCGGTAGCGTTCTTTGACCATGTCTTCAATTGTCAGGTTTTCGCTCGCGCCGAATCCCATGAAATTACGGACTTTTCGATGCAGCAATTCGGCAAGACCTTCTGCAAATCGATCGGCGAGTGACTGAATGATGATTGCGGTGTAGTCGTCTCCACTATCCTTGAAGGTGGCGGCATATTCTTCCACTTCATTGCCAGCCGTCACCGCGAACCCGCCCAAGTGGTCGGGTCGATCGCAACTCGCTGGAGCAACGAAGTCTGCCAAGCTCTGGAAGGGGCTGCCTTCTTTGATTTTCTCCTTTTGCTGACGCAGAAAGTGAAAGGTGGCGAGTTGGTCAGATTTTAGCTCATCGGCAAAAATCTCGATGTCATCACCGGTTGAATGAGCCGGCCAGACTCCCCAGGTGGCGCGGCAGTGGAGCCGGTCATTTCCCACGAGGTCTTCGAGGATTCGCTGGGCGTCATCGTAGAGTTTTTTCGCTTCTTCGCCGTGATTCTTGTGTTCGAAAATCTTTGGGAAGACACCTCGGAGTTCCCATGCGTGAAAGAAGGGGGACCAGTCAAAGACATCCACGATGTCCTGCAGGGGCACCCTATCCCAGTGGTGTTTGCCGATGCTTTCAGGAATGGCGAGATCGGTTGTTGCCCAGTCAATGCTGTAGGCCTGATTCTTTGCTTCCTCGTAAGGGACGTAGACCGCGGTGGATCCCTTCCCGGCAAACAGCACCCGTTCTTTCTCCTCTTGTATCCGATGTTCAGATACGAAGTTTTCGCGAAGATTTTTGGACAAAAGGGAGTTGCAGACGCCGACCACGAGCGAGGCATCCCCGACGTGAACGATGGGCTCGGTGTAGTATTCGCTGATCTTGATAGCGGTGTGGGCACGGGATGTCGTCGCTCCCCCCACTAGCAGAGGTACTTTGAATCCCTTCTTCTCGAACTCCTTCGCATTGGAAATCATCTCGTCAAGAGAGGGGGTGATGAGACCGCTCATTCCGACGATGTCAGCTTTGTGCTCAACTGCAGCAGTCATGATTTTGTCGCAATCAACCATGACGCCAAGGTCGATGACCTTGTAGCCGTTGCAGCCTAGCACAACGCCTACAATGTTTTTCCCAATGTCGTGGACATCACCTTTAACGGTGGCAATCACAAAGACGGGAGCGCTATCTTCTTCACCGTCGCCTTTTTCTGCGAGCATGAATGGCTCTAAATAGGCGACTGCCTTTTTCATGACCCGGGCGCTCTTAACGACCTGCGGGAGAAACATTTTCCCGTCTCCGAAGAGTCGGCCGACGACTTTCATCCCGTCCATGAGCGGGCCTTCGATGACGTTGAGCGGTTTGCCTAGGGCCAACCGCGCTTCTTCGGTGTCTTCGACGATGAAATCAGTGATCCCTTTGACGAGGGCGTGAGCCATGCGATCACCAACGGGGGCATCGCGCCAGGCGAGGTCTGCGGTGCTGCCTTTTTCGACTTTGTGAGCGCCTGTGTTTTTGAGCTCTTCAGCATAGTCGATCAACGCTTCAGTTGCCTCGGGGGCTTTGTTAAGAAGAACGTCTTCGACGAGCTTTTTGAGCTCGGGCTTGATCTCATCGTAGACTTCGAGCATGCCGGCATTAACAATGCCCATGTCCATTCCGGCTTTCCCAGCGTGATAGAGGAAGGCTGAGTGCATTGCTTCGCGGACAACGTTGTTGCCCCGGAAGCTGAAGGAAATGTTGCTGACCCCGCCGCTGACCTTGGCGCCGGGAAGATTCTCTTTGATCCAGCGAGTCGCGTTGATGAAGTCGACCGCGTAGTTGTTGTGCTCCTCCATGCCTGTAGCGACAGTGAGAATGTTAGGATCAAAAATAATGTCGTTTGGATTGAACCCGACCTCGTCGACGAGAATGCGGTAGGCGCGCTCGCAAATGCGAGTTTTGTCCTCATAAGTGGCTGCCTGTCCTTTTTCGTCGAAGGCCATGACGACGACAGCGGCGCCGTATTTCATCACCTTGCGTGCGTTCTCACGAAATGCATCTTCGCCCTCTTTGAGTGAAATAGAGTTTACGATTCCCTTGCCTTGGAGGCATTTGAGGCCAGCTTCGATGACTTCCCACTTGGAGGAGTCGACCATCGTTGGGACTGCCGCGACATCCGGCTCAGAAGCGAGCAGGTTGAGATAGCGAGTCATCATTTCGACTCCTTCGATCATGCCTTCGTCCATGCAGACGTCGATGACGGGAGCGCCGTTGTCGACTTGCTGTCTTGCGACTGCTACGGCCTCCTCGAGTTTGCCTTCCTTGATGAGTTTGGCAAAGCGGGGGGAACCGGCGACGTTGGTTCTCTCGCCGACCATGAGAAATCCTTTGTTGTCATCCTGGTTAAAGGCCTCCGAACCGCTCAAGCGCATCGCACCTTTGGCTTGAGGGATTTTTCGGGGAGCGTGTTTGGCAGCGGCTTGTGCGATCGCTGCGACGTGTTCGGGGGTGTTGCCGCAGCAACCTCCGACGAGGTTTACGAGTCCTTGTTCGGCGAAGTCACCAAGGAATTGCCCCATGTCGTCTGGCTTGAGGTCGAATCCGGTTGGAGCGAGGGGGTTCGGTAATCCGGCATTAGGATAGACGGAAATGAAAGTTTCTGCGACGCGGGAGAGTTCGGCCAGATGTGGCTCGATGAGATCTGGTCCGAGTGAGCAGTTGAGGCCGATCGCGAGCGGTTTGATGTGCGCCATGGCGTTCCACATCGCTTCGACTTTCTGGGCAGAGATCATCGTTTCTCCGCCGCGGCCGACCGCTGCAGAAATGATGACGGGATACTCGACATTGTCTTCGTCGAAGACTTCGCGGAGTGCGACGAGGGCTGCCTTCGCGTTGAGTGAATCGAAGATGGTTTCGACCATCATGATGTCAGTTCCACCCGCAGCGAGCGCGCGAATCTGATGCTTGTAGCTGTCACGAACCTGATCGAAATTCACGACGCGAAATCCGGGGTCCTCAGCGTCAGGTGAGTTCGTCAGGGAAACGGTCATCGGCCCAATCGCTCCTGCGACGTAGCGCTTGATACCGGTGTCGCTGCCGATGTTGTCGGCCCAGAGGCGACAGAGTTTGGCGGATTCGTAGTTGATCTCCCAAGCGAGGTCTTTGAGGAATTGATTATCACAAACCTTATCCTGAAAGAACTCGGGGTCTTTGCGGCCGAGGCCTTTTTCGCGTGGGTCCTCCACGAAGAATTCACTTTGGGCGAGGGTCGTCCCTGAAAAGGTATTGGTCTCGATGATATCCGAGCCAGCTTCGAGAAATCGCTTATGAATATCGCCGATGACATCGGGCTTGGTCAGCGAAAGGATATCCCCATTGTTGAGTAGATCTTTTTGGTTGCTCTTAAACCGCTCGCTTCTGGCATCCTCTTCAGAAAGCCCATAGCCACGAATGGTCGTGCCCATGGCCCCGTCGAGGACAAGAATGCGTTTTTCGAGTTCGGAGCGAAGTTCGGTGGATAGCGGATCTGACATAATATGGATGCTAGGTTACCCCGTTGAGCCAAGGACTCAACAGGGTTCATGCATTCGCTCAACAGGCTTGAGTCAGGTGATTGTGGTGGCGTGTCTGCCCTGGGTTATTTCCCGATAAGGACGCGCACCCCGCCAAAGGCGCCAAGTCCAGCCGCTTCAAATCCGCGGGTGGTTTGGTAGTCGTTGTCGAATGCGTTTTCGATGCGGCCATAGATTTCCACATTCTCGTTCACTTCGACGCTGCCGAAAATTCGGGCAAAGGTGTAGTCATCGAGGAAAACATTGGGCGAGTCGAAGCGGTCGTAGTTTCCGCTGATTTCAGCTCCGGCTTTCCAGCGATCTCCTTCGACGACAAAGCCTGCAGATAGCGCGTGGGTGGGCCTACGTGGGAGGCGGTCTCCGGGGTTTCCTCCGAATCCTGCTCCGTATTGTCCCTTGGTGATGAGGGCATCGAGCCAGGTGTAGTTCAGGTACCATGAAAACGAATCACAGGGCGCGTGGCGAAGTTCGACTTCGATTCCCTCGGTTTCGGTATCGACGATAGCTGGATTGAAGAATGTGACGGGATCCAAATCGATGAGATTTTCGATGTCGGCCTGAAAGTAGGTGACTGCTATTGAGCCGGTGTTGTTCAAGAAGGGCTGGCGAAGACCGATTTCCCAGGTCTCACTTTCTTCCGGTTGCAGGGTGGTGGGGTCGAATGCTGGATTCAGGAATACGAAGTCCTGTCCGGATGGTGCTTTGTAACCCGTCGCCACTTTTCCGAAGATCATTGTGCCAGATTGTTCTACCAGATGGCTCAGCTGAATTGAGTAGGTGCCTTTGCTCTCGAAATCGTTGTGATCGTCGTAGCGTCCCGAAGCAAGCAAATGGAAATTTGCGGGAAGCTCCAGGTCGGTCTGTGCGAAGATACTGTTGTAGGAGTGTGTGAATGCCGACGGTGGAGAAAATACGCTTGGGACATGGGGCATGCGGGTGAAGTCATATTGGGTATGACCCGCGCCGATGGTGTGAGTTGCTTGATCGGTAGGACGAAAATTGAATACTGCTTCGAACTCGTGTCCGGTTTGTTCAAAGACGTTATTGAGGCCGGCAAAGAGGTTTCGCGACGCGTTGAGTTCGTTGGTGGTGTAGCTGTAAAAGGTTGAGAAATCCCAATCGTCACGCTGGATGGTGAGGCGGGGGGAGAAGAGGCCCGACTTGTTGTCGTTGATCTGCGGCGCGGGAAACCCTGCTCCGAGAGACGATCCGGGAACTTCGAGATTGGCATCCTGCACATATCCCAACATATCGAAGAACACTCCGTCGGCTAGTTCTACCGCAACATTGCCTCGGAAGACCCCATTTTCATGGGCAGAGCTGAGCCGGTCGTTCTGTGTGTCGAGGAATGACGCGTCGAGTGCGATACCGACCGGGCCTTCGCGGAGAGTGACTTTGTGTCCGGTACGGAATGTTTCGAACGATCCCCCTTCGACATAAGAGGAAATGGTGTCGTTTTCGACATAGCGAGCATCGGTGGAGCGAAGGTCAATCGCTCCGGCTAATGCATCAGACCCATAGAGTGAGCTTGCCCCACCTTTGAGGATCTGAACGGACTCCAGGGTCGAAGTATCAAAGAATTCAATCTGGTAGAGGCCGGCAAGACCAGGAGGAAGCCTCCTTCCGTTCAGGAGTACGACAGCATGGTTACTTTCCATTCCCCTGATGAAGAGCGATGAAGTCGCGCCCTTTTGTCCAGTCTGGACGACATTGAGTCCAGCGGATTGATGGAGGATATCTTCGATGCCATATCGTTGAAACGTCCGAATCTCGGCTCCTGAAATGGTATCAACGGAAGGGAGCAGGCGGCTCCGTTCTTCTTCGTTCTGCGGCGTCCGGCTTGAAATTACTGGAGTGACAGATCTTTGCACCGCTTCTTGACGAATGATGACAGACCTCAGGTCTTCTCCGGTGACGGTAGTCAGGTTTAAGGTAGCGACATCGTCGGTCAGCGTACTCTGAATATCTTCTCCCTGAGCTGCCGTTGGACCGACAAATAAGAGGCAAAAAGCAATCGTTCTAAAATTTCGTATCAACAAATCTTGATTCATAGATATGTATTTAGTGCACGGTGTGAGTAGTGCAACTGAAATTTAGTGTCTCTTTTTGTAACAACTGGTATGACACAAGAGATTCTTGATAAGGGGAGGGATTTCGTTAATTTCTCAACAAGCATCAGGAGTGGTCTGGGTAAAACCAGGTCCGGCAACCTGGTTTGGAGAAGCCAAGGTGCCTGGGATGCTGAGACGTTTTTTACGTCTCAGTAACCGATGTGCGAATGACTTGTCATTCGAACAGAATTTCTCTAGGGAAGCGGATTAATCAGGGATCTGAGAGCGCGCTTCCTTAATCCTGTTGCGGTAACTGAACACCACAGAAACTGCATCAAGAAATGACATATCAAGATCTATTGAATGAGGCTGGCGGTTGCGCTGGCTTAAACGAAACGGGTAAACTTTCGACTCGTTTTAATCCGGAAAATCCGAACCATCACCTTTGGAATAATCGAGGTACCTGGTGGGCGCATTTCACGCTTCATCGGGCGGATTACACTGCTGAGCGAGTCAGGGTATCGCTGAGGACTCGTGATATCGAGGAGGCACGCCTTCGTCGCGACGAGGTATTGGGAGCCATTGAAAACTGATTGGGAGATGAATAGCCGATCTGAGTTAGAGGGGGGAATCCAGCTGCCCTGCTGTCAAATTCCGCCCAATTATAGTGAATGGCCTCAGTGTATGCGTCGCCGATTCGAAGACCATGCCCTGAGATCTTTCAGGAATCAGGGGGTGGATTCGCCGAGTTCAGCTTTTGCTCGTTCGGTTGCAAACTTGGTGAGTGCTTCATCGACTAATTCGAGCTTTTGAAAAGCGGTAGAGGTACCGCGATTTGAAAGATTGAGATAATTCTCGATGGCTTGCAGGGCATCTTCTGCGCTGGTCAGGCAGGCTCGGATTTCGGGCGGGATCGTCGGTCGGATCCGAGAGATCTCGGTTTCCGTGTCTGGAAGCATCTGCCTCAAGGTATTGATATCAGGTGATGGCTGGCGTAATTCGAAATAGGGTTCGAGCAGCGATGTAATTACACTGACGACTGAGGCGCTAGTGGCTGTCGTTTCGACAGGGGCTGAGGCTCTGCCAAATTCCAGCATGACCCAGGCCGATGTATGGTTTGGAACGGATTCCAGGATCGCCTCAAGTCGCTCTTGGACCTTCGAATTCCGAGAGAGTTCTACTAGTGACATCCGTGATGAAACTGATCGTATTTCGGCAAAAGACTTACTGGCATTCAGCCATGCCTCTTCGGTCGGAGATGTTGTGGCCCGGTATGCTTTGGTATGTATTGAGTAGGATATGAGCTCAGGTTCGAACAGCAGGTCGAGGCGTTCCGACTTCTTGATGTAACTAAGCAGTTGTCCGCGTGCAGACCCGGGAATGAGAAGGTAAGGTTTTTCCAATGCTCGCGCTGCTTCGATATTTTCGCTGATTTCACCCGGCAAAACGGGAGGGGCACCCGGATTAGGCGCGTCGCCTGCCAGGATAATGTCAGGATTGGATTCGGAAATAGTGAGGGCTGCTTTGAAAAGGGCGAGAGTAGGTAGCCGAGACCAGACTTGATTATTCTCTGCTGGCCCTGGTATTGGCTCAAGTGGCGAGAAAGAAATTTCTGCGATCGTTCCCTTTGGCCAAGAGATATTAAACTGAGCGAGGATCTCTGCGCTAAAGCTTGGGCTGGTAACCGTTGTTCCGCCCGATGGCGAAAAGAGGGGTATCGTCGGAATGGTATTGTCGAGGCGCGAAAGCATATCCCGCTCAGATGCCGTTTCGGGGATACGAATGGTTAGAGTCAGTTCTCCTGCCACGGGAGGACCTGTCTCTCGATTCAAATAACGGAGAGTCGACAATGACACGCTGACTGGTTCGAATTTTTCCAAAGCGGAAGCTGAGTCCAAGGGCGCAGCCTGAGCGCCTGTGGGATTGCCCGGAGTGGGCTCATCTTCCGAAGAAGTGCTGTCAGCGCTCAATAGTGTCATCGCTTCTTTGAAAAGTAGCCGTGACTGAGCGGTGCTCCGATTGGTGAGGGGATCGAGTATCGTCAGTTTCTCCCAGGGGAGAGGCCTACCATTGGTTGCGGCGGCATAGGTCGTCAGGCGTTCGATAGATGGATCTGGATGGATCAGAAGTGAAAGTTCCATCAGAAAGGGAGCCAGTTTCGATTGCTCTGGTTCGACAGGCCTCGTCGTCAGCCGGTTGCTGGCGGTCCAAAGGGCTTCGGAGACAGCGCTGAGGCTATTAAAATAGGGGGTGGCGTTCGGGGATTCTCCTGACTTCAGGCGAAGGTGTGCCTGGCGGGAGTTGTAGTGCACCTGATCGATTCTCAAGGCAATCGCGATAGCCTTTTCTCTTAGATCGTCGTCCACTTTTTCTTGATTAGGGAAATTGGATGCCAAGGAAGCGAGCGACTCCAGAAGACTTTCCAGATCACTTTTTTCCAGAAAAATTCCATCGCCGTAGAATGGGCTGAAATCAAAGTTCGGGGAGTCGTAGCCCCTCACCGATAGCGGCAAAAGCAGGCAGGTTGCGACTAAGCCCGGCAACAGGTGGTGAATGATTGGGCTTGGTATTTTCATTCAGATATCGGCGTCCGGAATGCTATCATGTGAGGCCGGCGCTGTCCATGGCGTCGTAATCTTCTAAAGAAATGAATCAGATCGAAATTTCGGAAGCGGTCATGTTTTACGATACGGATTGTGGCGGGGTTGTATCCAATATTGCCTATTTGCGTTTCGTCGAAAAGGCAAGGTCCGCCTTGTTCGAGTCGTTGGGGATGACGCCTAGCGAAATGAACGAGTCACAGCTTTTTCCAGCGGTTGTCAGAACTGAGATTGATTATCTCTTCCCGGCCCGACTGGGAGATAAGATCACCGTTTCTGCGACCCTGGTGGGCGTTGAAAAGGTGCGTGCGACTTGTTCTTTTCAGCTCTCTAGAGCAGAATCAAATGGCGATCCGAAAGCGATTGCCAAGGCTTCCCAGCAAGTCGTGATGGTCCAAATGCCTTCGGGGCGGCCCCGCCGGATTCCCGAAAAATGGTTGGATCAAGTGAAATAAAGTGTCGATTTTTGAACTTGCCTTCACGGCGTCGTGCATCACTATGTAAATACATTTTTGGATTTTCTTATGAGTGTTGAAGAGACTGAAGAATCAGACCGAGTGCAATTTTCCATTCTCAGGCGGGGTTCGCCAGAGCCTGAGGGACCATTTACGGATGAGGGTCTGATGAGCCTTTTGAATGCAGGAGATCTTTCCGTATCTGACTTGGTTTTCTACGAGGGCTTGGGAGAATGGAAGCCGATCGGAGAGGTCTTCGAAGTTCAGCAGCAGATCAGTCACTTCGTTGATGATGGCCAGGATACTGAGAAAGTGGCCTTGGCATTTAGAGAGGTCGGCAATGTCATTGATGGATCGGAAGACATCTATTACGTCGCTGTTCAGGCGAAAGTAGGGCTACTCAGCAAGACGAAGCAGTGTGTCATTGTCACGAATCGACGCATCTTTATCATGCACGAGAAACGTGTTGGATTCGAATTGGAGGCTCACGTTTGGAAAACTATTTCGAATACACTGATGCGGGACGAAGGGAAAAACCTTGGCACGTTTTCTATTCTTCTGGGTAGGGAAACGCGGATCGACATCTGCCACATTCCATTGAAACAGGTTCAGAGACTTTTCCAATTGTCTCAAGAGATGAAGCTGGACACCCCCTGAGCTGGAAAATTTATCTCCCTAGGTATTTTGCCATTGAACGCAGCATCGCTGCGGCAAAATCAGGTGAAGACTTCATGATTCGGTGAAGCTCTCCGTGGGGGATACAAAAAGCTGATACCGCGGTTGCGGCTCTGACCGTAGCGGTTGCGGGGGTCAGGGAGACCGCGCTGATTTCTCCAACGACTTCGCCGGAAGTCGTTATATTATTGACGGGCAGATCGTTGACCGCTACCTCCAAATCGCCATCTAGTAAGACCCATATGGCTTCGCCTGTTGCTCCTTGATTGAGCAGGTTTTCGCCAGCTTTGATGTGACGAATCTCTCCTGCTTCGATGAGGTCCTCGATGGCCTCAGGGGGCGCTGCTGCGAATGCTTCGTGAAGATTGAAGAGGGTTATCAACTGTTGACGTTCCATAGAGTATTTCGATCTAGGTGAATGCGAGACTATCATATAGCACTTTGTTATGAAGTGCTTCAAGTTGAGGTTTGAAAACTTAAGCGGTCCGGAAATGTGATCTGCGATGATTGACGGTCGCGAATCCACTGAATCGTTATACGTTTCCATCAAACGATACGAATCAGATGCCAATAGAATCATCCGAAAATTCCGAATCCGAAGCGATTGAGGTTCGCTGCTATTTCGTAAGAGACCGCAACGCGCTATTGGTCCGCGGGCAATTCAGCGCTTTGTATACCGACTACTATTTGCATCTGATGCAGCATAAGATTCGTTATGAGCCGGAACTGGATCTTCTTTTGAAGGATTCGCTCGCGGCTTTGGCGCTCCATCTCGCTTCCCGCCCATGGAACGAGGCAGTTGCCTGGACCTTGAACTGGCAGGATCCGCTTTTGAATTTATTTGTCACGGGAAGCAATCGTCAGGGAAATCTGACCGGACGAGTCTTTACCGAAGACGTGAAAGAGAGGGACAATAATCTGTTCTTTTCTCAAATCTCCGCTGATGGACAAGCTCCCAGTCAAAGCATGATTGAGGTGGAGAAGCTTAATCCCTTTCGAATCGGAGAATCCTACTACGATCAGAGCGAGCAGCGAAAGGGGCGTTACTTTGACTGTGGTGATGAGGATTTTGTTCTGATTACGGCTCAACCAGATTGTGATTTGGCTTGGTTGGAGGGATTGGAAAATGATCAGATCCGAAATATTGATCAATCCGAGGCGCTCAGCCTGCTCGAGACGAGGGAGTATCGGTTTGATTGTGGCTGCAGCCAGGAAAGGATTTTCCCTGTCATTGCGGGGATGAATGAGGAATCTGTCGAATCACTTTTTGGTGATCGTGAGGTTCTTTCGACAGGGTGCCCGCGTTGCGGGGCGAAGTATGTGATTACGAGAGAGTCGCTGGAAGCATTTGTGGAAGAGGGGGGGGAATGAAGAACGCCGCTAAAAAAAGTGATGCGATGCGCCGAGAGCAGGAATTGGCCTGGATCGGGGATACCATTCTCGATTTGTATGCGAGAACCTGGATTTTGGAAAACCGGGGAACTGTGTGCGGTGAGACGCTACGTTCCATGACTTCCAATCAGTTCCTCGCCTGCGTGGGAAACCCGACTTCGGTAGAGGCGAAGATTGGAAAAACTTACCAGGATGAAGGTATGAATGCCGCCTTTCAATGGATTGCAGTAGAATTAATGCCTTTATTTGAAAAACAGGAAAAGAATCGGCGTTAGCTACCGTATTGTTTGGACAGGGGCTGAACATTTCCCGATGAAATTCAGAGTTTTACTATTGAGCGGGGTGATCGTATTGTTACGTTTCTAGCCTGCCACCTAGTTAATTGATACAATTTATATGAAACACGACACGAATCGTGCCGGGCGTTTTTCGGTGCCGCAGGTAGTTAAGTTTTTCGTCCCGATGGTAGTGTTTTTGGCACTAACATCTTGTGAAACCACATCGACCACTTCGACTCGTGGTGCTTCTGGTCGGCTACCGGCATCAGCGCTCACGAATCCATCCGTTCAGGCGCTGAACGCGCAAATTGCGACTGAACCGGTTGGCAACTATTACATTGGACGTCGGTGGTGGGTCGATGGAACACGGTTCTGGGGGTATCTCAGAAAGCCTCGCGAACCATGGTCTGAGGCAAAGCTGGTTATCATGAATGAGTCGGCGAGCCAGCAGCCTGACCGAGTGCCGGAGGAGGGGGTGGATCGGCCTCACGGATACGATCATAATTACGAATATCGGGTCTGGGGGAGTTTTACGGGGCAGACGATCTATGATCCCAATTCAAACTTCATGCTTCCAGAATTTCGGATTTCCAAATACGAAACCCTCAATACCAGCCCCGGGTTTCTTTTCTGGCCGGGAGAAAATTATAGTCCTCGCAAACTGCCGCCCAAACATCCTCCGCTACCCTAGTGCTTCTGTTTGAGGCGGATATCGCATTCCACAAATTGAAAAGGTGAGCTTGATCCCAGTACTGGTAATTGAAGATGAGCCGGCAATCGCTGAGAACATCGTCTATTCGTTGGAGACTGAGGGGTTCGAAGTCACTCATGCAGAAACTGGAGGCGAGGGGCTAGCTGTGTTTCAACAATTGGCTCCTCAATTTGTCGTTCTCGATGTCGGATTGCCGGACATTTCGGGCTTCGATGTGTGTCGCGAAATTCGGAAGACTTCGGAAGTGCCGATTCTATTTTTGACAGCGCGTGAGGGTGAAATCGATCGGGTTGTTGGCCTGGAATTGGGGGCGGATGACTATGTCGTGAAGCCATTCAGTCCCCGGGAGCTGACTGCGAGGATCCACGCGATTCTTCGTCGGACCAACCGAAGTGGGGCGAATGCGGAGAAGTCCCTCGTCGAGGTGCCGAACAGCAATCCTGTGAAGGCTGGTCGCATTACGATACATCCGGAACGATTTAGTGCGCACCTTGATGACGAGGATCTCGATTTGTCTCGCTACGAATTTGGGATGTTGCGTGTCTTCATCCAGCATCCAGAGCGCGTTTTTTCCCGTGATCAGCTCATGGATCTGGTTTGGGATGAGCCAGAAGCAGCGTTGGACCGGACTGTAGATGCGCATATCAAAACACTTCGACGCAAAATGCATTCGATAGATCCGGACTACGACCCCATCAAAACGCATCGTGGTCTCGGCTATAGCATGACCAGAGGTTAGCGGAGAATATGAGAATCACTTTGCTCATTGTTTCCGGATTTCTTCTCATTGCAGGGGGTGGATTTTTCGCCCTGATGAAAACGATCAGCGAGGACGTTGAGAAGCAGTATTCCCAGGCATCCGAAGAACCTCTGGTGGACTTTGCGCACCTTTTCGCCGGCATTCTTGAACAAAATATCAAAGAGGGGAGTATCGATGTGACCGCGTTCCGAGCCGGTATGGCGAATGCCAATGAGAGAGAGTTTTTGGCGCAGATCTATCAAATCGAGAAGCGGGACATCCAAACCAATATCTATATCACTGACGAGAGTGGAGTCGTGATTTTTGATTCGGATGAAGGGAAGCGGGAAGGAATGGATTACTCGCAGTTTAACGATGTCTATTTAGCTCGGCAGGGGAAATACGGAGTGAGGGCGTCGAGGTCGGATCCGGATGATTCGCGTACGACGGTCTTTTACGTCGCAGCTCCAGTTTACTTGAACGGCGATATGATCGGAACCCTGACAGTAGCCCGTCCTGAGACTGCAATGGCCCCCTTTGCTGAGCAGTCCAGACGACTCGTCGTGAGAGCTGGTATTACCACGGCAGGGGTGGTCTTTTTGCTCGGGACCTTGTGGGCTTACTTCGTGCTGTATCCCATACGTAGCCTCACTCGCCATGCTCTTCTGATCGCGGAAGGGAAGCAAGATGTGGTTCCGGTGACAGGGGTGGCTGAACTGAAATTGTTGAGTTTGGCATTGGAGGACATGCGCCGCGAGCTTGAAGGAAAACACTATGTTGAGAATTATGTTCAGGCACTGACGCATGAGCTGAAAAGCCCTCTTGCGGCGATCCGAGGTGCTGCTGAATTGGTTGATGAGACAATGCCTGAAGAAAAGCGGCGACGGTTTCTCGATAATATTCTGTTAGAGACAACAAGAAGTGAAGACATGGTCAGGCGCCTCGTTCAACTCGCTTCAGTTGAGAGCCAGAATAGCCTGGAGAAGCGGGAGTCGATTTGTCTGACTTCTCTTGTGGGAGAGGAGCTGGAAGCTTTGGATTCGGTCATCGATACAAAAGGACTTCGAGTCATTCGAGATGGATTTGATGAGGGTGTCACCATTCAGGGGGATCCGTTGATGCTTCGCATCGCGATACGGAATGTGTTGAACAATGCTTGTGACTTTTCGCCATCGTCAGGTGCGGTCGGTCTTGAATTGAAAGCTGATGGCGACGGGGTGAATTTCATGGTTCGTGATGAGGGCCCGGGAGTGCCTGATTACGCGATAGGCCGAGTGTTTGATCGGTTCTATTCGCTCAAAAACAAAGTGACCGGGCGCAAGGGGTCGGGAATCGGATTGAGTTTCGTAAAGGCTACGATGGAACTACATGGGGGGGCCGTGAGTCTCTTCAATCGTGAATCAGCCGGAACAGAGGTTCGGCTTCGTTTCGGGGCACCTTGAAGCAAGGTTTTCGCTGTGATTGAGTTTAATTTCGAGCATCAAAAAAGCCGCCGGAATTTCCGGCGGCTTGAAAGAATCAACAGCGAAGCGGCGAGGCGCTTCGGGTTGTGAAAAGGCAATAATTAACGATATGCTTTGATCGACTTGATCTTGTATTTCGATGAAACGCCTTCAGCTGAAGTGAATTCAGCTTCATCGCCAACTACCTTTTCGAGGATTTGATTTCCACGATCTGACAGGTAGGTAATGACGCCTTTGTCAGGGTCCGAATCCCAGGCGCCGAGAACCGAGTAAGTCAATGAATCGCTGCCGTCGGTAGAATCTAGCTCAACGATGGTTCCAATTGAGACCTTGGAGGTGTCGGCATCGGAGAAATCAGTAGGCTGGGCCAATTTGAGATCTTTTTCCCAGTCGCCCTGACGCTTCATGAGCACGCGCTGATATTCCTTAGAGGACTTGTATTCCATGTTCTCACGAAGGTCACCGTAGGAGCGGGCAACCTTGATGTCCTCGCGGTTTTGCGGGATTTCCTCTTTAACGAGTTTGTCGTATGCCGCTTTCCGCGTAACGAGGCTTTCTTTGGAGACGATGAGAGCTGCTTCCTTCACTTGCTCGCGACCACGGAGGAGATCTTGAATTCCCGGATGCAGCTTGATGACTCGTGCCACGAGAGATTTCCGTGTCAGTTCGTCGAATGAAGCTGAGTTGATCAGACGACTCGCAAAGTTACGGATCGTGTTGATGTTGGCTCCTTCGATCAGGTCAGGAATCAGGCTCTTATCGTCTGCAACCAAATCACGAAGACGGTTGGCTGCTCGTACGGCACCTTCCTCATTCAACTGATCAGACTCGAGCGAGCTCATCACGGACAGGCTTAAGGTGGTTGTAAAAATCGATTCTGCGAGACCTTTGCGCTCTCGGCAGATCCAGGCGAGTCCATCGGATGACAGGGTTCGCTGCTGGAGGCTATTTTTCATGTAGGCGATCAGCACGTCCTTTTTCTCCACCGCATTGAGGAAGCTCGCCATCTCAGCGATGGAGCGCAGGTTGCATTGGGGAATCAGGTTGAGCATCTTAGATGCCCACTCTTCTTCTCCAAACGCTGCTGGAAAGCTTTTCAGGATCTGGCGGAGTCGAGTGAGGGAGAGTTCTTCGAAAAGGCCTGGAAGCGCTTCTTCGTTGGCTGAAAGGATCTCCGACACCGAAATCAGTTCGTCAGGGGCTTCGTAGCCTTTGAGCCGGCTTTGGAGTTCCTCGCGGATGAGGATCAGCTCGACAGCAGGAACGTATTGAATTTTAACTCCCTTTCGGGCGATCTCGCTGATTTCTTTAATCAGGTCTTCCAGTTTCCCCTGGGTGTCCTTAAACGCGCTGATGTCTTTGATGATCGCTTCGATTGCTTTCACCTTTGCGCGCAAATCGCGGGCTTCGGTAAAGTCTGCAATCAAACCCTCGGACGGGTCAAAATTCTCTTCACGCAGCTCAAGAGGATCTGTTCTCTTGGCAGGAACGATGAATTGCATGTCTTCACGCAGCTTCTTTTTGGTGCTTTCCCACCAGCTTTTGTATTTCGCTTCGGGAACGACGCTGCCTTTCACCATGACTTCCAGCTGATCGAGGTAAAGTTTGTCTCCGCTGCTGCTGAGGGCCAGCTTAACCAATCCTACTGGATCTTCGCTTGCCTGAGTTTGTAATTCTTCGACACAAGAGAGTCTTTTTCCTAAAAAAGAATCTTCCTCGATAGGTGTGAGGGACAAACCGGCGAATTTCATTCCCAGCTCGTGACCGGCTTTATCTTCGAAATCGACGACCACTTTGACGTTTAAACGGTCCCAGTCGACAACTTTTCCGGCGCCCCAGCTCTTATGCCGGCAGTAGGTGCCAGGGGTGAGGAGATCGAGTTGTTCAGCCGTTGCTGAGTCAATTTTTCCTCTGGATAGTAACTTTTCGAGATCGGGATGCATTGCTGCTCAACATAGGAAGAACCAGCCGTCAGCCAAGTGAAATTTTTTTTTGGTTGCCAATTTTATTTCCGTTGCCTAATCTGCGGCGCGATATGAAGAAAATTTTGGCCACATTAATGCTCGTTGCGGTCGGCTCACTAGCCGTTGCCGATATCCATGAGCCGCCTAAGGCGAAATACACTAAGAACCGTAAAATGGCGCGGGGCTTTTCCAACATTCTTTACGGATGGTCGGAGATTCCTGCGACGATGTATCGGCGTGGTGAGTTACACACTGAGCAGTCAGCGGGAATCTTTTTTGGAGGCCTATTCCAAGGCGTGCAGCGTGCTGGGGCTCGGATGAAGTTTGGTATCTACGAGGTGGTGAACTTTCAGCGCCCACTTTATAAGGACAGCTTTCGTCCGCCAATGGCTGACATTGACTACCTTCCAGGGGGAGGTTACGAGGAGTTTCCTCCACAGATTGGATTCCTCACTACGACGGGATACACTCGAGGAAATACCTGGTAGAATACCAGTTCAAGAATGTTTTGAAAAAGGCCACCTTCGGGTGGCTTTTTTTGTGTCCTGACGGTTTATTTATTTTTTCGCGTAGGACAATATGAAGCGGGAATAAAATTCAACTCCTGCTTCGAGGTCCCTAATTGACAGGTATTCGTCCTTGGTATGAGCCTGATTGATGCTCCCTGGGCCGCAGGCGACAGAGGGAATACCGCCCTCGGCGAGGCGGCCTGCGTCGCAGAACCAGGGTGCTGTGGTCAGCGAGGAGCCGATAGATTGGAGGCATTTTACTCCACTTGTATTCGGATCAGTCAGAAGAGGAACGGAATCTCCGATCACCCGCAGTTCGAGTTGTCCTGAGAGATTGTTTTCTGAAAGAAAGTTTTCGACCATCTTCAAGCTCCCTCCAGCCTCGTGAAGGGCAGGGGTTTCGCGGAAATCGAGCGTCGCTCGACATTCTGCTGCGACAATATTGGGGCTGGTGCCCCCATTGATCCGTCCCAGGCTAACGGTTGGCTTGCCCAGGATGGGGTCTTCGAACTCCGGTAGCTGCTCTTCGATCGCTGGAAGTAGTGACTCAAGAACGGGCAGCAGCTTTCGAATCGCATTTTCCCCGCGCTCTGGTGTTGATCCATGGCAGGATTTTCCGCGAGCCGTCAACTCCAGCCAAACACATCCTTTGTGGGCGTAAACGGTTTCGAGTTCAGTTGGTTCGCCGACTACGGCGAAGTCAAACTCGTCGGCGTGGTGGGCAGCAAAGTGTTTCGAACCGGGTTGTCCCGCCTCTTCTCCCATTAGCCCAACAAAGGAAATTCGGTGCCCGAGGGAAGGGATCCTGTCCCGGAGCTGATACATGGCCCATAACATCGCAGCCATCGTCCCCTTGGTATCGGATGCTCCCCGGCCATGGATTTTGCCGTCGCGTAGTTCCGCGCCGAATGGATCAATCGTCATGCCTCTGACGCTGACCGTGTCGGTATGAGGAGCGAAAAGTAGTCCTGGTTCGGTCGAATGCCCAGGAAACCGACCGATCACGTTGGGCCGTTCAGGCAAAACGTCTTCGAAGGTTACTTTTGCGCCACAGTGTTCGAGAAAATTACCGACCCATTCAGCACATTGTTTTTCCCCGGTTGCCGAATCGTCGGGAGCACCATCAGGATTGACGCTGGGAATTTGAATTAGCGTCTGGAGAAGTTCTGTGACGGAGTTTGGAAATACCATGTTCGAAAGATTTTTTGAGTCTGAAAATGAATTCTAGAAACACTGGATGAGAAAATTGGTGAAATCGAGATTAAGATTTGATTAAGTGGTTGACACATTGCCAGCTAGCTGGCCTTAATTACGGCTTCAATTTTTATAATTTTTGTTCGTATGAGTGATCAAGACAAACCAAAGCCTTCAGTGAGCACTTCAACCGTGCCGCTCAAGAAGGAGACCGTTAGAATTAGTCTGCGGGCGCCTGTTGATGACTCCGGTCCAGTGGCTCCTAAGGGATCTACTGCGCCTATTCCGGCAGACAGTCCGGGTACAGCTCCTGTGGCAGGCTCTCCTGGCACCGCTTCTGTGGCTGCGACGGCTCCAGTGCCTCCTGGCGCTCCTTCCACCGCACCGGTAGCAGGGACGCCTCCTGCTCCCGCCAGTCTGATACCGCCACCGGCACCTTCTGCGATGGCTCCGCCACCGGCAGCACCTCCTAAGGCTCCGCCGGCAGGACCTCCTGCAGGCGCAAAAACGATTCCTTTGGCCAAAGCTCCTGATCCATTGGGACCAACGGCTCCTGTGTCTGCTCCCGGCGTTGTTGCCACTCCTGATCCTCTTGGGCCAACCGCACCGGTTGCAACGGCTCCGCTTGCCGCTGCGTCTCCGGTTGGTGCGAAGACCATCCCTCTGGCGAAGGCACCCGCGACTGGCGGACCTGGGCCTGTAGGGAAAGCCACCACTCCGTTACAAGTTGGTGGAGCTAAGCCGCTCCCTCAGGCGACGGTAAAAATGGGACAGACCCAGCCAATGGCAAAGGGTGCCGCCACTGCTACACTTTCACAACCGAACATTCAATCCACTGCTGAAGAGGTAGAGGAAGAATGGGAAGAAGAATACGAAGAATCCGGACTTATGCCATTTGCTATCATCGTTTTGATCCTCGCTCTCGTTGTCCTAGGCATCGAAGTGATCACGAAGATGGGTGTCGGCGGCTGATTGATCAGTCGTTGTTCCCGCTTTTAACTCCTCGTCTTTTCCTCAAAAAGGAAAGATGAGGATTTTTGTGTACTGATTGAATGCAATCTTTGGGTTCTCGTATTTGGTGCCGTCGATGCAAGGTGCTGAATTCGAAACGAATTCCCGCTTGCTCAGGCTCTAATTGTGGCGGAAATATCCGAAGCATGAAGATGCTTTCTGTCGGCTGTCTTGCCGTCATTTTGATATTGACCAATACCTACCTCTCCTTATGGCCCACGAATCTATTGTTAATCTGACCAGCGATAATTTTTCAACCGAAGCTGAAGGCACCTCCGTGCCGGTGGTGATCGACTTCTGGTCTGAGCACTGCGGACCCTGCAAAATGCTGGCGCCAGTGCTGGATGAAGTCGCCGCTGACATTGGCGAGACCGCCAAAGTGACTAAAGTAGATGTCATGGCTGAGCGCGAATTGGCCATGAAATTTGGAATTCGCGCGGTGCCCACGCTTATTTTCATGAAAGACGGCGAAGTGAAAGAAACCAAAACTGGCATCATGATGAAGGATGCCATCATCGAGAAATTGAATTCACTCGCCTAGTCATTTTCCGGGACTCATTTCGGTTGGGTCCCTCTTTCAACACTCCCAAGTCATTGTGAAATCTTCCTCAGAGTCTGCAAATGGTTCATTGACCCGTTCGGCTGCAGGTCGACCTGGCTATCTTCTGATGGGTTCTTTGTTGCTGATCACGGTGGCGTATCGCTTGCTCGCCTCTCACTACGATTTCCTCGGGAACACTGCGCCGATGATGGCGATTGCCTTTGGAGGTGCGCTTTTGTTAGGGCGTCGTTTCTGGTTTGTGCCGGTGTTGATGCTCGTGATCAGTGATTTGATTCTTGGCCTCTGGCATGGATCCGGTGGTGTTGGTGGTTATACCTTGATGTCGCTGGCGTTCTATCTCGCTGTGGCTTGGCTGGGGGGCAAAGCAGGTCAGCGTGATCGTATTTGGCCGGTGATGTGGTTCGGCACTTTGAGCTGCAGCATTTTGTTTTACGTTTTTGCCAATACCTATAGTTGGGCGATGTGGGGTGGTTACGAGAAGTCTCTCGCCGGTTGGTGGCAAAGCCAGACGATGGGTGTGCCGGGGATTAATCCGCCTGCCTGGATGTTTTTGCGTAATGCTATCATTGCTGACTCGATCTGGTGTGGCATCGCGGGACTATTGTTCTTTCTGGAGAAGCGCTTTAGCCGCTTGTCGGAAGAGGCGACTTCGGAAGCTGGATAAAATCAGCCCGGACTTTCGGGGACATCAGTTTTTCTTGAGAAAAATTTCTGCGGCCCTTTACGGGCGGCGATTGGGGCCTACCGTTGCCGCATGTCTGATACTGAGCACCCCTTTCTTCAGGACGATTTTCACATTGGTTGGTCCAGCTTGATTCCCAGTGCGATCGAGTCGGATATCAAGAAAGCGATCGCGGACGCGGACGCGCAATTGGAAAGCCTATCTGAGGAATGTTCTGATGAAGAACTGACTTTCGAAAACACACTCTTGGGCCTTGAGTCTGCCACCGAAGCTTTATCGCAAGCCTGGGGTTTGGTGGGACACTTGGATTCGGTTCGTAACAGTGATGATCTGAGGGAAGCTCACAATGCGATGTTGCCGGAGGTGACGCAGTTCTTTTCCCGGATACCGTTGAATGCGAAACTTTGGAATCGAATTAAGCAATACGCCGGGACTGATGAGGGCAAGGGGCTCGAGGGAATCAAGCGGAGGTTGCTTGATGAGACGGTGAAAGACTTTGTGCAAAGTGGCGCCGATCTCCCGCCGGAGCAGAAAGAGAGGCTGGAGCAGGTCCAGGCTGAATTAGCAAAAGTGACCCAGAAATTTTCCGAAAATGTCTTGGATTCGACCAATGCCTGGGAGCTGGTAATCGAAGATGAGGCACGTTTGGCAGGATTGCCTGATACTGCGGTATCAGTTCTGAAAGCTGAAGCTTTGGCCAAAGAACTTGGGAGCGAAGATACTCCGGTTTACCGCGTCACCCTGAAGGCTCCGGTCTATTTTCCGGTGCTTGAATACGCTGATGACGCCGAACTACGAAGGGAAGTTTGGCAGGGGAGTATCACGGTAGGGAGGGGAGGTGACTTCGATAACACGAAGTTGATCGTTGAGATTTTGCGCCTGAGGCAGGAAAAGGCTGCCATTTTGGGCAAGGCGAACTTCGCAGATAAGGTGCTAGAGGAGCGAATGGCGAAAACCGGGGAGGCTGCTCTGGAATTTGTCGAAGATCTGGCCGTGAGGACGAAGTCGTTCTTTGATCGAGAGGTCGACGAACTAAAGGAATTCCGTCAGCAAGAGTGCCCTGATTGGAACGGAGCCTTTGAACCCTGGGATGTCGCCTACTGGGCCGAGAAATTGCGCAAAGCGCAGTACGATTTTGATGAGGAGGAAGTCAGACCCTATTTTGCGATTGATAATGTGATCGAAGGAATGTTCCGGCTAACCGAGCAGATTTTCGGATTTCGGATCGTTGAAAAGGAATCTTCTTTTGTTGAGGCAGGAGGTAGTGCTGCTAATGGAGTGCTTGAGGTTTGGCATCCTGAAGTGAAGTTCTACGAACTCTATGATGCGGAAAGCGAGGACCACCTTGGATCGTTTTTTGCGGACTGGCATCCGAGAGAGGAAAAGCGCGGGGGCGCCTGGATGAACTACATAAAAACTGGGTCGCCACCTCTTAATGGAAACAAAAGGCAACCACACCTCGGTTTGATTTGCGGTAACCTGACGCCTTCATCGGCCGATACACCGGCACTGCTGACGCACCGGGAAGTAGAGACTGTATTCCACGAGTTTGGACACTTGCTTCATCATCTGCTTGGCGAAGTGGAGATCAAGTCATTGAACGGTATTCACGTGGTCTGGGATTTTGTGGAACTGCCTTCTCAGATCATGGAAAACTTCTGTTGGTCACGAGTGAGCCTCGACTTTTTTGCGAAACACTACCAAAGCGGCGCGTCGATTCCGGAGGAGCTGTTCCAAAAAATGCTGGGCGCCCGCAATTTTCAGTCGGCGATGGGCCAGATGCGACAGTTGGCACTGGGTAAGATGGATTTGGAGCTGCATCTGAATCATCATGATTTAGATTCCGATACAGATCTTGATGGTTTGGTTAGGGGACTCCTGAGCGACTATGTCATGCCTATGGCAACCAACCCGCCGACGATGGCGCGGCGCTTTACTCATCTTTTCGCCAGCGCTACCGGCTATGCGGCGGGGTACTATTCCTACAAATGGGCCGAGGTGTTAGATGCTGATGCGTTTACTCGATTTGCTGACGCAGGGGTTTTGAGTCCCGATGTGGGCCGTGAATTCCGGACGAAAATCCTGAGCCGGGGAGGTTCTCAGGAAGCTGGTGAGTTATTCAGAGATTTTATGGGCCGCGACCCGGATCTGAATGCGCTACTGGAGCGAAGTGGTCTGTTGGAGTAGGCCCATAGGAAGTCATGGGTGTTGAGGTTCTGGCATCAAGGTTTCTCATCAGCCCTGCGCAATTCAGCGAGAGCGCACGATTCGAGAATTCTAAGAATTTCGGCGAAGGCCGCAGACGCCGGATCGATAGATCCTCTTTTCCCTTTTGTCCTACTCGCCAAAGCTCGCACGACTTGCCTCTTAGACTTCGCTGCGCACTACCCCGTCCTTCGTAGCCTTGGCGAAGAAGGATCACCCCACCAAGGCGCTGTCCAGCGGGCTCACAACCCCAAGTCCGTTCGCCCCCGTGGCCACATGCAGGTAGATCTCCGTCGTGGTGATGTTCTCGTGCCCTAGCAATTCCTGAAAAACACTGAAGGCTTGTAGGTGTTTTGGACAGGAGGCCCGCTTGCGGGACGACGGGCCCCGCAGGGGTGAGCCGGGAAGTGGAGCCGGCGAATCAATTGTCCGCAAGTCCGTTCCGTCTTCCAACAGATGCGTCGCGAAGCTGTGGCGCAAGTCGTCGCTACAACCCGCTGCCGCTCTGGACTCGAAATCGCCTTGAACGCTCAAAACTTTAACCCTGAGTCAGACGCTCGCTGCCCGCAGCGGGTGGCAGGACTTTGAACGTTCTCTGGAAAAAATAAGGATTTGCGCTCGTAGCCCATTTGTGGCATTTTTGTGCTATGAGCGATACAGTGGTCAGAGCGCGCGTGGATCCGGAGCTCAAGGACGAGACCGACAAGATCTTTTCCGAACTCGGAATCTCCACGACAGAGGCAATTCGGATGTTTTTGGCGCAGGTCAAGCTGCGTCGAGGTCTTCCCTTTTCGGTCGGACTCCCTTCCGACAATGAAGACTTGCTTCTGACTTCGGAAGCACGGCAGGCAGCTCTCGACCTATAGACCGAAAGCAGAGAACAAGTCGGAGATGGCAAGCCCAATCCCGTTTCGAGTCGGTTGACTTCCCTAATTCAAATCCTTATCCTCCAATCGAGGTCGCGCACCCGGATCGGGCTGCCATTCCTCAAACGTTGGGCAAAAGACATGAACCGCACCGGCATCCTCCTTGTTGACCTCCAGCGTGACTTTCTGGAAGAAACTGGCCGGCTGCCCATCGGCGCAACGCGCGCGGCGGTCATCCTCTCTCGTTCCACCCGCTTACTCGCGGCGGCACGGACTGGTCTGGTCGACGTCATTTTTATCGTCAGCGAGTTTTCGCCTACAGACCGATTCGCGAATTTCTTTCGGAAACACTCGGCACTTCGCGGCAGTGCAGGCGCAGAGATCGATCCAAGAATCGTGGCGGATGGATTTCCAGTGTTTTCAAAGAGGACATCCGACGCCTTCTCGAATCCCGAGTTGTTGACGTTTCTGCGCAAGAAGGAGTTTGCTCGACTCGCCATTGCAGGGGTGTTCGCCGAAGGATGCGTGCGATCGACCGCAAATAGCGCGGTCGGTCATGGCTACGAAGTTTCCGTTATTTCGGACGCTGTTGAGTCCGACAAAGACTGGAAGAAGCGAGTCGGTCTTTGGAGTATGCGGAAAAACGGCGCTCGCATTAAGAGTTGCGACGAGTTTCTAGACGAAGAGCCGAACCAGGCGTCAGAGCCAACGGCCCCGAGCGGCCGTGGCTCATCTTGAACGTTGTGCCTGAAATGAAGCCGATCCCTACCATGATCCTAGACGCGATCATAACCTCGTTCTGTATCGCAGGAGGGTATTGCTTAGCCGAGTTAATTGGAGTTCCGAGCATCTTGGAACAAGTCTTTCGTCTTCCTGCATGCCTTCTGATTTCGAAGCTCGGATACTTCGACGTAGGTTGGGTCAAAGCACTTCTATTTCTTCTTCTGTTCGGAAGTATGGTCTGGCTTTCCGGAGCAATTTTGGATGGGTCTCGATTCAAAGAATTCGATATTTTAATGACATCTATGGTTATGGCTGTTTTTTGCCCGCTGCTAAGTCGTGCTTATGACAACATTAGTGCGCGAATCTCCGAAGGGCATAACAAGCCGAGTCATTCAAGCCCTGACCGCACCGAATTGAAATGACTTTTCTGACCCACGAGTTTCATCCACAATTAACCTGCGCTCTCCGTCAGGGCAGAGTGCTCTAAGATGTTGGTATCAAATTAAATAGCAGAGAAAATGAAAATGAAGTCCTTAGAAATAAAATGGAAGTTAGTCATTTTGACTGCGGTGGCATTAACCGCATCCAATGCCGTAGCAGAACCTATCGCCGGCGTGGCTGGAGAGGCGAAAATCTTCAAAAACGCCAGCGGGGAAACGATGCCCTACCGATTGTTTCTTCCCTCCGAGCTAAAGGCTGAACAAAGCTATCCTCTTGTGCTCTGCTTTCACGGCGCTAAGGGACGGGGGACGGAGAATGAGGCGAAGGGAAGTCTAGCCTACAGCGTCCTGACTTCGCCTGAAATGCAGAGGGACCATCCTGCCATCATCATCGCTCCGCAATGCCCCGACGGAAAACGTTGGGTTAATCATGATTGGAAAGATGGGGCGTATGATTCAAAGAAAGTGGCAGTCAGTGATGAGATGACGATGGCACTCACCTTGGTGGATAGGTTGATAGAGGAGCTTCCTGTCGACCCAACCCGTATCTATGTCACCGGAAGATCCATGGGAGGATTTGCGACCTGGGACGCCATTGCGCGACGCCCCGATTTCTTTGCTGCAGCTGTTCCGATTGCAGGCGGTGGTGATCCGCAGTGCGCAGAAGATTGGGCAAACCTTCCCATTTGGGCGATTGCCAGCGCGGGAGATGGTACCTGCCCCGTTTCCGGCACCCGAGAGGTGGTTGAGGCGCTCAAGAAAATAGGAGCCGAAATCAAATACACAGAAGATCCAGAAAAAGGACATGGGGATATCTGTCAGGCATGGGAGGATGTTGCCGGTCTCCAAGACTGGCTCTTTGAGCAGCGGAATGAACCTGCCAACCAGTCGAGTCAGTCGACGGGTAACGCCACGGCTGACTTTTAACGCTGGCAAAAGAACGAAGGCATAGTGGCATGAGACTATATTTTTCAATCGCAGTGTTAATGAGCGTAGCAGCTTGTAATGCTCAGGACAAAGCTGTGACAGTTGGCCTCATCGGCGATTCTACCGTCGCGGTGCAATCCGGATGGGGCCCGGCCTTTGCCGGGCGATTTAATAGTCACGCAAAAATCGTCAACTACGCAAAAAATGGGGCTACCCTTCAAGCCTTGTCCAAAAAACTGGATGCACTCGTCAAACTCAAGCCCGATTACATCCTGATTCAGTTCGGTCACAATGATCAGAAGCGATATGATACCAAGGTCTATACCGCCCACTTACAATCATATGTTGAACGAATCAGAAAGGCGGGAGGCAAGCCGATTATCGTCAGCTCAGTCACACGCCGCACTTTCGACAAGAATGGCAAGATTGTGTCCACCACGAGCACAAAGTTCAAGGCGAACCTGACACACTACGCCGATGCAGCAGAGGCCTTTGCCAAAGCCCGAGACCTGCCGTTTATCGATCTGCATACAGTCAGCATTTCGCATCACAACTCGATCGGCGACGAGGCGAGCATGACTTACAACTTCAAAGAAGGCGACAAGACTCACTTCAACAAAAAAGGGGCTGAAGCGATAACAGATTTAATACTCAAAGAACTCACTGCTGTAGTCCCGGAACTTGCGGCATATTTGAAATGATTGCCAACAAGTCGCTTCAGGTAATCCCGCTTCGCGAGACACCTGAGCTTTAACGTTCACCGAGAAGAAAGCTCCCAATAGAAAGGTAAAGAGCATGAGCAAAAAACTCCCCACAGGAAGCCTCGATCAGTCTTGGCGCAATGCGGAGAACTGGAAAGCAGGGTTAATTTACCACTGTGCGAGTGATCCCAGAATTGTAGTTCCTAAAAGACAGAAGTGGAGAGGCTGGACGCTCAATTTCGCGCACTCCAAGACATGGGCTCTGCTCATTCTCATGATCGCTATTTTGGCATTTCCTATTGTGAAGCTGATGACTGGGGTCCAATCGGAATCGTGGATATGGTATACGACCTTAGCATGTGTAATCGTCAGTATGATCGCAGGGAGCGTTTACCTTTCATCCCCAAACAGGCACGAGGAAAATGGGTGAACATGGCGCTGGTGGCAAGGGCGAACAGCCCCGGCCGTTCGCTTCGGTCTCAATCGTTTCACCCTGCCCTGCCACAGCTTGGACGTTGATATGAAGAACTTCGTAATTTTTAGTTTCATAGCGGCATGTATGTGCCAGGCGTGCGCTGACGACGTAGTCCCAAAAGAGATCTGTGGAAGATGGCAGACCCCTATACGGAAAAACCTTAAATGGGATCATCCATATAAAACTGTCTTCATCGTCGTCCAGCCAAATGGCCGTTGTCCACTCGTATTGTCGCCGCCCAAGTATGGTGCTACCCTTTTAGTCCGCCCGTCAGGAAAAAAGGATAATTACTTTTATCAAATCGAGGATCGGGGTAACACCGTCGAAGAGGGAATACTGAGGTTTCACAGAGTAGCAGACCACCTCACCTTCTCAATATTTGGTCAGGAAGTGAGGTTGATCCGCCAGAATGACCTGTTGAATCGGGCGCGATAGATCATAATTATCGAACAAGCGTTCGTAGCCAATCCACACCCGCGATGAGTCGAAAGTTTCACATGAGATTCAAGCTCAGCCCCAGTTCGCTCTCGCGCTTTCAGGTGTGGACCGGCTAGATTCAAACGTTCGCCTGAAGGGATGAGAAGAAAAAGAAATCTCGTGGAAGTTTGAAAACTTGAGCATTGATTGCTACTCGATCGCTAGTCAATTGGAGATCATGTTAAAATTCCCATGGTTCGCCCTCTTTCTCGTAACCTCAATCTCAACCTCAGCAACGGAGTTTCCGGTCACCGATGTTGCCGCCTTTGCCGCGGCGGCCAAGAAGGTTGAGCCCGGAGATACCATCATCCTCGAGAATGGCACTTGGGCCGATGCGAGATTGCAAATTCACTCAAATGGCACCGCGGAACAGCCGATCACGATCGTGGCTCGAAGCCCGGGTAAGGTCATCCTCACCGGCGATTCGCGTATCTCGCTTGCCGGTAAGCACCTCATCGTCGATGGGCTTTGGTTTCGGAACCCTACCGGCGAAGATTCCATCGAATTACGAATCAACCCGCACGAACTCGCCGACGATTGCCGCATTACCAACTGCGCCGTTACAAACGATCACCCCGGCATCCAAAAGAAAGAGTCGGTGCGCTTTGTTTCGATCTTCGGTTCACGTCACCGCATCGATCACTGCTATCTCGCCGGCAAGAACACCGGGGGAGCCACCCTGGTCGTATGGCTGGCTGAAGGACAGGAGCTGGCGGCGCATCGCATCGATCACAATTACTTCGGACACCGCCAGCGCCTTGGAAGGAACGGCGGAGAAACCATCCGCATCGGTGACAGCAAAACTTCGATGCTTACAGCTTCCTGTATTGTCGAGCACAACCTCTTCGAGAAATGTGACGGCGAAGTCGAATGCATTTCCAACAAGTCCTGCGGCAACATCTACCGCAACAATCGCTTCGTGGAGGTTTCGGGCACTCTAACCCTGCGTCACGGCAACGGCTGCCGCGTTGAAAATAATGTCTTCCTCGGAGCAGGCGCCCGGGGAAGTGGCGGGGTGCGTATCATAGGTGAGGATCACGTCGTTAGCGGAAATCATTTCGACACTCTCAGCGGCGACGACGAGCGCAGTGCTCTTTGCTTCATGCTCGGCGTTCCCGACTCCGCCGCCCACGAGTATTTCCAGGTTGTGCGAGCCACGGTAACAGGAAACACGTTTTTAAACTGCAAGCACAACATTGTCATTGGCATGAGTGGTCACGAAGAAGCGAGTCTCCCCCCGGTGGAGACTTCAATCCGAGGGAATTTCATTCAGACCAATAAGGCTGAAGCCTTTGAGATCCTCTGCGAGGTCGATGGAGTTGCGGTAGAGGGCAATAGTGTCAGCGAAGAACGCCCTGCCGACATTCCCACTGAAGCCACTGTCGAGCCATCCGGTCCGAGGTGGTGGCACTGACATGATTCAATACCCTTCAAGCAGGGGCGTCTGGCGCGGATGAAGGGATGAGACGGAGGCGAACAAAGCGGCGGCACGCCAACGCGATCCCGCTCCGAGTCGAAAAGTCTTTTCTGATTTCTCATCTTGTCCTACCATTCCACCAGCGCTCTCCGGATCGAGTCGGGTGCGCTCTAACGTTATGCCTCTAATGAGCTGTTCAGGCTAAATTCACAATGACCAAGAGGCTCGCCAGGGAAAGAAATCGGCCACTCGGTCTGACAGAGCTGATCGCCATTGCTTTGGGCGGCATGGTCGGTGGCGGGATCTTCGCAATCCTTGGCGTATCGGTTGAGGCTGTCGGCAACTCCACGCCAGTGGCGATCCTCATTGGCGGTTCGCTCGCCTTATGTGCGGCATACTCCTACGTGAAACTGGCGCTGCTATATAAGGATGAGGGAGCCACCTATTCCTTTTTCAAGAAGACCTATCCCAATTCCCCATTCGCCGCCGCTGTCATTGGCTGGTTCGTGGCATTCGGCTACATCAGCACGCTGGCTCTGTATGCGTTTACGTTCTCGTCCTATTTCTGCACGGCGTTTTCTATTGGTGACCATCTTTGGATCCGTCACTCAGTGGCGGGTTTGGTGATCCTGTTTTTCGCCATGGTCAATTTGATCAGCGTGAAGGGCATGGGGGAACTGGAAGACGTCATGGTCTACACCAAGATCATCCTGCTGATCCTGATTTCAGGATTGCTTGCATGGAAAGGCGATATCCAACAGGCGCTTCCATTGATTGAAACGCAAGGATCGTGGGCCGGTATCGTGATGATCGCCGCCGTGACTTTCGTGGCGTATGAAGGATTTCAACTTGTCATTCATGCCTACCACGAGGTGGACGCGCCGGAACGAAACATCCCGCGGGCGATCTATGGTGCGATCGTCGTCGCCACCATCCTGTATGTGGCCCTCGCCGTAGGTGCGCTGGCCGCGATCCCCAAGGCGGAGATCATTGCGGGCAAAGAGTATGCGCTCGCGGCAGGATCGGAGAGGGTCTTGGGAAAGTTCGGCTACTTCGCGGTGCTACTCGGCGCCTTGCTTGCCACATCAAGCGCCATCAGCGGCACCCTTTTTGGGGCCTCACGCTTGATGGCTGTTATTGCCGATGATGGCTACTTTCCCAAAGCACTTAGTGTGCGCATCAAGGGGCATATCCCGCGCAATGCTATCTGGACGATGTTTGGGCTGGCGCTCCTGTTGGTAATCGGTGGTGGATTACAGATGATCTTGGAGTTCGGGAGCGTCACTTTCATCATTGTTTCGTTCCTCATGGCGCTTGCGAATTTCAAGAAACGCAGAGAGACGGATTCGCACGTGATCCTCACGCTGGTCGCCATGATCTGCCTCTTCGCGGCTGGGGCACTCATTCTTGCGTTTCAGTTTATGCACGCACCGGAGCAGTTGGCCTCCATCCTAGTCATCTATGCGATTTTGATCGTGGGGGCCTCGATCCGATCAAGGTCAAAACGTCACGCCGATACGGTGGCAAAATTCAGGTGACACCTTGTCGCAGCTTATCTCTATTTGAGTTCAATTCCACGCGATCACCGAAATTTGTTCAACAAGCGGCTGCACGACAAACCCAGACCCGATGCGGTAAGCGCCGTGCGCTTGAAAAGGTTCGACGCAGCTATCCACCAGTTTCACCATCGAAATGGTATCACCGCGAATAAGGATCGGGTTTCTCCTCTATTTCCTGTTCTCAAGTGCTGCTGCTACGAAGCCTTTGAACAAAGGGTGCGCTGCGGTTGGCTTGCTCTGAAATTCAGGGTGAAACTGAACTGCAATGTAGAAAGGATGTTCGGGGATTTCGATGATTTCACCTAGAGCGCCGTCGGGTGAAGTTCCCACCAGGCTGAGCCCATTTTCCTGGAATTGATCTTTGTAGTTCTGGTTGAACTCGTAGCGATGCCGGTGTCGTTCGTGGATCGTCTTGCTGCCGTAGAGTTTAGATGAGCGGCTTCCTTCGCTCAGTTTGGTTTCCCAAGTTCCCAGTCGCATGCTGGCACCCTTGTTCATCACTTCCTTTTGCTCTTCGAGTAGACAGATGACAGGATTCGGAGTCGATGGGTCGAATTCAGTGCTGTGGGCATCCTTGAGCCCACAGACATTTCTGGCAAATTCAATGGTGGCGATCTGCATGCCTAGACAGATTCCAAAGAATGGAATGCCGTTTTCTCTGGCGTATTGGGCTGCGGAAATCTTTCCCTCGATACCGCGATCGCCGAAGCCGCCCGGAATGAGGATGGCGGATACTTCGCTGAGATATTTCTCTGCCTCTTCGGTCTCGATGTCACCCGAATCAATTCGGACCACTTCCACGCTGGTGTCGTTCGCTGCCCCTGCGTGAGTGAGCGATTCGTAGATCGATTTGTAGGCGTCTTTTAGCTCAATGTATTTTCCGACCACACCAATCTTGACGGTGTGGGTTGGATTGACGATACGGTCGACCATGTTGCGCCAATCGAGCAGGTCGGGATCCTTGGTTTCCAGGCCGAGGCGTTCGCAGATAATGCTGTCGAGTTGCTGATCGTGCAGTTTGAGTGGGGCTTCGTAAATGGTGCCTTTAATATCGATAAAGGGAACGACGGCCTCGGGCTTAATGTTACAAAACATCGAGATCTTTTGCTTGATGTCGTTGCCGATGGGGAGTTCTGCACGGCAGATGATGACATCGGGGGCGATACCGATTTCCCGCAACTTGGCGACACTCTGCTGGGTGGGCTTCGTCTTCAACTCTTCGGCAGCCTTGATGAAAGGAACCAGTGTGGCGTGCATGAAGGCGACGTTCTCATGGCCAACTTCGTCTTTGAATTGCCTAAGGGCTTCGAGGAAGGGCAGACCTTCGATGTCACCGGTGGTGCCACCAATTTCGGTGATGATCACATCGGCATCGGAGGCATCCCTTACATCGTAGATTCGCTTTTTGATTTCGTCCGTGACGTGAGGAATGACCTGGACGGTGGCACCGAGGTAGTCGCCTCTGCGTTCTCTCTTGATCACATTTTCATAAACCTGACCGCTGGTTAGGTTGTTGAGTTGTGAGAGTTTTCCGCTGGTGAATCTTTCGTAGTGACCGAGGTCGAGATCGGTTTCTGCGCCATCATCGAGCACGTAGACTTCACCATGTTGAAAGGGGCTCATCGTCCCGGGATCGACGTTGAGATACGGGTCGAATTTTTGCATGAGGACCTTCAGCCCTCGGCGTTCCAGCAATGTCCCGAGTGCCGCTGCTGCGAGTCCTTTTCCGAGGGAGCTTACCACCCCTCCTGTAACGAAAATGTACTTCATGAATTCAATTGTTGGTGGAGTATCGCTGCCTGCTCGGGTGTGTCAACGCCGGGAGAGTCATCGTTGGTTAAAACAACCCGAATGCGGGCACCGTTTTCCAGGGCGCGGAGTTGTTCCAGCCCCTCGGTGCGTTCGAGCAGCGAGGGATCCCACTGCACAAAATCGAAGAGAAAATCCCGTCGGAACCCATAGATTCCTTTGTGACGATAGTAGGTCAGCTCTTTGGGTTTGTTGCGAGGATGTGGGATGAGGCTCCGGGAAAAATAGAGAGCGTTGCCTGAGCTGTCGATGGTGACTTTGACAACATTGGGGTCATCAAGATTCGGATCGTCTTGCGGCAGGGGATTGGCAGCGGTGATCATCGGTAGGTCAGGATGTTCAAGCAGGTCGCTCGCCAGCTGGTCGATCAGTTCCGGATCGATCAGAGGTTCGTCACCCTGGATATTGATGATGTGAGTCGCGTCGGGGAATGCTTCAGCAACTTCGGCTGCCCGATCTGTCCCGCTGGGATGATCGGGGCGGGTCATGGTCACATGCCCTCCGAAATTTTGAACCGCTTCGGCGATGCGGTCGTCGTCCGTGGCCACGGTGACGTGGTCAAGTCGCTGGCATTCGCTGCAACGATCCCAGACGTGTTGGATGAGCGTTTTGCCGGCAATCAGGTGGAGCGGCTTGCCGGGAAACCGGGTTGAGCCCCAGCGGGCCGGGATAACGCCGAGCACTTGATGGGTGAAATTGGACATGGCTTGAGTTCACGAAGTCGTTTTTTGTGCAATTATCAAGGGATTCCGATTGAATTTGCACCGGAACAGGTGAACTCATTTTCCTAACTCTAGCCAACACTTTACTTTGGAAATTGCCTGTTTAGACCTCGAAGGGGTGCTGATCCCTGAAATCTGGATCAATGTCGCGCAAAAAACCGGCATCGATGATCTGTTAGCGACAACTCGCGATATTCCGGATTATGACGTCCTGATGCGTCAGCGTCTCGAAATCCTGGGTCGCCATGGACTGACGATTCATGATGTGCAGAAAGTGATTGATGGATTGGGTCCTCTAGACGGAGCGAAAGAGTTTTTAGACTGGCTGAAAACCGAGTTTCAGGTCGTGATTCTTTCCGATACCTTTTATGAATTTGCTGACCCTTTGATGAAGCAGCTGGGGAATCCCACTCTGTTTTGTCATCAACTGGGGATTGCCGAAGACGGGACGATCACGGATTACTATCTTCGGATGCCGGATCAGAAGCGGGAAGCGGTGAAGCGGTTCCACGAGTTAAATTTCAAGGCGATCGCGGCGGGGGATTCCTACAACGACACGACCATGCTGGGTGAGGCTGACAGGGGTATCCTATTCTGTCCGCCGCAGAATGTGATTGATGAGTTCCCGCAGTTCCCTGTGACCAGGAATTATGAGGAGCTAAAGGCGGCCTTTATCGAAGCCAGGGAAGCGATTCGCTAAGACTCGCCGAATTCCGCCCAGGAACTGGAGGTCTCCCAAACTTTGACGGAGACGACCGATACGGTATCTCGCAGGGGGAAGTCTCCAGATGGGGTATCTCGGTAGGCCTGGATTGCCTGCTTGAGATGGCGGTAGATATCTCGCGCCAGCACTTCGGTGGTTGGGTCTTCGGACTCGTATCCGATGACTCGATCCCCATAGCGTTCTTTAAATTCAGGGTAAGCCGGATCGTCGGTGTTCATGCACATGGCATGATCATATTGATCGAGATAATCACTGAGGATCAACTTAAGCACTTTGAAGTCGCAAACCATTTCCCTTCCATCGAGATCGGGTGCTTCGAGGACGCATTCGACCCGGCGCGAATGGCCATGGGGGAACTGACACTTATCGGGATGCTTACTCAGCATGTGTCCGTTCTCGATTTCGAAAATTCTGCAAATCCGGAAAGGCATAGAGTCAAATTGAGGGGGGCGAATCTCAGCGGTAGCGGGTCAAAACGCAAGCAGGATCCCGCCACAATGGTTTTTCGATTGCGGATTGTGTCAAAAGGTTCAGATCGTCACGATAGGGACACTTTATACTATGGATACTTCTTCAGCCCATGATGTCGGATACGCGTTCGGAGCTGTGATTGGCTGTTTTTTAGCCATCTTGCTACCCGCCTTGTTTATTTTTGCCTTAATTATGGCGATTGTTCGAAAATCCCGTGGATGGACGATTGCGACGGTGCTGCTGGGGGTATTGGGTTTGGGCTTTCTCGGAGCCATTACGGTTTTTGGCGTTCGCCAAGCGGCCGAATCGGCGGCGGAAGCGAAAGTGCCGCGAGAGTTCATCTCCTCTGACAATCTCGTCACGATAACCGGACCAGGGAGTTGGACCGAGCAGGATCTGAGGTCGGAAGTGGCCGGATTGCAGCTGGCGAATCTGTTGGCCGAAGAGTATTTGTTGGTAATTTCGGAGCCAAAATCCGATTTTCCCGAAGACTTCGAACTCGATGAATTTGCTGATGTGGCTAGTTCTGGAATAATTGATTCGGTGACTGAGGCGGAACATTCTGAGTTGGAGCCCCTGGTAGTGAAGGGTTGCGAGGGATTTCAACACGAGTTGAATGGAACGATTGATGGGATTCGGATTAGTTATCTGAATTCATTCCTGGAAGGGAGAGAGCACTTTCATCAGATCCTGGCGTGGACATTGGAAGAGCGAAAAGAACGGGTTTTGCCGGTCTTGAAAGAAGCGAGTTTGTCTTTTCGAGAAACCGAATAGGAGGGAAAATCGTAAGTTAAACGAAAAATCCACTTGGATCGGGTGAGGTTTTTCGTATGGGGTAGGCACGAGTTTTGCGTAGAAGGACATTTGCTACGCAGCCCTGTAAAAAAACACACGAATGATGACGGAACAATCTCTTGAAGATCGAATTGGATTTGGCGGAAGCGCTCAGGATGCCGGAGCTGGTGACAGCAAAAAGGCTCGAGATTACATTAATCTGAAGTTGGCTGCCCGTGGGTTTCCCATTGTCGGCGAGGAAAAGGATTTCCCGTTTCTTGAGATGGCCAGATCTCTGATTCTGAACTTTCAGGAAAGAGTGAGGTTACTGGAGAACCACCGCGCGCCGGTTGATCGTCACATTTCTGATTGGCTTAGCGGATATCTGGAGGGAACTGACGTTTTTGCAGCGGGTGAACCGATACTACCAAATCCACTGGTGCTGGAGCGCCATGGATTGGCCCGGCTGCTTTCGATTCCAGCGGATGGGGACAAATTTCAGTCCGACATTGTGTCGAGCTACCGGTCTTGGCAGGGCGTTTGCCATAATCCGGCAAAAGATCGCCGTACGACCAAGGGGGTATTTCACGTGGCAGAGGGAGGCCTTCCGATCGCAGCGGATAAGCTAGCCGTGCCGAAAAAGACTTTTGCAGCGATGTTGAAGGTGGCCATGAATCCACCGGAAGACTTGATGGTTGTTCCGTTCACGGCTGAGCAAGAGGAGCCGGTAAAGGCATTTGTCTCCATAATGCTGCGCCCAGTGATTAGCCCTGAGGTTCCTGAAGTATTCGAAGAGAAGACGATGGAAACCCGATTTTTTGCGCCGGGGAATCTCGTCAGTAATCTTGATTTCGTGGAATCGATTTTTGGTAATGCGGGGGATCCGTTTCTGCCGGAGAACGATGCTCGGCTCGATGTTAAGCACTGGTCTGGCCATACTGGCTGCGTGATCCTTGCGCCTCACCTCACCAAGGTGAAGAAAAAGGATGTGGGACTGCCTCATGTTTCAGAGGCGACGGATCAGCAAAAGGCGAGCGGGATGTGTTGGGAGTCCGAGGACGAACTTTACAACAATGGTTCGGCTTTCAAACTGACTGCGCGCGATGAGAAGGGGGTTGTCGTCACGATGATCGCTGACAACTACTTTGGATATTGCAAGAAAGAGGTCAAAACTCAGATCAGTTATGCGACGAATCTTTATGGGCTCGCAGAAGAGGAGCACGCCGGGGGTGCCTTGGTTTTTCCTGCCTTCGATCTCGGTGAGCAGTTTTCGCTGAGTGGCTTTCGACAGGAGGTCGATCATACCTATGGTGGAGTGGTCGAGAGATACGGTGATCAAATGGATTTGCAGCCGGAGGGGTATGGGATTGATAAGACTTATGCCTCGATCATTTACATTCCCGAAGATGCGAACATCGATCTTCGCGAGCAGTCGGTCAGTTGGACAAGCGAAGGTGAACATAGATCAATTCCTTTGCAGCCGGAGCGGACCTACATCCTTCCTTCGGGTTACAAAGTCGAGATGCGAAAGCCTTCGGCAGGGCAGCGCTGGCGTCTCGTCGGAACCAATGCCGAGGGAACGTTCTGTCATAAGCCTTGTACTGTCTCAGGTGGAGGGAAATCTGAAATCTCCAAGTCCCTTTCGGACGCGATGGAGGAAGGGCCGGTCATTATGCCGCGGTTCGAGCAGGATATGTTCGTCGTCGAGCAGATTCTGAAGCGGGACTATGGTGACCGATTTCAGAATCCGAACGAACCTGGAAAACAAAGCCGCGGTATTCTTGATCCAGAGAGGTCGCTGGGTTCAGTGATGCGTTTGTTCACACGCAGTGACGCGTTCACTGATGAGTATAATGAGTTTATTTCCACTATTCCGCGAAGCGTGCGGGACTTTATCCTAACATTGAAGCGTTACTGGAAGTCGGGTTGGGGTGATGATTGGAGAAGCCGTTTTCGGGTCGACAGCATCAACGGTGAATCGGGGGTTCTACTGAAATACCGCCTGAATCAGGTGATGACAGGGTACCTCAGGGTTGGCTACGGGGGCGATGGGTCATGGCGAATGTTCGGTTTGCGAAAAGACTTTGCGCCGTCGACGAAGCTGCAGAGGGAAGACGACATCACGGCTTCGATTACGATTCCGGCGGGGGATATCGACGAGTCCCTGATGCATCCTGATGTTCGATTTCCAGCGTACAAGTTCGCCACTAACTGTGAATATCGCCTCTTCCAAAGGCCGGATGATGCGATCCACCGTGGCTACGATAAGCAAACTGAGCTCGATTTTTCGAAGGGCGGCAATTTCTTTTCCAACTACGAGCCTAAGTCTCGAGAGGACGGGAGAGTCTTGGTCGCCGATACGATTCGATTTGATTACTTCACGGAGCCGTTCAAGAAGATGCTGAAGAAGTTTGTGAAAGCGAAATCCGGTCCCGGTTATGTCATCAGTTCTGCCCATCCACGAATCGTCGATGGCAAGCCAAGTGAGAACCCAAGGTATCTGCAGAATCGTCCTGATTTGGAAAACCCACAGCGGGAGTATTTGGGAGAACTTGGTGCTCGTCTTTATCGCCGGATTCCGGCGGATCGTCCGGTTTACAATCCGGTCCATGCGATTTTACCAGGTCGACGCAACAACCCGGGGGATTTAGAGGCCGGGATCCGTCCTTTGGCGGTTTTTGGACCTATTCATTATCAGGAATTGCCGGAGTTGTTCATGGACTTCGTTGCCAGTCTGACCGGGAAATCGCCATCGACGACGGGAGCGGGTTCGGAAGGAGCTCTCACAAAGGGGCCGTTCAACGCATTGCTTCCCGTGGTCGATCTGAACGCTGCTTTGCTCAGTTATCTGATGACGGGATACGAGGGTTTCAGCACGGCCGCTGGATATATTGGGCCGAAGTTCCGGGTGGATCATGATATCAGCTTGGTCGTCCCGGAAATCTGGAGCCGGATGTTTCTTCATGAGCGCCGTCCGGAGTGGCTCATTGAAAATGGGCATCTCGAGGCATTGGAGGACTTTGAAGAAGATGGGAAAACTATTTACGCTTCCCGGCTGGGGTATCGGATCACATCGAAGTTTGTAGCGACCTTTTTTGGCCGGATGTTCTCCGAGCCTCGCAGCGTTTTCTCTGAGGATATGCTTCGGCCTGAGATACAGAGCCATGAACAGTTTGTCGATGGCATCAAGAATATTACTGAGACTCACGAAAAAGTGGCGAAAAGTTATTTTGAAGATGGTGGCATTGAGATGGCGATTCCACCCTTGCGGGCGATTCTCCACATCATGGCTTTTGGCGAATTTGAAGGAAAGACGATTCACGATCCTGAGGTTCGTGGACTATTTGACCGAGACAAGGTGTTGGCGAGCGACTGGTATAAGGACCGGTTGATAGCAAAGAAAGATCTTCGTCTGCGAATGATGCAGGATCACATCGTCTGTCTCGAAGAGTTTCTCGATCGGGCCAATTACACGGTCGAGGCCGAGAAGCTGGAGCTGAGTAAACGACTTGAAGAAACGAAGGCATCGCTTGCCGATTTTGAGGCGGCCCCGGAGAAATATATCAGCCGGATCACCGGCTCAATTGGTGTGGAGCCGAGTTTCTATCAATAGATCGAGCCAATAGAGGGCGCGACGGTTATCGCATTCGCCGGAAGTAGTTCACCAGGCCCGCCGTGATTCCATCGGCGTATTCCTGGTAAATGTTTTTCCGGTAGATGCCGTTGATCTCTCGTAGGCCATCGTACTGTCCGGCCTGAACCCGGGCATGAATCTCTTTGTGGTTCATGCAATAGGGTTCAAAAAATACGACAGGGCAAAGGAAGACGCGGTTGGCGAGCAAGTTTCGGGCCCAGACTAATTCGTTGTCGTTTACCGACATGCCTGAAACGCCGTTGTAGGCAAAAGCGGGGAGACGGGTTTCGGTCTCCATGGTTCGTGACATGGCGTCAGCGAGATTGAGCTCTTCGTAGTAGACCCGTTGAAGGATTCGCAGCAGCATTTCGAGTCGGGTATCATCCTCTTCGATTTCTCCGCGACTGTAGCAGCCATTGACGAGGAGGTGGAGGTGATTGGGGCTCCGAAAACTGGGCCGCCTCGATGTCCAGGGGGAAGCGTTGAAGTGAAGGCAAAGGGCCAGATCGGGCTGGATGCTCTCGTTGAGAAGATCTCCCCGGGATCGAATCTCGCTTGAGATGGCGAACATTTTCTTGGCGGTGCTGGCGATGGCGCTGGCAGAGGGGATCTGCTTTCGCCGCTGCAGATAAAGTCGCGCCTCTTCCTGCAGGGTATCAATTCGCTCAGTGGTGACTGGATGCGTATCGGTGCGAGTTAGAATTACGGTGGCCCCGAGTAGCGAAAGATCCCGTTCCAGGATCCTGGCCACCATCAGAGTCATTTCTCCCTCTCTGACTTCGAGGGTGTCTTTTCCGATCGTGAAATGGCGATCATCCCAAGTGACCCATCGACCGCCAATGTGACCGGGGTCGATCGCGATGCAGATATCATCGAGCGGGCGCGTCGAGTTTGCCGGAATCCGATCGAGTTCGGCGGGTGAGCGCCAGAATTTTGGTGGTTCTGCTGAAATACCGCTATCGACCCGAAACCGGAGGTCGTACCAGCCAGCGGCAGGGTGATTGGACTGTTTCAGGATCAAGGCCCGGTCGGACTCGATCCGAATAATGTCCCTGTACTCGTCTGCGGCTTTGCGGGCGTAGCAATGGTGCAGCAGATAGGTGAATTCTTCCCGGGTGATGGTGTGCTGATACGGGTCCAGCTGAGACCAATCGGGGATGGAGCCGAGGCGTGCGATGCGTGGAAAAGGGCTCGATGCTTCCGGCCCGTCATTGTTCTCCTCCGCTTGGAGAATGGGCGAAGAGGAAAGCAACAGGGCTATTGCGGGGAGGGTGGCAAGGAGGCGAAAAATGCTTCCGGAGGTGAGGGAGACTGGAGCATGGAGGTGTCTCATTGAATGAAAGGCGGACATTTCGTGTGAATTTTTCTGTTTCCCTGAAGGGGATTCCCTACGATGTAAGTGAAACATGCTCAGGATTCTATTTCTAGGAGATATCGTCGGCGAACCGGGACGCAGAGCCGTCATTTTGGGGCTGAAAGACATTAAGGCAAAGTTCGAAGTCGATTTTATTATCGCGAACGGAGAGAACTCGGCCGGCGGTCGCGGAATCACTCCGAAGATTGCCATCGACCTGATGCGGGCCGGGGTCGCGGTGATCACTTCGGGTGATCACATATGGGATCAGCAGGAGATCATCGAATTTATGGAAATGGAGCCTCGCGTGCTTCGACCTCTGAACTATCCGGAAGGTACGCCTGGTGCGGGGTCAATTGTCTTGGAGACGGCAAAGGGCAAAGTGGCGGTGCTGAATGCGCAGGGCAGGAGTTTTATTCAGCCTCCATTGGACAATCCGTTCTTACTTCTGGATCAAGAAGTGGACCGATTGCGCAAGGATGAGGGGGTAAAAGTCATCTTTCTTGATTTTCACGCGGAGACCACTAGCGAAAAAATTGCCATCGGAAGGGCTCTGGATGGCCGAGTTTCGGCCGTTGTGGGGACTCATACCCATGTTCAGACCGCTGATGAGCAAATTTTCCCCGGTGGAACAGCCTTTTTATGCGATGCCGGGATGTGCGGCCCCATTGATTCGATTCTGGGGCGTGAAGTCGCGCCAATCGTTGGGCGATTCCGAACCTCAATTCCTTGCCGATTCCCCGTCGCAAAAGGGATTGTGGGCCTTCGGGGTGCTTTAATTGATGTGGATGAATCCACTGGAAAGGCGCTCAAAATCGAGCGATTTTCCGAGGATTATGACATTTAATCGACACGAAAAATTGAGGTTCGAAGCAATTCCGGAGCAGATGCCAAATAAATTTATGAGAATTGGCAATATTTTTTTGACAGACGCTTCGGGTCGAGTAGTTTTCGCGGCTAAATTTGCCGTAATCGAAATTGGCCTCTGAGCTCCCTCCCGAATGGGTAAGGTTGCGAGGGGCTTATTGCCTTTTCGGCAAAACTTGGCTACCTGAGTTACGAGATCAAAAGGTCTTGGACGCTCAAGGTGCTGAAAGGCTCTTGTAGCTCAGGGGTAGAGCACTTCCTTGGTAAGGAAGAGGTCATGGGTTCAAATCCCATCAAGAGCTCCACTTCAGATGCAGGAATCAGAATAATAATCAACGAGACGAACACGCAGAGAGAATCGTAGCAGTAGCTTACTATTTCTTTCGCTGGGTGGTCAGCTTTAGAGACAATAACCAATAAAAAAACCAAACGACAATGGCTAAACAAGCATTCGAACGTAACAAGCCGCACGTGAACGTGGGTACGATTGGTCACGTTGACCACGGAAAAACCACGCTTACTGCTGCGATCACCGCCACTCTCGCTGAGAAGGGCTTTTGTGAAAAGCGCGCCTACGATGAAATCGACGGTGCACCCGAAGAGCGCGAGCGCGGAATTACAATTTCAACGGCACACGTTGAGTATGAGACGGAAAAGCGTCACTATGCTCACGTTGACTGCCCGGGTCACGCTGACTACGTGAAGAACATGATCACGGGTGCCGCCCAGATGGACGGTGCTATTCTGGTCTGTTCTGCTGCTGACGGCCCTATGCCTCAGACTCGTGAGCACATCCTGCTTGCTCGTCAGGTTGGCGTTCCTTCCATCGTGGTTTTCCTCAATAAGGTTGATCAGGTTGACGATGACGAACTTCTTGATCTCGTTGAGATGGAGGTTCGCGAGCTTCTCAGCTCTTACGATTTCCCTGGTGACGACATCCCAATCGTTCGCGGCTCTGCTCTTAAGGCTCTTGAGGGTGATGCCGCTCAGCAGGAGAACATCATGAAGCTCATGGAAGCTGTTGATGAGTATATTCCTCTTCCTGAGCGTCCGGTTGATTTGGACTTCCTGATGCCTATCGAGGACGTGTTCTCGATCGAGGGTCGCGGAACGGTTGCTACCGGTCGTATTGAGCGCGGTATCATCAAAAAGATGGAAGAAGTTGAAATCGTTGGTATTCGCGACACGCAGAAGACCACGGTTACTGACATCGAGATGTTTCGTAAGTTGCTCGACGAAGGTCGTGCAGGCGACAACGTTGGTATTCTCGTTCGTGGACTTAAGAAAGAAGAGTTGGAGCGTGGACAGGTGATTGCGAAGCCTGGAACCATCACTCCGCACAAAAAGTTTTCCGCTGAGGTTTATGTCCTCAGTAAAGATGAGGGCGGCCGCCACACGCCGTTCTTCAATAACTACCGCCCTCAGTTTTACTTCCGTACGACTGATGTAACTGGTTCTGTGACTCTTCCCGACGGTGTCGAGATGGTCATGCCTGGTGATAACGTTTCTGTCGTCGTTGATCTGATTACTCCGATCGCTATGGAGAAGACGATCCGGTTCGCTATTCGCGAAGGTGGACGTACTGTTGGTGCTGGTCGTGTTGGGGATATCCTTGACTGATTATAATTAGTTGGTTTTCAAATTGGCCTGGGTCGCTTAGGTGTCCTGGGTCAGAAGGCCAAAGGTTTTATGAGGGGACTCGACTTGTCGGCTCCCCTCTTTCCGCCGCAAGTGGCGATTGATTTAAGAGGGTAGTAGCTCAATTGGTAGAGTAGCGGTCTCCAAAACCGTTGGTTCTGAGTTCGAGTCTCAGTTACCCTGCCACTACAAAGCGGACCGTTAAGAGAACGAAAGAAAGTCAGATGACTAAAGTTGGCAAATACATTGGCGAAGTTCGAGCAGAGCTGAAAAAGGCTACTTGGCCCTGGGATCCTAAAGAAAAGGGATTCAAGAAGTACAAGCAGTTGATCGACTCAACTGTGGTGGTTCTCATTGCCATGGTTCTGCTGGGCGCCTATGTGGCGACCATTGACTTTGCGATGCGGCAGGTCATGTCGTTTCTGACTACCGGATTTTAGTTTTAGTTCTCATTTTTTAATTTTATTACTTTCGATGCCGACCATCCCATCACCTAACGATCAGTGGTACGTGATTCACGTTCTCTCCGGACAGGAGTTGAAAGTGCGTGACAGTATCGAGCGCCGCATTGAAGCGGAGGAGATGGGTGAGCACATTTTTGAAGTGCTTGTCCCGCAGGAGCGTGTCTCCGAGGTCAAGTCAGGTGAAAAGCGTGAGGCTAGTCGAAAGTTTTTCCCCGGATACGTCATCATCAATATGCATCTGTTGAGTAGTGAGAATACTCTGGTCGAGCGGACCTGGTATTTCATTCAAGAGACTGACGGCGTGATCAACTTTGCGGGAACAAAGGATAACCCGATGCCGATGCCGATGCACGAGGTTGAAGGTATGCTGGCGCAGATCAAAGAGCGCGAGGGCAGCGTTAAGCCTGCTGTGGCTTATGAGATCGGAGATACCGTGATTGTCTCGGACGGTCCGTTCCAGGGTCAGACTGGTATTATCGCCGAAGTGAACGAAGAGAAGGGCTCGTTGATGGTTTCAGTAAATATTTTTGGTCGCGAGACTCTGGTGCCTCTCGAGTATTGGCAGGTGGAGATAGGTTAACGGCGATATGGGTGTCCTTTGGGGCGCTATTGATTTTTTGCTCGCATAGAGTAAGCAACACGAATTAAAGAAAGCAGAACGATGGCTAAAGAAGTAGTTCAACAGTTGAAATTGCAGATTCCCGCCGGTCAGGCAAATCCGTCTCCGCCGGTAGGTCCGGCGCTCGGTCAGGCTGGCGTCAATATCATGGAGTTCTGCAAAGCGTTTAACGCTCAGACTCAGCAGAGCGCCGGAGATATTCTCCCGGTCGTGATCAGTGTCTATGCGGATAAGAGTTTCACCTTCGTATGCAAGAAGCCGCCCGCAGCGGTGCTTCTCAAGAAGGCGGCGAATATTGCGGCTGGATCTGGAGAGCCTCACAAAATTAAGGTGGGAACCATTTCTAAGGCGAAGCTCATCGAGGTCGCCAAGATTAAGATTGAGGACATGAACACCGATGACGAAGAGATGGCTTGCAAGATTCTGGCTGGCACTGCTCGTCAGATGGGCCTCGAGATTGTTGATTAATTTTTTGGATAGTAATCCTAAAAGCAGGAGGGCATTTTCAGTCCGTTTGCACTGCAACCCTAAACATGGCTAAGAACAGAAGTAAAAGATATCAGAAGGCCGCCGAAATGGTGGATAGTGAGAAGACCTACTCCATTGAGGACGCGGTCGCTCTCGTGAAGCAGTTTCCAGCTCCAAAGTTTGATCAGACGGTGACTCTGACGTTCAAGATGGGTGTGGATCCTCGTCAATCGGATCAGATGGTTCGCGGAACTTGCCCTCTTCCAAATGGAAGCGGCAAAGACGTGAGAGTTCTGGTCTTTGCGGAGGGGGAAGCAGCTACCCAGGCAAAGAATGCTGGAGCTGAGCATGTCGGCCTTGAGGCAATGATCAAAGAAGTTCAGGGTGGATTCATGGATTTCGACGCGGTGATCGCAACTCCGGCAGCGATGTCCGAAGTGCGTAAGCTGGGTAGGCAGTTGGGGCCCCGCGGTCTCATGCCTAATCCGAAGACTGGAACGGTGACTGATGATACCGAAGCTGCCGTTAAGGCTGTGAAGGCTGGTCGGATTGACTTCAGGCTCGATAAGAATGGTAATATTTCAGTTCCTATCGGCAAGGCATCGTTCGAAGATGCTGCGCTGATTGAGAATGGCAATGCCGTCATTGAATCGGTTAACTCTTCTCGTCCGGCTACTGCCAAGGGCGTATTTCTTTTGAACGGGGCACTGGCAGGGACTATGACTCCGGGAGTTACCGTCGACGTTTCCGCTTGGGCTTGATCCTGAACTACGAAAATTTCACCTACCTATACCGATGAAAGAACTCAAACAGGTCATTATCGATCAGATCCTCGACCAAATAAATGCGTCGCCGTATATGCTTGTTGCCGATTACGGCGGCATGACGGTGCCTCAGTTCGAAGAGCTGCGTAAGCGCCTTAAAGATACTGGCGCTAAATTTCAAGTCGCTAAGAACTCCTTTGTCCGCCGGGCTGCAAATTCTGCTGACTACCCTGAGGGTCTCGGAGAATACCTTTCCGGTCAGACTGCAGTGGTTACTGGTGAGTCTGATGTGTGTGCGGCTGCAAAAGCGCTTAAGACCTTCAATAAAGAGTTCGGATGCCCGGAGACCCGTTGCGGTGTTCTGGACGGCGAGCTTCTTGAGGGAGATAAAGTTAAGGCGCTGGCCGACCTTCCTCCGAAGGAAGTCTTGCAGGCCCAGTTTCTGGGAACGCTCAACGAGGCGGCCCGTCAAATGGTTGCAGTGCTCAACGAGCCGGGCTCTTCATTGGCCCGTGTTTTGCAGGCGAAATCAGATCAAGGATAACACTTTTAGAATTTGGGCAGCTCAAATGGTTGCCCAATACCCCAAACAAACAAACCGGGTTCCTTGTCGAGTGCTGTGCGTAGCACCTTAATTTTCGGGACGCTTCCCGAAGCGACGACACCCATCCAAAAAAAATGGCAGATACAGAAGCAATCGTAGAACAGTTGAGCGGACTTACCGTCCTTGAGGTCGCAGACCTTGTTAAAGCTCTTGAAGACAAGTGGGGCGTGAGCGCAGCAGCTCCCGCCGCAGTAGCCGTAGCAGCACCTGCTGGTGGTGGCGAAGCCGCTGAGGAGAAAGATTCCTTTGATGTGGTTCTTGAATCCTTCGGACAAAATAAGATCGCTGTGATTAAGGCGGTTCGTGAGGCAATCTCTGGACTCGGCCTGGCCGACGCGAAGAAGATCGTCGAAAGCGCACCGGAGACTCTCAAAGAGGGGGCATCCAAAGCCGAAGCAGAAGAGATCAAGGGCAAGCTCGAAGAGGCCGGCGCAACTGTCGAACTTAAGTAAGCAATCCTTTCAAATGCTCCGACCCGCTAGTCGGGTCGGAGACATTTTTCAGATTTTCTTAAGAAACCGCTTGATCCAATCGTAAAGACTCCAGAGGAAGTGCGTTCCATTATTTTGAACAACTGAAAGACGTCGAATCCCGGCTGCTTAGAAGCATCCGGGCTTCGTCGTCTCGTGGTTAGATGAATCGGCTTATGGCTCTACAAAGTTTTCCCGTGTGCAGAAGGCACAGGGGAGGCGGCGTTCAGGTCAAAAGGCTAATTACGAGGACGGCTCAGTGACCAACAACCAGCGCCAATATGTCATCATTAGTGAAGAAACTTGAACGCCTGTCTTTCGGGAAAATCGAGGAGGCACTCGACACGCCTAACCTCATCGAGGTTCAACTTGATTCCTATCGGGAGTTTCTCCAGGAGGATGTACCGCACGGTGATCGTGTGCCCTCCGGATTGCAGTCGGTATTTCAGGAGGTGTTTCCCATTCAGAGTTACGACGAGAAGTTCACCCTCAATTTCTCCAGATATGAAGTGGGTCCTCCAAAGTTGTCCTCGCTTGAGGCGCTCCGTGATGGCGAAACTTTCAGTGCACCACTCTATGTCACTTTTGGATTGACCGATGAGTCGGGCACAAAAGAAGAGCGCGTCTATATGGGCGAGCTTCCCATGATGACTCGACGCGGCACGTTTGTGATTAACGGCGCTGAGCGAGTCGTGGTCAGTCAGTTGCACCGTTCTCCTGGTGTTTGTTTCGAAACAAACATGCACCTCAACGGAAAGACCCTTTTCGGATTCCGTATCATCCCGGACCGTGGTTCATGGATGGAAGTTCAGTTCGATACGAACGATCTTCTTTATGTCTATCTTGATCGCCGCCGCCGCCGCCGCAAATTTCTTGCGACGACTTTCCTTCGTGCGATCGGTTATCCTACCGATGAAGATATCATCCGTCAGTTCTTTGATGTTAATAAGCTGAAGATCGATCCGTCCATTGATGAGGCGGAACTGGCGACTCAGATTATTTTCGAAGATATTGCTGATGGCGATATCATCGTTGCAAAAGCATACGAGCCGCTCACTCTCGAGGTGATTAATCAGCTTCACGGGCTTGGGATTAAATCAGTTCCTGTTGTGACGGCTTCTCACGATGATCTTTTGATCAAGTCGCTGAAGAAGGATCCGACTACGAACGAAGAAGAGGCGCTTAAGGATATCTATCGCCGCCTTCGTCCTGGTGATCCGCCTACTGTGGCAAATGCACGTGCATTGCTGAAGCGGCTTTTCTTTGATCCTAAGAAGTATGACCTCACACGGGTGGGTCGATACAAGATTAACCAGAAACTTGGTCTTGGTGTTGATGAAAACGAGCGGGTGGTGACTCCTGATGATTTTATCGCAGCGATGGCATATCTTTTCGGCCTTCGCCGGGGAGAAGGCGTTCTTGATGATATTGACCACCTTGGTAGCCGTCGAATCCGTGCCGTGGGTGAGTTGCTCGCCAATCAGTGCCGGGTCGGGCTTGCTCGTACGGAGCGTCTCGTCAAAGAGCGCATGACTCTTTTTGATATTAACCTCGACGGTATGACACCATCGAAGTTGGTGAATCCGAAAGCGCTTGCGGCAGTGGTTCGTGACTTTTTCGGTCGCTCACAGTTGAGCCAGTTCATGGATCAGATTAACCCTCTGTCCGAGTTGACTCACAAGCGTCGTCTTTCAGCCCTCGGGCCTGGCGGATTGAATCGTGACCGTGCCGGTTTCGAGGTGCGGGACGTTCACCCGTCACACTACGGTCGTATTTGTCCTATTGAGACTCCGGAGGGTCCAAACATTGGTCTTATTAACTCAATGAGCTGTTTTGCTCGGATCAATGAGTTTGGTTTCATCGAGACTCCTTATCGTCGGATTACTAAAGGCAAGGTGGTCAAAAAGATCGACTACCTCACTGCGGACCAGGAAGAAAGTTATCTGATCGCTCAGGCTAATAACCCGATCGATGAGAAAGGAAATTTCCTGACCAAGCACATCACGGTTCGTCACCTCGGTGAATTTATCGAAGTTGATCCTACTGAGGCGACCTACATGGACGTCTCTCCGAAGCAGCTTGTCTCTGTTGCTGCCAGTTTGATTCCGTTTCTTGAGCACGATGACGCAAACCGCGCGCTGATGGGGTCGAACATGCAACGTCAAGGAGTCCCTCTTCTCATATCCGAATCTCCTTATGTGGGAACCGGAATGGAAGCTAAAGTGGCTCAGGACTCTCGCGCTGTCGTATTGGCTGAGGGAACTGGCGTGATTGCTGCGGCGACTGCAGAGATCATTGTTATCACTAAAGACGGTGAGCTTCCTTGTTCTGAGGCACAGTTCCTCACTAATCCGTTTAAGCTGAAGAGTGATCCTGACAAGGGCACTTTCGTCTATCCTCTCCGTAAGTTCATGCGTTCGAACGCCGGAACTTGTATCAACCAGAAGCCGATCCTTGGCCGTGGCACGAAAGTGAAGGCGGGCATGGTATTGGCTGACGGACCGAACACGGACGCTGGCGAGTTGGCGCTCGGTAAGAACGTGCTCGTCGCGTTTATGCCTTGGAACGGATATAACTTTGAGGATGCGATCGTGATCTCACAGCGGATCGTGAAAGAGGACGTTTACACCTCGATTCACGTCGACGAGTTCGACATCGGTGCCCGTGATACCAAGCTCGGACCTGAAGAGATTACCCGGGACATTCCCAATGTTGGTGAAGAAGCGCTCAAGGACCTCGGTCCTGATGGTGTCATTCGGATTGGTGCTGAAGTTCGTCCTGGAGATATCCTGGTCGGAAAGATCACGCCAAAGAGCGAGACTGAGCTGGCTCCTGAAGAACGACTTCTCCGCGCTATCTTTGGCGAGAAAGCCGCTGACGTGAAAGACACTTCACTTCGCGTTCCTTCTGGTTGCACCGGTATTGTGATGGATGTCCGCGTTTCTTCACGGAATGCTACTTCGAAAGAGAAGCTGGATCCGAAAGAGCAGCAGAAGCAGCAGAAGCAGATCATCGATGAGCACAAGCGCCGTCACGAAGAATTGACCGAGCAGCTCACTGAGAAACTCTCTGACATTCTTCTCGGTGAGAAGATCCCGCTCGATGTGGTCAATGGCCGCACCGGAGAGATCATTATCCCGGCGAATCGCAAGATCACTAAGACCTTGCTTCGCAAGTTGGCAGACAACTACTCGAACGTTGAAATCGATCCGAGCCCGATCCGTAACAAGATCCTCGACATCATTTCCAGCTATGAGCAGAAGTTTGCTGACATCGACATGGAGCGGGAGCGTCAATTGGACCGTATTGAGTCCGGTGATGAAGTCGATCCAGGTGTGATTAAGCAGGTGAAAGTTTACGTCGCCAAGAAGCGCAAGCTTTCCGTCGGTGATAAGATGGCGGGACGTCACGGAAACAAAGGTGTTGTCGCGACGATCGTTCCTGAGGAAGACATGCCTTTCCTCGAAGACGGAACACCAATTGATATCTGTTTGAACCCACTCGGTGTTCCTAGCCGAATGAATGTCGGTCAGGTTTTGGAGACACACCTCGGTGTGGCAGCCAAAGCCCTCGGCTTCAAGGTGGCGACACCGGTGTTCGATGGTATCCCAGAATCCAAGATCGTCGAATACCTCGAAGAGGCGAAGGCGAAACCCGGATTCGAATGGATCGGAACCAACGGTAAGTCGACTCTCTACGACGGCCGAACTGGAGAAGCTTTCTACCAGCCGATTGTGGTGGGTATTATTTACATGCTGAAACTTGGTCACCTCGTTGAGGACAAGATTCACGCACGGGCAGTGGGACCATACTCACTCGTCACGCAGCAGCCATTGGGCGGTAAAGCTCAATACGGTGGCCAGCGATTTGGCGAGATGGAGGTGTGGGCGCTGGAGGCCTATGGCGCCGCTTACACTCTGCAGGAACTTCTGACGGTGAAGTCGGATGACGTGCAGGGACGGACGAGGATTTACGAATCCATCGTGAAAGGGGACAACACACTGGATGCCGGAACTCCGGAATCATTCAACGTGTTGATCAAAGAAATGCAGAGTTTGGGTCTCGATGTGAAAGTCGGAACATCAGAACGGTCACCCGAAGATATCCTTTCGGACAGCCTAGCTATTTCCCAGTCCCCTAATTAAATTATCCTCTTTTTTTACAGAACCTTAGCCATCTAGAACCGTGTCTGTCCCAACATTAAGCTCTGAAACCCATCTGGACGAAATCTTCGGTCTTGAACGCAAGACCGATAGCTTCGACCACGTCCGCATCACGGTAGCCAACCCCGAAACGATCCGAGTATGGAGTCGTGGAGAGGTGAAGAACCCTGAGACCATTAACTACCGGACGTTTAAGCCGGAAAAAGGCGGTCTCTTTTGTGAGCGTATTTTCGGTCCTACCAAGGACTGGGAGTGTGCCTGCGGAAAATACAAGCGAATCAAGCACAAGGGCACTGTCTGTGACCGTTGTGGTGTCGAAGTGACCCTCAGCCGCGTCCGTCGTGAGCGCATGGGCCACATCGAACTTGCTGTCTCTGTTTCCCATATCTGGTTCTACAAGTGCATGCCTTCACGCATCGGTCTCATGCTCGACATGAGTGCGCGTCAGTTGGAGCGTGTCATTTACTACGAAGATTACATCGTGATCGAGCCGGGTACCACCCCGCTTGAGCCTGGTCAGTTACTTACGGAACTCGAATTCCGAGACGCTCAGGAAGAATACGGCGTGGAAGGATTCCAGGCCGGCATGGGCGCTGAAGCGGTTCGTGAATTGCTCGCTCGTTGCGACCTTCCCGTTATCATCGAAGAGCTCGAAGAGGCAATGACCAAGACCCGCTCAAAGCAGGTCAGGAAGAAGCTTGCCAAGCGACTCAAGCTTGCACAGGGCTTTCACTATTCGAAAACTCGTCCCGAGTGGATGATCCTCGAAGTGCTTCCTGTGATTCCTCCGGACCTTCGCCCGCTCGTTCCATTGGAAGGCGGCCGTTTCGCGACGTCTGACTTGAATGACCTATACCGTCGTGTCATCAACCGTAACAACCGTCTCAAGAACCTGCTTCAGCTCAAGACTCCTGATGTCATTATCCGGAACGAGAAGCGTATGTTGCAGGAAGCGGTGGATGCTCTCTTCGACAACGGTCGTCATGGCCGTGCCGTAACAGGTGCTGGAAACCGTGCTCTCAAGTCACTTTCTGACATGCTCAAAGGTAAGGGCGGACGTTTCCGTCAGAACCTTCTCGGTAAGCGAGTTGACTACTCCGGTCGTTCCGTCATCGTGATTGGGCCTGAGTTGAAGCTGCATCAGTGCGGTCTTCCTAAGAAGATGGCTCTGGTTCTCTTCGAGCCGTTCATCATTCGTCGACTCAAGGAACTCGGCTATGTGCACACGGTGCGAAGCGCTAAGAAGCTGATCGAGCGCAAGACGCCTGAAGTTTGGGATATTCTTGAAGAGGTGACCAAAGGTCACCCTGTCCTGCTTAACCGTGCTCCGACTCTGCACCGTCTTTCGATCCAGGCATTTGAGCCGGTATTGATCGAGGGTTCTGCTATTCGTCTTCACCCATTGACCTGTTCGGCCTACAACGCTGACTTCGATGGTGACCAGATGGCTGTGCACGTTCCGCTTTCCGTGGAAGCGCAGATGGAAGCCCGCTTGCTGATGCTGGCTCCAAATAACATCTTCACTCCGTCGAGCGGTAAGCCGATCACGACGCCTTCTCAGGATATTACGCTTGGTTCGTACTTCCTGACGTATTGCCGGATGATCCCGCTTCGCGACCCTTCCAAGGAGCCTTCGCTTCCTTTGTTCTCAGATACCACTGAGGTTGAGTTCGCTGTCGCAAACCGTTCGATCGACATGCACGATCCGATTCGTCTGAGAAATCCTGATTTTGACACGACTGGCCGGGTTTACGGTGAGTCTGATAAGAAGGTGATCATCACGACAGCTGGTCGTGTTCGCTTTAACGAAATCTGGCCCGAAGATCTTGGATTCTTTAACTCCTCGGTTGGCAAGAAGCAGCTCTCTGACATCATTTGGCGTTGCTATCAGGTAGCAGGTCAGGATGGCACCGTTGTTTCTCTCGATGCCCTCAAGGCGCTTGGATTCAAAGAGGCAACTCGCTCTGGAATTTCTGTCGGTATTTTCGACATGATCATTCCTGACGAGAAGGAAGTTGAGGTCTCTCAAGCTACGGCTGAAGTGCAGAAGGCCAATGATCAGTATCGCGCTGGTGTCATCACTAACAAAGAGCGTTACAACAAGATTGTTGATATCTGGACTCACGCTGGTGATGAGATCACTAAGGCACTCTTCCGAACGATTGAGCACAACGAAGGTGCAGATCTTCCTAGCCCGCTCTTCATGATGGTTGACTCTGGTGCCCGTGGTAACCGCCAGCAGATCAAGCAGCTTTCCGGTATGCGTGGTTTGATGGCTAAGCCTTCTGGTGAGATTATTGAGCGTCCGATTATTTCGAACTTCCGGTCCGGTCTTTCCGTTCTGGAATACTTCATCTCCACTCACGGTGCTCGTAAAGGTCTTGCTGATACCGCGCTTAAGACAGCTGACTCCGGCTACATGACCCGTAAGTTGGTTGATGTGGCTCAGGACGTCATCATTACTGAGTTCGATTGTGGAACGGCCAACGGAATTATCGTGAAGTCGATCTACGAAGGCGACGAAGAGGCGGTTGATCTGAAGACTCGTATTTACGGTCGTGTTGCTGCTGAGAAAGTGGTGAACGGCGATGAAACTGTCGTGAAGCCAGGTGAAATGATTGATGAAGAGGTTGCTCTTCGTCTCAACGACATCGGTCACGAGCAGCTCAAGATTCGTTCGGTGCTGACTTGCGAAAGCAGACGCGGTTGTTGTGCTCGTTGTTACGGCATGAACCTCGCGACTAACGTGATGGCGAAAGATGGCGAAGCGGTTGGTATTATTGCTGCCCAGTCCATTGGTGAGCCTGGAACGCAGCTGACAATGCGTACGTTCCACGTTGGTGGTGTTGCTTCCGGAACATTCAAGCAGCCTATCATTAAGGTGAAGCACAAGGGTGTGGTGCACTACAACAACCTTCGAGTTGTTGAAACGGCGGACAAGACTTTCGTCGCACTCAACAAGAACGGCACGATTTCGGTCCATGACAAGAATGGTCTCGAGCTTGAGTCCTACAACATCGTCAGTGGTTCGGTGATTCAATCCGAGGACAATGCTGAGATCAAGAAAGGCGTCACTCTCGCCACATGGGACCCCTACAGCGTTCCAGTGATCACAGAGAAGTCCGGAAAGATTGTATTCCGCGACATGATCCAGGGAATTACGCTGGATACTGAGATCGATAAGGAAACCAATACCAAAGGTCTGGTCGTCATCGAACACAAAGAGGACCTGCACCCGCAGATCCTGATCGTAGATGCCAAGACCAAAGAGGAACTCGCCACTTACTCGATTCCGACCGGAGCTCACCTTTCGGTGAAAGAAGGTCAGAAAGTAACTGGTGGTGATCAGCTTGCCAAGACACCTCGTAAGGTTTCCGAAACGAAGGATATTACCGGTGGTCTTCCCCGGGTTGCCGAGCTTTTCGAAGCACGTAAGCCGAAGGAGATCGCGGAGATCGCCAAGATCGACGGTGAAGTATCACTGGGTGGAACGATTCGAGCGAAGCGTAAGCTTCTCGTGACTGATGCCGATACCGGTGATGTCGAAGAGCACCTCATCCCTCTGGGTAAACACTATCTCATCCAGCCGGGTGACACAGTTCACAAAGGTCAGAAATTGACTGAAGGTGCGGTGTTGCCACACGACATCCTTGAGATTTTGGGCCCTCACGCGCTCATGGAACACCTCGTTAGCGAGGTCCAGGACGTTTATCGTCTGCAGGGCGTTGAGATCAACGATAAGCACATCGAGATCATCATCCGCCAGATGCTTCGTAAGGTTCGTGTTACCGATCCGGGCGACACCCAGTTCCTCTGGGGCGACCAGATCGAGAAGACTACCTTTGAAGCGATCAACGAGGACATCAGCGACCAGGGCGGTAAGCCTGCAGAAGGTGAGCCAGTCCTACTTGGTATTACTAAGGCGTCTCTTGAGACTGAAAGCTTTATCTCGGCTGCCTCGTTCCAGGATACGACACGGGTGCTCACCGAAGCGTCTACGCTTGGTAAGATCGATTACCTTCGTGGCTTTAAGGAAAATGTGATCATGGGTCACCTCATTCCTGCCGGAACAGGCTTCAAGACGACTCGTGGAATGCGTGTCGCCGAGTTGGCTGAGCCGCCTTCCCAGGGCGAGCCTGACATTATCGATGAAGACGCTGCTGAAGAAGTGATCGAAGAATCGGCATGATCTCGGTCGTATTTGGCTAAATAATTCAACACTGGGGCGTAGACGGTAACCGTCTGCGCCCTAGCTTTTTCTTGATATACCCCGATTTGGCCGTTTAGTGGCCGCCCCTCCCGTCCATCGATTATTAAAAACCGGAAAGTGAACGCGTTGAGAGTGAAAACTCGAAAATGCAGGGAGTAACAAAAGATGGCGCTTTCCAAACACACTGCGGACCCCTGCTAAAAGGACCGACTTACATCATGTCTACCGAACTCATTAACGAACTCGTCGAAGCTGGCGTCCATTTTGGACACCAGTCACAAAAGTGGAACCCGAAAATGCGCCAGTATCTTCTGGGCGAAAAACATAAGGTTCACCTGATCGATCTGGATAAAACTGTCAGCCAGCTTGATGAAGCTGGGGCATATCTTGCGGGACTTGTTTCCAAGGGGAAGAAAATTCTCTTCGTAGGTTGTAAGCGTCAGGCACAAGATGCCGTTCGTGAGGCAGCTGAAGCTACCAATCAGTTTTACGTGAATCACCGTTGGCTTGGCGGCACTCTGACCAATCAGGAAACCGTTCGTCGTTCCGTTGGACGGATGGAGTATCTTGAGAATCTTGAGAAGTCGCCTGACTTCAAGAAGATGAGTAAGAAAGAGCTCGCATCCCTCAACCGGGAAAAGCGCAAACTGAACCTCCGTCTTTCCGGGATTCGCAAAATGGTCCGTCTTCCCGACGCGATTGTGATCGTTGATTCTGCTCGCGAATACAATGCGATCAACGAAGCCCGCAAACTGAAGATCCCTATCGTAGCGATGGTGGACTCCAACGCGGATCCGGACATCATCGACTATCCTATCGTTTCCAATGACGACGCAATTCGCTCTATTCGCGTTGTTCTCAAGAAACTGATCGAACCGGTCATTCCTGCAGTGCTCTAATTCAGAGGTCCGACCCTGAATCGAGTGCGACGGCCTTTGAGGCATCGTCGCCAGATGACAAAATTGATACGGAGTCCTCTTGGAGGGACTCGTGAGATTTTACTGATTAACTTCTATACCTAATACTACTATGGCCGAAATCACCGTTGCACTGATTAAGACCCTCCGCGATAAAACCAATGCTGGAATGATGGACTGCAAAGCAGCTCTTTCAGAAGCCGATGGGGACCTCGCAGAAGCTGAAACCGTTCTTCGAAAGAAGGGCATTGCTGATGCCGAAAAGAAGGCAGGACGCGCCGCTAAGGAAGGTGTTATTGCCTCCCGTCTCTCAGACGATTCCAAAACCGGAGTTCTCGTTGAAGTGAATTGCGAGACTGACTTCGTAGCGAAGAACGAGAACTTCACTACTTTTGTTGAAGGAATCCTCGAGCATATCGCGACAAGCGAGTCGGTTGATTCATTGGATACTCTCTTGGCTCAGGACTTTGCTGGCGATGCGACCACGCTCGATGAATTCATCAAAGCCAAAGTCGGCCAGCTCGGCGAGAACATGGGACTGACCCGTTTTGCCAAATTTGAGCAAAGCAGCGAAGGAACTGTGGCATCCTACATTCACATGCAGGGCCGCGTTGGAGTGTTGGTTGAAGTGGTGGCTGGTAAAGCTGACACGGCAACGAACGAAGCGTTTCTCGCATTTGTGAAGGACCTCACTCTCCATATCGCCGCTGCCCAGCCGGTTTGTATCGGCCGCGAAGAAGTGCCGAGCGCCCTCGTCGAGACAGAGAAAGAAATCTACCGCGACCAGATGAAGGACAAGCCGGCCGAGATCATCGAACGCATCATCGATGGCAAAATGAGCAAGTTCTACGGACAGAGTTGCCTTCTTGAGCAAGCCTTCATTAAGGACGGCGACAAGACCATCCAGAACCTGATCGACGATCTCGCCAAAGAGACCGGCGATGTGATCTCGGTGGCTCGCTTTGCCCGCTACGCGGTTGGCGAAGAAGTAGAAGGTTAATTCCTTCGATTTCCGATTCCATCTAATTTCGAAAAGCCCGCTGCCGAAAGGTCGCGGGCTTTTTCGTGTTTGAAAGGCGATGCCCGAACGGCGACATCGCCTTCCGTACTTGCATCGCAGGGTAAAATGCGGTTTAGCTCAGGAATGTCTGAACTTACCTGCCCCATGTGCACCATGAACGATGTTCTGGATCATCCGGAGAAATTCGAATGCATGACCTGTGGTCATGAGTGGGAGAAAGAGGCGGATGATGAGGGTCCGGAGGAGCGTGTTGTGAAAGATGCTTACGGCAACGTTCTGGCGAATGGTGATGTCGTTCAGATGATCAAAGACCTTAAGCTCAAGGGAACCTCCAAGACTCTCAAGAGCGGGATGAAGTCGAAGCCCATCCGGCTCGTCGATGGGGACCACGAGATCTCGTGCAAGATGGACGGCACGGCGATTGGTCTGAAGGCGCAGTTTGTGAAGAAGGTGCAGTGAGGTCGGCGTGTAGCCTTTTGTTTGGTGAAGGTAGGGGGCAGTCGCCCCCGACGACCGCGTTCCGCGGTCATCGCTCCACTCCGGTCACGGAGGACCGCGCCCCTCCTTTTCGCCTAGCCCATGGAGGGCAGTCGTCCCCGACGACCGCGCTTTCGCGTTCAACTCACCAGTTCGATTGCCAAATTTGGTGATTATTTTTCAATCGACCGTCGCTTGGTTTCGATTCATTCTATTGAACACCTGAATCGCCTCATGAAAACACGACTTTATTCCACGTGGTCAATCGCCTTTGCGGCCACTATTTTCTGTCTCACGCTCGACGCGGCCGAACGCGTCGCTTTTGTGATCGGCAACGATGCCTACGAGAATGCCCCGAAACTCGACAACCCGGTCAATGATGCGACGGCGGTGAGTGCTGGCCTGACAGCCGCCGGCTACGAGGTCACCGTTCTCAAAGATGCCGGCGTTCGCGACATGATGAAAGGACTGCGTAGTTTCTGCGAGTCGGCCAAGGACGCGGAGGTCGCCGTCTTCTTCTATGCGGGGCACGGCATCGAAGTGAAAGGTGAGAACTATCTCCTCCCCATCGATGCGGAATTGACCGAGGAAGTGGATCTGGATCTCGAAGCCCTACCGCTGGAAAAGGTAATGGAAGATATTGGAGAAACCGGGGCGCGTCTCAAGGTGATGGTGCTGGACTGCTGTCGCGACAATCCCCTGCAATCGACGCGCAGCTGGATGACTAAGACTCGAAGCGCGGCGGGAGGCCTGGCGGAGGTGGATCAGAATGCGATGGTTGAGGGGACGATGCTGGTGTTCGCTGCCGCACCGGGAAAACCGGCTCTGGATGGGGTGGATGGCCACAGTCCGTTTACGGCGGCTTTACTCAATGAAATGGGATCACCTGGCCAGAGCATGGCGGGTGTCTTCAGTCGTGTCGCGATGGCCGTGTCAGAACAGGAGCCGTGGATTCGTTTTGATGGAAGCGGCAAAAGTTTCGCGGCGTTTAATACGTATCCCTTGTTGCCGGACGGAGCGCCGGGAGTGAAACCGGTCGTGGTGGTGCCAAAACCGAAGCCCAAGCCGAGCGAGCCCTTGGTCGACCCCTTCGCCGGAACACTGGCTGGTGATTCGCATCGCAATAGCCTCGGCTCGACCTTGCGTTGGTGCCCGTCGGGTGAGTTCTGGATGGGCAGTCCCGAGAGTGAAGAAGGCCGGGATGACGAGGAGGTGCGACACAAGGTCGAACTGACGCGCGGCTTCTGGATGGGACAACACGAGGTGACTCAGGGAGAATGGCAGTCGGTCATGGGACGGGATTTGAGGGAGCAGGCCCGGATCGCGATTCAGAGCGATGAGATCATTGAGTGGCCGGATGGGAAAAAGGAGAGTTTTCGGGCGCACTACGGCCATGATTACGATAAAGATCCGGGCGACATAAGTGCGGTGCAGTTTGAGGAGATTCCCATCTATTTCGTGAGTTGGAACGATTCGATTGAGTTCTGTCAAAAGTTGACTGAGCGGGAGCGTAAGGCAGGAAACATCCCGTCGAAGTGGGCATACCGGCTGCCGACTGAGGCGGAGTGGGAATATGCGTGTCGGGCAGGAACCAGCATGGCGTTGTACACTGGTGATCTCACCATCAAAGGCGAAAACAACGGTCCTGAGTTGGACAAGATCGCCTGGTACGGGGGGAACAGCAGCCAGGGCTATAGTGGGAAGGGGTGGAACACGGACTCATGGAAAGAGAAGCAATATCCTGGGGGCACTGCTGGACCTCGTCGAAAAGGGCAGAAGGAGGCCAATGCCTGGGGCCTGAACGACATGCTGGGAAATGTGTGGGAGTGGTGCGCGGATTGTTATGACGAATACCCTACGGGCTTTGCGAGTGACCCGTCAGGACCGAATGACGGCTCCTTTCGCGTCTACCGCGGGGGCAGTTGGAACAACAATGCCCGCGATTGTCGGGCCTCCAATCGCCGCTGGGACACGCCGTCGCTCCGGTACAACTTCCTGGGCTTCCGGGTTGTCCTGAGTTCCACGCAGTAAGGCGGAGCCGATGGGGGCCCCGCGGGACGTGGGGAGAGCGGCGTGTGGTTGAGATTGGCAAACATTGCCAATTTGTGATTCTATACTGAAACGTGCTCTTCATCATGCCCACCCAATATGTCAATCTCACACCTGAACTGGACGGCTTCGTCAAAGGACAGGTCGCCTCGTGTTCCTACAACAACGCCAGCGAAGTACACCGCGCTGCCCTGACGGCTCTGGCGCGGGATGAGGAAGAACGACAATTGCGGTTAGACGATTTGCGAGAGAACTTGGCGAAAGGGGTTAACGAGTTGGAGGCAGGTAGATTCGCCTCGATCGGTGACGAAGCCGATCACGAATCCTACTTCTCCGGGTTGCGGGCCGAAGCAGTGAAACAAGCTTCCGCCAAGTGATGCGAGGCTACCGGATTTCTGCAGAAGCGGGAAACGATAGGGTCTCGATCACGGCGTAAACCCTGGCGAATTTTAGTGAGTTGGTACTGGATCGGTATCTGCGTTTGATCGAGGTGGGAATCTTGAGCCTGTGTGAGGATCCGGAACGGGTGGGGGTTCGTGAGTCTTTCGGACAGAAGCAAAATGGTCGCCGGGGACGGCGACCCTCCACGCTGCGCGTGCTGATTGGCAATGGAGGGTCAGCGAACGGTCGCCCCCGATCCTCCGTGACCGCTATCCGTTAATCGTATGAAGGACCTCGGATCTCTGTAGTAGAATTTTTGGAGGAAGGAGCCATGAGTAAGTTCTGCAACAGTCTCTCACGTCTTTCGCTACGCAGTGATCGCAGGGTAGCGAAACTCGTGAGAGTTTCGTCCTCCCTATTTCCAATGATTAGCCTAGCCCCCGAAAATTCCCGAAAATTTTATCCCCATGTGTCACCCATGACCTTCTTCCTCAATGCGCCTCTAACCAATTTTCACCTGTTCCTGACTCGACCACAATCGGAACAGTTAGTGGCAGGGCCTCCCGCATCGCTGCTTCGATCTTTGGAATCAGCTCTTCCTGCTCATCCTTGTGCAAATCAAACACCAGTTCATCGTGCACCTGGAGCAGCATGCGGGTCTGGTAGTCACCTTCTTTCAACAGGGCAGCCACCTTCACCATCGCAATCTTGATCATGTCGGCAGCGGTTCCTTGAATTGGCGTATTGATCGCGGTGCGTTCGGCTGCGGCGCGGATCATTCCGTTTCTCGAATCGATATCACGCAAGTAGCGGCGTCGGCCGGTCAGGGTTTCGACGTACCCGTCCGTCTTGGCCTGCTCAATGGTGGTCTCCTGAAACTCTTTTACCCCTGGATATTGCCGGAAGTATTCCTCAATGATCTGGGCGGCTTCGCCGCGTGAGACTTCGCCGTTGAGCCGTTGAGAGAGGCCGAAAGCGGATATTCCGTAAATGATACCAAAGTTCACCATTTTCGCGGTGCGTCGCATCTGCGGCGTAACCCCTTCCAGTTCGACGTCGAAGACACGGGCCGCGGTGGCGGTGTGAATGTCCCGATTGTCCTGGAAGGCCGCCATCATGGCCGGGTCTTTGCAGAGGGACGCCATGACCCGAAGCTCGACCTGGGAATAGTCAGCGGCCAGCAGGGTATACTCTTCGCTTCTGGGAATGAAGGCGCGACGGATTTCGCGTCCCTGATCCGAGCGGATCGGAATGTTCTGCAGATTGGGATTGTTCGAGGCGAGTCGACCAGTCGCAGTCATCAACTGATGAAAGGTCGTGTGGATGCGGCCGGTGCCGGGAAAGATCGCCTTGGGCAAGGCATCCACATAAGTGCTCTTCAGCTTGGACGCTTCCCGGAAGGAAAGCAGGTCTCGCACGATCTGATGGCTCGCAGCGAGTGAAGTCAGGGTTTGCTCGTCGGTTTTGTATTGCCCGGTTTTGGTTTTCTTGGGCTTCTCGACCAGTTGCAGCTTGTCGAATAGGATTTCACCCACTTGCTTCGGTGAGGCGACGTTGAACTCGGTCCCGGCCGCCTCAAAAACGGCGGCCTGATCGCTGGCAATTTTTTCACCCAGGGTGACTCCGATGTCGGCAAGCGTATCAGGATCAACCCGAATCCCTTCGGCTTCCATTGCCACGAGAACAGGGACGAGAGGATTCTCGATTTCGTAGAGGACTTTCTCCTGCTTGAGCTCTTTCACCTTCTCTTTCAAAATGGAGGCGAGTTGCCAGGTTACGTCAGCATCTTCACAGGCGTACTGGGCAATGTCTTCAAAAGCCGGGCCACTCTTTTCATCGCCCGTCATTTCTGACTCTCCGAAGAGATTCATCTGTCCGGTTTTTTCCTCATCCTTAGCGAACACCGAATCGTAGGTGATAGGGGTGTAGCCAAGGAGTGACTCCGCGAGGTAGTCCATTTTGTGCCGCTGATCCGGCTCGATTAGAGAATGGGCCAGCATCGTATCAAAGATAGGCGTTGAGACTTCGAAGCCCTGCCATTGCAATACGCCGATATCGAATTTGAGATTGTGTCCGATCTTTTCGGCTGTTCCGCCGAACAGAGGCCGAAATTCTTCGATGACCGCTTTGCCGGGTTCCCCGCTGGGAGCTTCCACGTAGACGCCTTCATGCTCTTTCCAGGAAAAAGCGATCCCAATGATGGAGGTGGTTTTTTCGTCGAGGGAAGTGGTTTCGAGGTCGAAGCAGTACGACTCTTTGCCTGACAACTCGGTAATCAACTCGCTGCGGGCGGCCTGATCATCGGCCCGCAGGTAGCGATAGTTCTTTTCGAGATCATCGATCGTCTTGAGCTCTGCAGCGAGACCGGCATCCGATTCACTGGTGCTGTGACCACGACCCGATTGAAAGTCCTTACCGTAAAGGCGTTTGCCGAGGGCGCTGAACTCGAACTCCACGAACAAAGATTTGATCGCTTCGTCGTTGCGCTCTCCAATCTTGAAATCGTCAAAACCGACTTCGACAGGCGCATCCGTCATGATGGTGACAAGCTTCTTAGAGAGCAGGGCCTGCTCGACATTATTCTCGACATTCTCTTTCTGCTTACCCTTCAACTGATCGGTGCTTTCGAGCAATTTTTCCGTGCTGCCGAATTGAGCGATGAGCTTTTTGGCTGTCTTTTCCCCGATGCCGGGAATGCCTGGGATATTGTCAGAGGCGTCGCCCCAAAGTCCGAGGATATCGATCGTCTGAAGCGGGTCTTCGACCTGCCAGTTTTCACAAATGGCGGCCCGGTCAAGAATCTCGGGAGGATTGCCCTGGCGTCCGGGTTTGTAGATCCGGGTGGTATCGGTCACGAGCTGAGCAAAGTCCTTGTCTGGCGTCACCATGAAGGTCTCATAGCCTCCCAGCGCATCGGCTCTTCGCGAAAGCGTTCCGATGACGTCATCGGCCTCCCAGCCGGGGCATTCGATGACGGGGATATTGAAGGCCTCGACCATGCGCTTCACATGGGGGAGCTGCAGGGCCAGGTCCTCCGGCATCTCATCCCGGTTGGCTTTGTATTCCGGGTAAATTTTGTGCCGGGGAGTCGGTTCTTTGGTGTCGAAGGCCACCGCGATATGGGTGGGGGACTGCTTCTCGATCAGATCGAGGAGGGTCATGGTGAATCCATAAAGAGCCGAAGCATTGACTCGGGCAGAAGTGTAAATAGGGCTCCGGATCAGGGCAAAATGTGCCCGATAGATCAGGGCCATTCCGTCGAGGAGAAAAAGTCGATTGGGAGCATCCGGCATGCCTCTATGAGAGCGGCGGGGCCGCCCGGTGTCAACGCGACTTAACGCGCCAAGAGAATAAAAGCGAAGTGCCGCCGCAGTGGGATTTCCGGAAAAAAGTGGTGTTTAGGTGCGGTTGGCTTCATAATTCTGAATCAGCAGGCGCCGCCATTCGTTTTATTAGGAACCGCTGTTATGAAATTGTTCCCATATTATCTTTTTGTTTTCCTGTTGAGTTTCGCGAGGATCAGCGAATCAGCTGATCGGGTCGCCCTGATTGTTGGGAACGGGGATTATCAAAATACCTCAAAGCTGACCAATCCCACTAACGACGCCAAAGCGGTGGCGGCGATGTTGGAAAAGCTGAATTTTAAGGTGATCACCTTGTTGGATGCTGACGTCGATGCATTCTACGACGGAATCGATCGATTTAAGCGGGAGTCGGCCCATGCACGGGTTGGCTTATTCTATTTTGCCGGCCATGGAATCGAGATCGAGAGTCGAAATTATCTGATGCCGGTGGATGCTGATCTGGAGCAAAGTTCTCATTTGCGAACCCAGGCGATCGATCTGCAAACCATTTTGCAGGAAATGGAGGATTCAAGAATTCCCGCGAAGATGGTGATTCTCGATTGTTGTCGGAATAATCCTCTAACCAGATCTTGGATGTCGACTCGTAGTCTTGGACAAGGTCTCGCCGCAGTCACCGATCAAGACATTCCAGAAGCGACCATGATCCTGTTTGCGGCAAAGCCGGGACAAGTGGCCCTCGACGGGACTGGCAAAAACAGTCCTTTCACCGCGGCATTACTGAGGGAGCTCACCCAACCAAAGCGAAACGCAATGGATGCTTTTCTAGCAGTGAGTGACTCCGTAGTGGAGACGACAGAGAGCAGGCAAGAGCCATGGGTCAAACTGGATGGTGCTGGACGGGCCTTTCGCAGTTTTTCACTGGTGGATGATGCGGAGTCGGGCCTGATCGGAACGGGAACCCGGCCGATCGAAGCTCCCCAGTCAGAGCCGGTCCCGGAAATGATTTCAGCTCCCGCAGTGGTCGACAGCAAACCGAAGTCATTGACTCCTGGAATGCGGATGGTTCCGGATCATTACAAGACGATTCAGTCGGCGGTGGACGCGGCAGTTGAAAACGATGTCATTCTGATCAAGCCTGGGATCTACACTGAAATGATCAGTATTCCCGCGAAGAATGGGATTGAACTTCGAGGATCGGATCGCAGTTCTGTGATTCTTCGAGTTCCTGAAAGCGCGAATCCAGGTGAGATCGTAACGATAGATAGCCGAGTGGCGGAGAACCTCAAGATCAGCAATATCAGTTTTGAGTTTAGTGAAGGAGACACCGAACATGACCTCGACCCGGAAGCGGTTCCCGATGCTCACGTGCAGATTGTCGGTGGTTCCGTTGAAGTGACGAACTGCAATTTTGATGGAGGAATGAGTTTGTATGGGGTCAGAGTTCTTGGCGGCAAAGGAACCATCCGAAATTGTGAGATCAGGCAATCGGTAATCGGCATTCAGATATGCAATAAGGGAGTTGTCGCTTTGGTTTCAGGTTGCGAGATTGAGGATTCGATACAGCGAAGTATTAATATTTTCGGAGAAGCTGATGCAACCATTGAACGGAATTCTTTGGAGGGTGCTGCTGAAGTGGGAATTGCCGTGGTGGGTAAGAAGACCAAGGCGATCGTTCGCTCGAATGTGATTGAAAGATGTGGAGTTCAAGGGATTGAAGTTTCTGATGGGGCCTCTCTCGTGGCGGAGGGGAATACGTGCATTGAACATACCGGGGCAGGTATCCTGGCATTGGGTGAGGGGACCTATGCTGTCCTGCGCAAGAACAAGTGTGACCGAAACGAACAGGGCGGCATCGGTGCCATTCAGAATGCGAGGGGTGAGATGGTAGGAAATACCTGCAACGAGAACCGGATTGGTATCACTCTCTACCAGGGGGCCGGTTTTGAGATTCGGGACAACCGCTGCGACTTCAATCGAGCTTCGGGAATATCGATTGAATCGAGCGACTGCGAGGTGTGGCTTACCGGTAATCAGACCAGCAACAATAAGGAGAACGGGATTGCGGTCCTGGCGGCATGTTATGCCAAGGAGTTCTCAGATAATCGTGGATCGGGGAATGGGATGGGAACGATCAATCGGAACGCCCGGTTTACGAAGTAGGTGGTCATTCACTCGAATTCCTGTCGGAAGGAGGGGGGATTAAGCTCCTTCGATCTGGGCAATCGCTTCACTGAGATCAGTCCAGCGGGTATAGACACCTGACAGCTCGGATTCGACCTGGGCAAAGTGTTTGGTCGCCGCTGCCGCGTCTTCTCCATTTTTGAAAAACTCGGGATCGGCAAGCTTGCCAGCGAGATCCGCTTTTACCACTTCCAGTTTGCTGATGGAGGCTTCGACCAATTCAAATTCTGTCTTGAGAGGCTTGAGCTTGCCGGCTCTTGCCTCCCTTTCTTTGGCTTTGATCCGCCGCTGCTCTTTACGATTGCCGCCGCTGGATCCAGCTTTGGCGCTAGTGGTCGAAGTAGTGGCCCGTCCGCCTTTGGCTACCTCGATGTCGGCTTTCTTTTTCTCGATGTAGTCACTGACGTTTCCGTAATAGATTTTGGGTGGTTGGTTCGGGATGAACTCAAGCACCTTAGTCACGATGGGGTCCAGAAAGGAGCGGTTGTGCGATACGATGGCATAGGCACCCGTGTAATCGAGTAGTGCTTTCTGAAGCACCTCCTGTGAGTGCAGATCGAGGTGGTTGGTAGGCTCATCGAGGACGAGAAAGTTAGCGGGTTGCAGTAGCATGCGGGCGAGAGCGAGGCGTCCTCGCTCGCCTCCAGACAAGACGCCTACGGATTTGAATACATCGTCGCCACGGAACAGGAATGCGCCCAGGAGTGAGCGGAGGTTACCCGCTGCCTTACTCTTGACGCTGCTCTCCATTGTCTCGAGAACGGTCTTTCTCGGGTCGAGTTCGTCGGCGTGAGTTTGAGAGAAGTAGGCGATGCTGACCTTGTGGCCTTCAATTCGATCGCCGGAAGTCTGTTCTTCGTTGCCGGCAGCAATACGTGAGAAGGTCGACTTGCCGGCTCCGTTGACGCCGACGATAGCAATCTTGTCTCCTCGTTCGATCGTAAAGTCGAAACCGTCGATGACCTTATTGTCTCCGTACTGCTTTTTCAGTTCTTCAAATTTGACGACGGCCTGGCCGCTTCGTTCGGGCTGGGGGAATCGGAAATCGACCTGGGCTCCCTCCGGCCCAATCTCGATGCGTTCCATCTTGTCGAGCGCCTTGATGCGAGATTGTACCATTTTTGCTTTGGAGGCGGTAGCCCGGAAGCGGCTAATGAGTTTCTCGGATTTCTCGATTTCTTTCTGCTGATTCCGATAGGCGCGTAGTGCTTGCTCCTTGCGAGCCTCGCGCTCCTGCAGGTAGAAGGAGTAGTTGCCGGAATACTGCTCCGCACCGCCATACTCGAAGGCGAGGGTGCGGTTGGTGAGATTGTCGAGCATGCTCCGATCGTGAGAAATCAGGACCATGGCACCGCCGTAGTTTCTAAGCCATTGCTCAAGCCACTGGACGGTTTCGATGTCGAGGTGGTTGGTCGGTTCATCGAGTAGGAGCACGGAGGGCTCCAGCAGGAGGAGTTTGGCCATCGCGATACGCATCTGCCAGCCGCCACTGAATTCGTTCGTTTCGCGTTCGAAATCGGTTCGTTTGAATCCGAGGCCACCGAGCACTGACTCGATCCGGGGTTTCATTTTGCTGATGTCGTGGTGATCGAGTCGGATCTGGATATCGCCAAATACTTCCAGCAGGTCGCCGTAAGCTTCGGTTTGCGGATCGGCGGCTTCGAGTTCGGCTTCGACTTCTATGAGCTGGGTCTGCAGTTGCTTGACGTCGTCGAAGGCCTTCTCCACTTCACCGAAGACGGTAGATCCTTTGTGGGTGACCCCTTCCTGAGGAAGGTAGCCGATGGTGGTTTGCTTCGCCTTGATGATACGGCCGCGATCTGCGGTTTCGCATCCGGCGATGATTTTCATCAGAGTCGACTTTCCGGATCCGTTTGGGCCCGCGAGGGACCAGCGTTCTTTCGCGCGGATCGTAAGTGAGAGATCCTTGAAAAGAGAACGGGCACCGTATTCGATGGAAACTTTGTCTACTGCCAGCATGGAAAAGGTCGGAAGGTAGCGCAATTCGACGGAAGTGCCAGTTTGGGGGATGGTGGGGGCACTCTTGGCTCTTGGCTCTTGGCTCTTGGCTCTTGGCTCTTGGCTCTTGGCTCT
>CAXBMX010000007.1:0-171420 GCA_963977055.1 uncultured Verrucomicrobiales bacterium
AAGTGTTGGGACGCTGGCCAAATCTTTCCAATCGCTTTGTTCCTGCTCAGTTGCGGCCCCCGCGGGGCGGCCCCCACCTCGCGCCTTCGCAGCGGCTAGCGCTAGAAAAAGTTCGACTCAGCCATTCCACCAGTTTCACCATCGAAATGGTATCATGTGAATTACTTGGCCTTGAGCCAGCCGCCTGGTTGAGGCGTCGCTGTGGCTTGAGTGTCGGCAAACCATGACTCCAGTTGGGCTCTCATGGTCGCGGCTTGATCGGGGAATTCTGTCGAGAGGTTGGTGGATTCGGAGGGATCTTGGTCGAGCCGATAGAGCTCGATGGTAGGGTTTTCAAAAGTGCCGGGAGTGGCCTTGGGATGCTGGATGTTCAATTTCCAGGGGCCCTCGCGCATCGCTTCGGCGCGATTGCCGCCGTTGCCCAGTGATGCCCAGTAAAGCGGCCGGGGTGCGAGCGGATCGCCATTGAAAATGACGGGAGAAAAGTCGACTCCATCCAGTTGGTGATTTTCCGGTGAAAGGCCCGCGAGCGTGAGCAAGGTAGGCATGATATCGATGCTGATAAGAGGGGTGTCGGATTGGGAGCCTGCCTCGATCCGCCCCGGCCACCAGGCGATCGCAGGCACTTTGTGGCCGCCTTCGTAGACCGAACCTTTGCCTCCGCGGAGATCGGGGTCGCCGCTGGGGAAATCTCTGGAGGGGCCATTGTCAGAGAAGAACAGGATGAAAGTGTCCTCTTCCAAATTGAGTTCTGTCAGGGTAGCTCGGAGCTGCGCAATGCCCTCGTCGATAGGGAGGGTCATGCCTCGGTATTTGGCAATTTTCTCTTCCTCGGAGGCGTTCTTTTTGTCCCAATGATTCCAGCCATCCACCGTTCGTCGGACAGGGTCGCCGGGAACCTGGACGGGGTTGTGAATCGCTTCGTGGGCGAGGTAGAGGCAGAAGGGTTTGTCATCGCCGGCATGGTGGCGAACGAAGGCGTCGGCGTAGTCGTTGATAAGGTGGGTCGAGTAACCTGCTTCCTCCGTCTCCTTTCGGCCGTGCCACCAGTCGTGTCGGTAATGATCTCCGACATGGCTCACAAAATCAATATTGCCACTGTGGTAGCCGATGAACTTGTCAAAGCCATGGTTCTGGGGATGGAAATCATCCGAGTTCTGAGGGTAGCCTTGATGCCACTTGCCAATGATACCGGTGGTGTAGCCGGCTTCGCCGAGAACTTCAGCAAAGGTGGTTTCCGATAGCTGGAGCCCTTTGTGGTGTTCAGGATGATCGGAGGCAGGGTGGATCACTGCCTCGATGCCTGTCCGTTGCTGGTATCGGCCAGTCAGCAGGCCAGCGCGGGTTGGGGAACACACGGTGCCTGAAGAGTGAAAGTCGGTCAGCTTCATGCCTTCGGCCGCGAGGCGGTCGATCTCGGGTGTTTCAAAGTAGGGATTGCCGAAGCAACTCACACCGGCGTAGCCCATGTCATCGACCATGATGACGATGAGGTTGGGGCGGCGTTCTTTTGCTTCCGTGTATGAACAGAAGATAAGGAATGTGAGAGTGACGGCAATACTTCGGAGGGGCATGCGTCGAACGTAGCAGATTTTGGCCGGTTGGTTAAGCGTCGTATGCTGGCGCAATCGGCGCGCGTTTCACGGGCGATTGTGAGAAAGGGCGGTGATGTGATGTTTTACCGCCAGGGCAAGTCCATCCTGATTGTAACCGCCCTCGAGTACTGACACGAGGCGACCATTGGCGTATTCCCCGGCGAGGTCTGTGAGAACGGTCGTGAGTGATGCGAAATCTTCGTCTGACAGGGTGAGTTGCCCCAATGGATCTCCTAGGCGGCTGTCAAAACCTGCTGATACGATGAGAAGATCGGGTTTGAAGTCCTTCATTTTATCAGTGAACGAACCTCGAAAGGCGGCACTGATTTCATCCATTCCGCTGCCTGCAGGGAGTGGAACGTTGAGGGTCGTGCCACGGCCTTTTCCGGCGCCAGTTTCGTCTTTACTGCCAGTTCCGGGGTACCAGGGATGCTGGTGGGTGGAGAAATAGAACACGCTGCCATCATCGTAGAAAATATCTTGAGTGCCGTTCCCGTGATGAACGTCCCAATCAATGATGGCGACGCGCTCGAGGCCATGCTGCTCCTTTGCGTAGCGCGCAGCGATCGCGGCATTGTTGAAAATGCAGAAGCCCATCCCCCGGTCGGGGGTCGCGTGGTGGCCGGGAGGTCGGACGGCGCAAAAAGCGTTGTCGTAGCGATTGTTGATCACTCCATCGACGGCGTTGAGTAATCCACCGGCAGCGTGGCGGGCCACGCGGAGGGAGTCGGGTCCGAAATTGGTATCACCTGTGCTGAGCATGCCAGAGCGGGTGCCATCGATTTCTTGGAGCACCGTCTTGAGATAGCTATCTTTGTGGGCGAGTCGGATTTCATCATCAGTGACTTCGCGCTCAGGGATGGGGGTGCAGGTTCGATCCAATTCACTGTCTTCAATCGCTTCCACGATTGCCTGAATCCTACCTGGCGACTCGGGGTGATTTTCGCCAGGGTCGTGGTCGCAGAAATCGCGGTCGATGAGCAGGCCAGTCTTCATGGGGACGATTATCGGCGGAACAATGCTGATAGAATTATTCCGGCACCTCCCACAATGAACAAACACGGAAACCAGATGGAGTAGAGTCCGGCCTTGCTGTCTTTGATCAAAACAGCGAAATGGGGATCATCGGGATTTACGTAGCAGACCGTTTCTCGACCAGCGGGAAACTCTTTCAGTTTCTGTTTCACTTTTCGTGGATCGCTCGCTTCGACCGGCAGTCTTTTGAGTTTGTCACCGACGTAGGGTTGCCCGTCGAATTCGTATCGATAAGTGATATCCACGATGTATTTGGGGTTTCCTCTTTGATTCAAAGTGCTGTCATCAGCCTCTGAGGTCTGAATGGCACAGGGGGTTTCAACCCAATGATTCATGAGTGAAGCACGCTGATAGGACCCCCACAGGTATTGAACGAACACGGTTCCCACACTGATGAGAACCAATGCGATGGCAATTTTCCAGAGGCGACCGGCTATATTCAAAGGCGGTTTGGGAGGAGATGGTGGTGTTTCTTTTTTCACGTCGCGAATTGTTGGATCTTGCGTAGTTTAGCCCATGAGCGAATTATCCCAACAGATTACGGAAGACATGAAAAATGCGATGCGTGCAAAAAACACGATCGCTTTGAATACAATCCGGATGTTGAAGTCCTCCATCAAGAATGCTGCGATCGAAAAGGGCGGTGCTGATGCAGAGTTGGATGACACCGAAACTGTGAATGTGATTCGCAAGGAAGTGAAGAAGCGCCAGGACTCGATTGAACAGTATGAGAAAGCCGAACGCCAAGAGTTGGTTGATCAGGAGAAAGCTGAGATCGAAATTTTGAACGGTTATCTTCCAGCTCCGCTCGCTGAGGAGGAGATCGCAGCGATCATCGACGCAGCGATCGCTGAAGTGGGTGCGACGTCCCGCAAGGAAATGGGCCAGGTCATGAAGCTGGTTCAGGAGCAGATTGCGGGTCGGGCCGATGGCAAAACATTGTCTCAGGCTGTCATGGCCAAGTTGGGCTGACACCAAACTCTTGCTCCCGATCTTAATCTTGTTCTTGCTCTAAAATGGAACAAGGACAAGAGCAAGAAGACGCTGACGCATGAAAGTCTCCGCTATCATCGTAGCCGCTGGCAGTAGTCGCCGGATGGGTTTTGATAAGCTCGAGGCTGACCTCGACGGTGAATCTGTCGTGGCGCGTTCGATGATGGCTTTTCAGGATTGCACTGAAGTCACTGAAATTAGGGTGGTCACTTCGGCTGATAAGATTGAGTTGATTGAAGCGACGGCGCAAGGGCTTGGCCTGAGTAAGTTCGTCGAAGCTATTGAAGGCGGGGCGGAGCGATATCTTTCGGTGAATGCCGGCCTGTCTCGTGTCGATCCGGGTATCGATCTGGTGGCGGTGCACGATGCGGCCAGGCCATTGGTGAGCTCACAGGCGATCAGTCGCTGCGCAGCCGAGGCTCGGCAGTGCGGTGCCGCTGTTCTGGCTCACCGGGTAAGTGATACCTTGAAGCGCGGAAGTGCTGACGACCTCGTCGCGGCTGCCGTTTCGCGGGAGAACCTATGGGCCATGGAAACGCCGCAGATTTTTCAGACCAGTTTGTTAAAAGAGGCCTATCAGGCTGTGATGGATCGGGGCGAATTGGTCACCGATGAAGTTTCAGCGATGGAAGCCATTGGGCGGTCTGTTCGATTGGTAGAAAACCTCGAGCCGAATCTGAAAATCACGGTTCCAGGTGATTTGACAGTTGCTGAAGCGGTCTTGAAAAATCGCAGCAAGAACTAGCGAAAACCGACTTCGCTCGAAACCATGGCTCCGCGGTCGTCAGTCACGGTGATTAACCAAGTATTGGCCTCTGACGGTAGTCCTTCTGCGATCACGTCTCCGTTATTGATGACGGCAGGGACACTGATCCAGTTTCGTTTTGATCGAAGACCGGATTCGAGGGTGTAGTGCAGCTCAGCGCCGGTGATGGCGGTGTCTGATTGGACGGTAGCGTTCACCGTTCCTTCGTCCGAAATATTCAATGGGCCGACTGCTGGGAGTGCGGTGCCGTTTTTGAGGATGGAGTCCACAAAGATTCCGATTTCAGTGGGCTCCCATCCGGCGGGATGGCTGTGGTTCATCTTCGGTTTGATGCGAAGGGTTCGTGGCCCTTTCACCAAAGAGTAAGATTTGGCGTAGCTGTCGAGAACGTAGTGGATGTCGTGAGTTCCGTTCACCCAGAAAGTCGGGGTGGTGCATTTGGCAAGATGGCTGGAAGGATCGTAGGCGTTAATCCAACTTTCGCGTCGCTTGCTCAAGGCATCGATAGACGACTTTTGCACTGATTCACCTTGGTGGAGAAATCCGCATCCATAGACGGGAACGGCTGCTTTGAATCGATCATCGAGCGAGGCGACGAGGCAGGTGGTGTAACCTCCCCAACTGATTCCGGTGACGGCAGTGCGGTCAGGGTCTACTTCGGTAAAGCTACGAAGCATCGAATGAGCCCGCATCACATTGGCGACGGCATGGTAAGGCCAGTCGTCATCGATTCGACCGCCAATGCTGTCGAATTTTTCGGGTCGACCGTGATCGATCCCGCCTCTGGCTAGCTTGGTCCTCAGCTCACGTTTGTGATTAAAATCCTTTATCTTTTCGCTGGCCTCGTCGAACTGAGGTGCCGGTGGTCGAAGACCAGACAAGTCCATCGCGATGGCGGCATAGCCGCGCTTTGCCCACAGCCAAACCCAGTCGGAAAAGGCGGTGCCTCCTCCTCCGTGAATCAGAACGATGCCAGGGACTTTTTCGTTGGGCTCTAGCGTTCCAAGTGTTTTGGGCGAGGCGTAGAAGGCGAAGACTTCAGTAGGGCTGCCGTCGATGGTTTCACCGTCGTAGACAATTGACTGGATGGCAGCATCAGGGTTTTCGATGCGAAACTCGGGAATGGTGCTCTGGAGTTCTTCGATGGGCCAAATGCCAGCCTGCTCGTTTTCGGCGAAAGCCTCTGATGTCAGGGCAAAGAGAAATAGGGAAAGAACAAATAGAGTGATCGACTTCATGCAGTCGAGACTATGGGCCGGATTGGGTCGCGACTCGATACCCATCCCTGCCACGTTTGCGTCACTTCCACTCGTAGACGCTTATTCCTTTGAGCGATCGAATGAGTAGTCGATCGCCATCGAGACCCAGATGAGCCCAGGTGGGGTCATCTGGGCTTATCTTGCGGCGATCGAGAAGTTGAAAGGAATCAGGAGAAGCATCGAAGAGAATGAGCTCGCCCGTTTGGTCCAGCGCGAGGATGCGATTGCCTTGAAAGATCATCGACCAATATTCGCCGAACTCTTCGTCGGTGGACCACGTGGCGTTACCTGTGGCAAGTTCGAGGCAGTGCAGTTTTTTGTCGCGTCCGTGCAGGTAGAGGTGATCTCCTATCACGACGGGCGAACCCATGTAGCCTTCTGCTTTTTCGTTGTTCCACTTTTGTTCAACACTGAACTTGCCATCGTTGTTTTGAATGATGTCGAAAAGAAAAGCGCCGCCGCCGTAGCTGGCCGTGAAAATCTGGTTTTCCCCGATGATGGTGGGCGTGAGAATATTCATTCCCCTGAAGGCCTTGACGGGAGTGTTCCAAAGTTCTTCTCCGGTTTCCAGATCAAGGCCGGCTAGTGAGAGTCGAGCCTGAACCACGAGTTGCCGTTTTCCTGCCAAGGTTGCGATGACAGGGGAAGAAAAGGCACTGCCGAACATGGCCCTTTCGTCGACCATCGAACGCCAAATTGTTTCTCCTGTTTCAGCGTTGAGTTTGGCGACGGCGAGACCGGCTTGGGCATAGAGATCACCGTTGTCATAAAGAGGCGAGCAAACATGACCAAACGAGGGAACTTCGGTTCCCTCACGCTCAGTGAAGTCGATTCTCCAAAGCTCTTTGCCGGTTTCAGTGTCGAATTTGACGAGGACGTCGCGCATGCCGCCGACATAGATGGCGCCGCGATCGATGGTCGGGGTGCTTCGTATCCAACTGCCATTTTTGGCGGCAAAGAATGGGACTTTCAGGGCGCCTTCCCAATCGTCTTTCCAGAGTTGGTCGCCGGAGTCGATGTTGAAAGCCTTGACGACTTCGTTCGCTTCGTCCTGAGTTGCTACGGTGAAAACCTGATTGTTGGCAGAGACTGGGCTCGAATACCCCTCTGCGAGAGGGGCGTTCCAGAGTTTGCTGAGATGGTCATCGCTCAGGGAAGTTGGCCAGGCACCTTCGGAAATAACTTCGCCTGTCCGTTCGGAACCTCTCCATTGATTCCAGTCACCCGCCTGAAGTGGAGTTCCGACAAAGCCAATAAGGAATCCTGAGAGCAGGATGTTTCGAAGCACTTTCATGACAACGAAACGCTGGTGATCTCATTTAGGATGTCGCAGAGGGGCAAAGAGTTCTGAATTCTCTTTGCGCCAGGATCCTATTTTTTGTCCTTAGGATTCTCACCTGAGGTTCCCCACTTCGCCCAGCGATCGCGTTCGTGGCGGGTACGCTCTGGATCGGAATAGGTGCCGGGGCGGGCCTCTTCGTGCGATGCCTCTGCAAAGGTCGTCATTTTGGTGAGGATTTTCGGGTGCTGATCGGCGAGTGACACGGTTTCTTCGATGTCGTTGGCGAGATCGTAAAGTTCCCAGGGCTTGTCTGTCCCCGGCTGAATCGCCTTCCAGTTGCAATAGCGGACTGCGGTTTGTTGCCCGTATTCCCAATAAAGCATTTCGTGCTGTTGTTGTTTTTTGGAGTCGCCCAGGATCTCGGGCAGAATAGATATTCCGTCGGCAAATTCCGGAGCCTTTGTTCCACTCACCGCGGCGAGGGTAGGCATGACATCGACTTGATTAAAAATGAGATGGCTGACGCGGCCTTTTTTGATTTTTCCTGGCCACTGAACAAGGAAAGGAATTTTGAGCCCGCCTTCGTAGAGGTTGCCTTTGCCGCCTCGAAAGGCATTACCAGTTTTGGGGTCCACGTTAGGGCCAAAGAATCCACGAGGATTCTTTTTGTCTTTAAATCTGTCCTGTCCTCCGTTATCGCCGGTGAAAAAGACGATCGTGTTTTTCTCCAGGCCGAGCTCTTTTAATAGATCGAGGATGGTGCCGAGATCGTTATCTATCATGGTGACCATGGCTGCGTAGTTTTTGGCCTCTTGATCGATCTGAGGGTCTTCCATCCATGCTTCGCTGCGGTATTGGTCCCAGGCTGGATCATCCTCTGGTATATCATACATCCCGTGTGGTGGCGTGATGGGGAAGTAGGCGAAGAATGGCTGGTCCTTGTTCTCTCGAATGAATTGGAGTCCTTTCTCCATGATTGGGTACTGAGCATACGTCTCGCCATGGCGCCCGCCGACATTGCCTTTGAGTGGCACCTCTTCGCTGTTTTCGATCAGGTAGGGCGGATAGAATGTGTGCGCGTGGACCTGGTCGTAGTATCCGAAAAAGATGTCGAAGTCGTGTTTTTCAGGAACGCCAGTTGAGTCTCGGCCGCCGGCTCCCCATTTACCAAATCCGCCGGTAGCGTAGTTTTTTTGTTTTAAAACAGTGGCAATGGTAGGCTCGTCTGCGCGCAGTGCGGTGCCGCCGTCATTGGCTCGAACCGAGGCATGGCCCGCGTGACGCCCTGTCAGCATGCAGCCGCGAAGAGGGCCGCAAACGGGAGACGCTGCGAGTGCGTTGGTGAAGCGCAGACCGTCTTTGGCCATCTGGTCCATCCTCGGCGTTTTGAGGTAAGGGTTCCCCATGTGGCCTAGTTCAAAGTAGGCCAACTCGTCCGACATGATGTAGACGATATTGGGAGGGGGATCTTTTGCGAAGACGGTGGAGGCGCCTAAGGCGAGGACTAAAATGAGACTGCGAATCATGTTGTCCAAATTTTGCCGAAAGGAGCGCCGATGCTCAATCGCAATCTTGGCGCAAAGCCGTTGAGATATACTGTTGGCCGAAATGTTGGGTGGCCAACAAACAGGGTTGAGTTCAGGACTTAACCCTGTTGGGTGTGTCAGGCTCCTTCGGGCCGGGCCGAGGGAGTGCGGTCGCCCTTTTTCAAGTTGGCCACGATGTAGATGGGGTCATCGTCGAGGACAATTACGTCAACCATGGTGCCGGCCTTTTTGAGCATTTCCCGGCAGCTGGCACTGATGTGCTGAAGATGCAGGGTTTTGCCGGCGTTGCGATAGCGCTCGGCGAGTTTGTGAATCGCCTCGAGACCGGAGTGATCCCAGACCCGTGAATCCATCATGTCGATGATGACATCATCAGGATCGCTAGCAGGAGAAAACTCTGTGCTGAAGTCCTGAATTGATCCGAAAAAGAGTGGGCCGTGGAGGTAGTAGACTTTTGATCCGTCTTCCCGGATTTCGGTTTCTCTATGGACGTGGTGGGCGGACTTCCAGGCGAAAACCAGAGCGGAGACAATGACACCAGCGATCACGGCAAGGGCGAGGTTATGGGAAACCACGGTGACGACTGACACCAGAACGATGACAAAAGCATCGGATTTGGGGATCTTTCTGAGAATTCTGACGCTGGACCATTCGAAGGTTCCGATCACCACCATGAACATGACGCCGGTCAGGGCGGCGAGAGGGATCTTTTCAATCAACGGACTGGCGAAGAGAATGAAGCTGAGAAGCAAGAGGCCGGCAGCGATTCCTGAGAGGCGGCCACGACCACCGGATCGGATATTGATGATACTTTGTCCAATCATGGCGCAACCACCCATGCCACCGAAGAAGCCGGTCACGATGTTGGCGACTCCCTGGCCGACACATTCCCGGTTACTTTGACCACGGGTTTCGGTGAGCTCGTCGATCAGAGTGAGAGTCATGAGGGACTCGATCAAGCCAACGGCGGCGAGAATAAAGGAATACGGGGCAATGAACGCCAGGGTGTCCCAGTTGAAGGGAATGTCGAAGTTGACCAATGATGGCAGGCCGCCCTTGATCGATGCCATGTCACCCACAACAAGGGTATCAACGCTGCCAAAGATAACGATGAGGCTCACGACGATGATTCCAACGAGGGAGGCTGGGACGGCGGTGGTGAGTTTTGGCAGAAAGAAGCTGATGAGCATTGTCAGCAGAACCAGGCCAGCCATGAGGGCGAGTGCTCCACCGGTCAGCCAAGGGGCGTCAGGCGTGGTTGGGCTCTCAGTGAACATGGGAAACTGCGCCATGAAAATGACAATGGCGAGTCCATTGACGAAACCAAACATGACGGGTTGAGGAATGAGGCGGACAAATCGTCCCAGTTTGAAAGCTCCGCATAATATCTGGATGATTCCCATGAGGATGACCGCCGCAAAAAGGTAGTGCAGACCAGCATTGTCTCCGTATCCGAGTTCGACACCTCGGTCGTTGCCGATTTTGACGAGGGCCACCATGATGACGGCAAGCGCTCCAGTCGCTCCGGAGATCATCCCGGGACGCCCACCCGCAACGGCGGTGATGAGGCAGATCATGAAGGCGGCGTAAAGGCCAACCAGCGGTGAAACCCCGGCAATGATAGCGAAGGCGACGGCTTCGGGGACCAGCGCAAGAGCTACGGTCAGACCGGAAAGAAGATCGTCTTTTGCCTGCAGACGATTGCCGAATTTGCGATAGATGAGTTGGATCACAGTGAGTGAAGGGTGGTTGGTTCAGAGTGCCGGACGAGGCCGGATGATGCTGCGGGAAGTGAAGGCCGGTGGCGAATTTCGCCGCAACAGGGAACGGTGGACTAAGAGCCGTGAATCGGGGCTCTCGCAAGGAGGAATTTTTGGCGCAAAGTCCAAGGCAGCGGGGAAGCGGGCTAGCCGGACGACGACGATATTGCCCTTTCGCGGTGCCAATTCGCATTGATTGCGTCCTTGATGATTTGGTCATTCGTTGGCTTACTACCGCCTCATGATACGATTTTACATTCTGGTTCCGGCTTTGGTCCTGTTGTTAACCTCTGCCGTTACGGCTCACGAAGCGGCGAATGAGATGGCGGATGCTGCGCAAGTCTGGCTCAATTCTCTCGATAAAAAGCAGAAGGCAGCGGCAAGCTTTGACTTGGTTGATGGCGAAAGAGAGAACTGGCATTTTATCCCCAAGCCTTTTGAGGGCGAGGGAATGCGGGGTGGATTGACGATGAAAGCGATGAGGCCTGATCAGCGTCACCTCGCCTATGCTTTTCTCAGCACTGGCCTGAGCCATCGTGGTTACATGACGGCTCTCCAGATCATGAGTCTGGAGCAAGTGCTTTGGGAATTAGAGAATCACGCTCCCAAGCGAGATACCCTGATGTATTACGTGTCAATTTTTGGCAAGCCAGAATCCGGTAATTGGGGTTGGCGTTTTGAAGGGCATCACATGTCGATGAATTTCACTGTTGCCGGCGGTAAGGTGGTTTCCGGAACGCCGAGCTTTTTTGCATCGAATCCCGGAGAAATCACGGAAGGGCCTCGCAAGGGATTGCGGGTGCTCGCGAATGAGGAGGATGTGGCTCGTCGCCTCGTGAAGTCACTGACGAAGAGGCAGATGAAAAAGGCTTTGGTCGCAGATAAAGCGCCGAAAGAGATTCTGACCGAGGCGAAGCCGAAGGTGGAATCGCTGGGTGATGCTGGGATTGCTTGGGATGACCTGAAGGCAGACCAGCAGGCGAACCTTCAGGAATTGATCGAAGTTTATGTGCGCCGGTTGCGTCCCGATGTGGCGGATGACGAATTGGCGGCGATTGAAAAAGAAGGCCACGCCAACATTCTATTCGCCTGGGCTGGAGGGTTCGAAATGGGGGAGCAGCACTATTATAGGGTTCAGGGTCCAACGTTTCTTCTGGAGTATGCCAATACACAGAACGATGCGTATCATGTGCACGCGGCATGGCGTGACTTCGATGGAGACTTCGGCCGCGATATGCTGAAAGAGCACTATCAGGAATCTCACAAAGAGTAGCGAAGCGAATCAATGTCTCAGCGATTTCTGGAAGAGACCGGAGAGGATCTCATCAGGCTGCGGAAGATGCTCCGCAAAGTGACTTCGGATGATGCCGAACAGGTGCGGCGCCGTCTCGCTGGGCGTGATCAGGCCCGCGTGCTCGATATCGCCTGTGGCGAATGCCGCGAAGCGGAAGTGCTGACCGATTTTATGGCTGAGCTCAAAGGTTCAACTGAAGGAGCGGTTAAGTTAACGGGTATCGATATGCGGGCTCGTGAGATCGCCGATGCCGAGCGTCGCTTTGGTGGAAAGAGAGATTTTGAGGATCGTCAGGGCACCAGAGAATGCGAGTTCCTGACGGGGGATGCCCGAAAGCTGGATGCGCACTCAGAGATGGGGGACGACTTTGATCTCGTTTTCATGCGTCACCAGAACTATTGGAACGGCGTCAAGACATGGGAGGAAATTTACGACCAGGCTCTCACGAAACTGGGGGACGACGGCCGGCTCATTATCACGAGTTACTTTGATAAAGAGCACGAACTGGCGCTGGAGGCGATTCAGAGGCTGGGCGGTGAGTTGATTCAAACAGAGTTTAACCCGGAGTCTCGCGAGCTGCAGACCGAGGGAAAATCGGTGGATCGCCACGTCGCGATTTTTCGCCGAAAAGGTGAATGAAGTAGCGCTGGGGAGATTAATTCCTGTTGGTCTCTTTCTTGACAGCGCGTAGGTTGGTCGCCCTCCAACCTGCCTTATGACTGAATTTTTCATTGTGCTCGGTGTTGTGGTTCTGTCCTCAGCCCTGAGAAGTTTCGAGCATCGGCTTTTGCGTAAGCTGGGTGCTCTCGGCATTCTGGTGGCGAGTTTTCTGGCTTTCTATCTGCCAACCGAGAGTATTGCTGCGGGTGTTGGTGGGATGTTGATCTGGTTCATGCTGCCCTGGGTGGAATTGCTGACCAGAGTGAGGAAGCTTCGATTGCCGATGACGCGGCAGCTTGAAAAACAGCCGCCTCCGGGCCATTCCAGATTTCCATCGCTGACTGAATTGACCGATGAAGTGGAAGAAGAGGGGTTCGAATACGTCGCCGATACCGGCTGGGATTGGGATGAAATGTATCAGTTTTACCGTCTCTTCGTTCATGAGGAGGAAAAGGCGGAAGCGTCGATCTGCCTTACCGAGCAAGAGGGCGTAGGCTGGGTCAGTCTATCTCTGACTTCGCGGCTCGAGGATGGTCGGATCTTCCGGACCACTAATGTTCCGTTCAGCAGTCCGATGAAATCGACGCCGGAGGTGCTGACGAAGCAGGTTCCGAATGCTGAATCTTTTGAGGAATTGTTGTCCAGTCATCGGGCTTGGCTTGTGGCTCACGAAGTTGATGAAAAATCGCTGGTGATGGATGCTCCAGAAGGGATTTCTGAGCTGATCGAAAAGGAGACCGGACGTCAGATTCGACATAACCTTGAGGCTGGCTTAATCCGACTGGGAGAAACTGCCGAAACAGTCAGGTACTCCTGGAGGGGACTTTTTTATCTCTACTTTCAGCTTGTAAAAGATATGGTCAAAATGTGTTGATTCAAGGAAGCTGAATCAGTCTCGCATTAGTCCCATGTCATTTGTGTTGAAATCCCCAGTCCCCCGCGTCGATCAAGTCGGGGTCATTGAACGTGCCGCTAAATTTACGAAGCGATCGATCAAGAATGTTGCCAAGGAACAAGGCTTGAAACTGGCGGTGGCGATGATGGACCTGACCACGCTGGAAGGCGCCGACACGAAAGGCAAGGTGACCCATCTTTGCCGCAAAGCACGCCAGCCCATGGTCACACGGTTTGATTGTCCGCCTTGCGCTGCGATTTGTGTTTATCCCAATCAGGTAGCCCACGCCGTTACTGAGTTGGAGGGCAGTGGTATCCCGGTGGCTTCCGTGGCGACAGGATTTCCTTCGGGTCAGTACCCGCTGAAACTGCGACTGGCCGATGTGCGCGATGCAGTCGGCTCCGGGGCATCTGAGATCGATATGGTGATCAGCCGAGGCACCTTTCTCGAAGGCGGGTTGCAAGAAGTCAGTGATGAGATTTCCGCGGTGAAAGAAGCCTGCGGAAAAGCGCATTTGAAAGTGATTTTCGAGACAGGTGAATTACAGACTTATGATAATGTCAGGCTGGTTAGTCAGTTAGCGATCGAGGCGGGCGCAGATTTTATCAAGACATCAACCGGCAAGGTGTCTCCTGCCGCCACATTGCCGGTAACGTTGGTAATGGTGGAAACGGTTCGTGATCATTATCTCGCCACTGGAAAAAAGATCGGGGTTAAGCCGGCTGGCGGGATTCGGACAGCAAAAGAAGCGCTGCAGTATTTGGTGATGGTGAAAGAAACGGTTGGCAGTGATTGGCTCACTCCGGATTTGTTTCGTTTTGGAGCCAGTTCGCTGCTTGGCGATGTGGAGTTGCAACTCGCCAAGTTGGTGGATGGTAATTATCAGAGCCCCGACTACTTTTCGAAGGGCTAGGTGGCGAAGATGCCGAGGTTAGAATTGAGTTTTTAAGTGATTGGATTTCATGAGTAAGAAACGGCCAGAGTTAAAGTTTGAAGGAGGGTGGGACTACGCGCCGGCACCTGAGTCTTCACCTGTTCCCCTGAAGAAGCGTTATGAGTTGTTCATCAACGGCAAATTTGTTTCTCCGAAAGAGGGTAAGTATTTTCGGTCGGTGAATCCGGCAACGGGCAAACAACTAACTCGCATTGCCCGGGCGGGGACGAAGGATCTGGATACTGCGGTCAAGAGTGCTCGCCGGGCTTATGAGAATGTCTGGGGGCCCATGTCGGGTGCCGAGAGAGGGAAGTATCTCTTTCGGATAGCCCGTCTTATTCAGGAGAAATCACGCGAGCTGGCGATTCTGGAGTCGATGGATGGCGGCAAACCGATCAAGGAAAGTCGGGATGTTGATCTGCCGCTGGTGGCTGCTCATTTCTTCTATTATGCCGGGTGGGCTGACAAGCTTGAATACGCATTTCCCGGTCGCTCGCCTCAACCGGTTGGAGTGGCCGGTCAGGTGATTCCGTGGAATTTCCCATTGATGATGGCTGCGTGGAAAATTGCCCCGGCACTGGCTTGTGGCAATACGGTGGTTTTAAAGCCGGCGGAAACGACTTCTGTGACGGCCATGCATTTGGCAGAGATTTTTGAAGAAGCCGAGCTTCCGGCCGGGGTGGTTAATATCATCACGGGCGAAGGGGATATCGGCGCGGCCCTGGTTGAGCATCCCGGGATCGACAAAGTTGCCTTCACGGGTTCGACGGGTGTTGGAAAACAGATTGCCCGTAATTTGGCAGGAACGAATAAGAGGTTGACTCTCGAACTGGGCGGCAAGGCCGCCAATATAGTGTTCGAAGACGCGCCGATTGAGCAGGCTGTCGAAGGCGTCATTAACGGGATTTATTTCAATCAGGGGCATGTGTGCTGCGCCGGGAGCAGGCTGCTGATTCAAGAATCGATTCATGACGATTTTGTGGCCAGGTTAGAACGACGAATTGAAACCCTTCGGGTAGGCGACCCACTCGACAAGAATACCGACATCGGGGCGATCAATTCGAAAGCACAATTGGATCGAATCAATGAACTGATTGGGGTTGGCTTAGATGAGGGGGCTGAGCTGTACGCGTCGGGATGTGAATTGCCCGATGAAGGCTATTGGTGTCGGCCATCATTCTTTACCGGAGTGAGCGCGAGCCATCGCATTGCCCGCGAGGAAATATTTGGGCCGGTTCTCAGCGTGATGACATTTCGAACTCCGGCGGAGGCTGTCGCCCGGGCAAATGACACCTGTTACGGATTGAGCGCCGGAATCTGGACAGATAAGGGCAGTCGCATTTTTAAAATAGCGGATCAGATCAAGGCTGGTGTGATCTGGGGAAATACATTTAACAAATTTGATCCAACCAGTCCATTTGGCGGCTTTAAAGAAAGTGGCTTCGGACGGGAAGGCGGCCTTCAAGGATTGGGGCCGTATCTTAAATTCTGACGACTCGCTGAACAGGGATCAGATGTGCTCCGGGAACAGCTTGATGTTCGCGACGGTGCGAAGCTTTTTCATGAGGACCTTGATCGTATCAGCGCTGCGCTGATTTTCGATATGAATGCGAATTTCCTCTGCGGCTTCATCGAAGGTCAGGGGGCGCTCGGACTGATGATCGAGGACTTCGACGATATGCCATCCGATGGCAGTTTTGAATGGTTCACTGAGATCGCCGGTCTTCAAAGCGAAGACCTGATCAGAAAAGTCGGCAGGCATGCGGTCTCTGGTAAACCAATTAAGATTTCCTCCCCGATTTTTGGTGCGAGGGTCTTCTGAACTCGCTTTGGCCAGTGATTCGAAGGAGGCGCTCTTTTCTGAAAGCTGACGGTGCAGAGCTTTGATCGATTCCTCCCGGGTTTCGTCATCAGTCTCTACGGTGCTGAGGAATAGATGACGCGCGTGGATCTTTTCGGGTTCAACGAGGCCTTCGCCTGATTCTCGATTGGCATCGAACCAGGCGCGAACCTCCCCGTCCGTCACATCGATACCGGGAGCAATGCGTTGTTCGAGCCATCGCTTTCTCGACCAAATCCGAGCAAGCTCCTGGCGACGCGCGGTAGGATCCAAGTGTTGTAGCTCGGAGCGTTCGGCGAGCTCTTCTTCGGAGGTGAATTGAGATTCCCAGGATTCGATGAAGGCATCGATCTCTTTCTGCGGGGCATTGAATTTTTCTCCGTCGGCGTATTGGCGGACGAGCGTGTCATTGATCAGTTCCTGCATCACGGCCCGCCGAATCATAGAGAGATTTTTTTCGGGTATCTCGGTGACTTCTTTTCCCCTGCGGTAGAGATGACGAAATACCGCGATGTCGAGTTGATCCCTGGTGAGCGGCTCTTGATTAACGATGGCAACCCAGCGATTTTCCAAGGCTGCCTCGAGAGCCATATCCTGACGGTTGGCTATGGCCTGCTTCAGAGGGCCGTTCCAAACTTTGAGATCGAGAAGCAGATAGAGCAGCACCACCGCATAGAGGAGGCTGCGCCAAGGGAACTGCTTCATATCAGGGGAGCCCTTAGGCGGGGATGGAAGCCGATGGCCGGATGCCCAAGCTGGCGTATATTTCGCGGGTCGCGTGCGATTTGTTCAGCGTGTAGAAATGGATTCCGCTGACCTTGTTCTCAAGTAAATCCGAGCACTGCTGGGTGGCATAGTGAATCCCCACTTTTTCAACGGCGTCGGCGTCATCTCCGGCGCGGTTAAGCGCTCTCAGAAGTTTCGCCGGGTAGCGCGCTCCCGCGGCCAAGTCCGCCATACGTGCCATTCCTTTGGTGGAGGTGACGGGCATGATACCGGCAATGATGGGGATATTGATTCCGGCCAGTTCGCAGCGATCACGAAAATCGTGAAAGTCGTCATTGCTGAAGAAAAGTTGGGTCACGATGTAGTCGGCGCCCTCGTCGACTTTGGCCTTGAGGTAGTCCATTTCCTTAAGCCGGTTGGGAGTGCCGGGGTGGCCTTCGGGAAATCCTGCCACACCGATGCCGAAGCCGCGGTTATCGGGATGTGGGTTCTTTTCGGAGAATTTCTTGATGTAGCGAACGAGGTCAGCCGCATTTTGGAAGGCGTCGTCAGCTTTGTTGTAGTTCTCAAGCCCACGGGGAGGATCGCCGCCCAGGGCGAGAATATTACTGACACCTGCTTCGGTATAGCGGGTCAGGATGGACTCGATGTCCTCTTCCTGATGGCAGACACAGGTCAAGTGAGGGCTGGGATCTAAGCTGGTGGAATTTTTGATGCGCACGACGAGATCGTGAGTTACTTCGCGGGTTGAGCCACCGGCTCCGTAGGTCACGCTGACAAAGGAGGGATTGTAGGATTCCAGTTCGGCGATGGTGTCATAGAGGGCTTCCGAGGCTTCCGCCGTTTTGGCAGGGAAGAATTCGAATGAAAGCGAGGGCGAATGCTTCGCAAGGATGTCCTGAATATGCATGTGGCGGCTAATGTGGCACGAAACTGGGGTTTCGGCAGTGATTTTTCTATCGCAATGCCACTCTGCCATAGGCGCTGGGCCGGCATAATCAAAAGCGAGTGTGCCGGATACACGGCAGGATTTCGGGTTTTGATTAGGGGTCTCCGATGGATAGTTTTGTGGTCTGCAATCGAGTCTCTATGAAATATTTCACCGTATTGTCCGCTGTCCTTTTTGTCGTTGCTAACAGTTTCGCCTCGGCGGCGGAATCTCCACCCAACGTCGTCCTGATTTTTATCGATGACATGGGCTACGGTGATGTGGGTTTTAATGGGGCGACGGTTCCTCAGACGCCAAATCTGGACCAGATGGCGGCGGAAGGGATCAAGTTCACCGATTTCTATGTGGGTTGCTCTGTCTGTTCAGGATCGAGAACCTCGCTGATGACTGGCTGCCATTACGAGCGCCTCAGTATGAAGCCGGTTCTGTTTCCGAACAGCGACGAAGGGCTGAACCCGGATGAGGTAACCTTAGCTGACATGCTGAAGGGAGCTGGGTATCGCACTGCCTGTATCGGGAAGTGGCACTTGGGGCATTTGCCTCCGTGTCTGCCGACCTATCAGGGATTCGATTCGTACTATGGGATTCCCTATTCAAATGATATGTGGATCGATCCGGCGAATGTGTTGGCGGAGAATCTGGTCCTGCGAGAAGGAGTGACCCGGGCGGATCTGGAGGCGGGTAAGAAGATGAAGAATGCGGTTCCTCTGATGCGTGACGAAGAGGTGGTCGAATATCCGGCTGATCAAAGCACCGTGACGAAGCGCTATACGGAGGAAACGATTCGATTCATTCAGCAGTCAGGTGATGAGCCATTTTTTGTCTACCTGCCGCACACCATGGTGCATTTGCCTTTGGCTGTCTCAGAGGCTTTCAATGATCCAGAGAAGGAACTCATCACCAATGCGATCGAGGAAGTTGACTGGTCAGTGGGTGAAGTTTTGAAATGTCTTAAAGAGGAAGGGATTGCGGAGAATACGCTGGTGATTTTCACGAGCGACAACGGCGCTGCGGTGGGGTCGTCGGCTCCGCTTCGAGCGAGGAAGTTCAGCGTTTATGACGGAGGCGTTCGCGAACCGACCCTGATGTGGTGGCCTGGCAAAATATCGTCTGGCAATGTTTGCGATGAAGTGGCGGCCTCGATCGATATCATGCCGACGCTAGCGAAATTGTGTGGAGGCGAACTGCCTGAACGCGAAATCGACGGCAAGGATATCTGGCCTCTTATCATTGGGGAAAAGGGCGCTAAGAGCCCTCACAAAAACTACGTACTAACTCACAGCAACGGAACGGTTCGCTCAGGAAAGTGGAAGTTTTACCCTTGGCCCGAGGGGATTGATAAGCGCGATACTGCTGATTGGGAGCCCTCGACTGATCCGGTCCAGCTCTACGATACGGTGGCGGATATCGGCGAGCGGACGAATCTTGCCGCGAAGCAGCCAGAGGTGGTGGAGCGTTTGCAAAAGGTCTACGACAAGCATGTCGTAAAAATGGAAGCCAATAGTCGGCCGGTGGCAGCGATGATCCGTCCGGATGGGGCTCTGTCTCCAGAGCGCCCAGGTGGTGCAAAGAAAAAGAAGAAGTAGGCGTTTCTATCGCTCCGGCTTGCCGTTGGGCCAGTTGAGTTTGTCGATTGCCTGGCCTTCCTCTTCGGTGAGTTCACCGGAGGGTCGGTTTCCGCTTCCTTCGGATTTAGTGAGATTGTCCCCCAGTTCGGCCCGAGCGGCTTCGGCGTGCTTCATGAGCTCTGCTACTATTTCAGGGTGTTGCTGTGCAACGTTATTGGCTTCGGCGATATCCTCATCGAGTTGGTAAAGCTCAGCTTCTTGCAGCTTTAGATTGGTGTAGCCGATCGGCAGGCCGTCGTCGCTGGTCTCTTTGCCGTCGAGGGTGCGGTAGGTGTGAGGCAGTACCAATTTCCAGCCGTCTGCCAAAACTGCCTGTAGTTCATTTTTCTTGTAGTAAAACCAGTAGGCGTCGTGGGGACTTTCGGCACCATCTTCACCTGCGAGGATAGGCCAGATGTCTTTGCCGTCGATTTTACGTTCGGGAAGGTTTGCTCCAATGAGGCCTGCCATGGTGGGTAGGATGTCGATGTTCATTGCGGCGGTGTCACAGACGGTTCCGGCGGGGATTTTGCCAGGCCAGCGCATCAGGCAGGGTTCGCGTACGCCGCCTTCCCAGGCAGTGCCTTTGCCTTCGCGAAGTGGTCCGGAAGAGCCAGCGTGGCTGCCGTAGGAAAGCCAGGGGCCGTTGTCGCAGGTGAATATGACCAGTGTGTCTTCGTCGAGTCCGTTAGTGCTGATGGCGTTGAGGATTTCGCCGACCGACCAATCGATTTCAGAAATGACGTCACCGTAAATCCCGTTCTCGGTTTTTCCGGCGAAGCGGTCGCTCACGTAGAGAGGAACGTGAGGTTGGGGGTGCGGCAGATAGAGGAAGAAAGGATTTTCGCGATTGCGATTGATGAAGTCCACGGCCTTGGCAGTGAGCCAGGTTGTCATCATGCGCTGATCGTGTTCGTCTGCGGCACGGAGCCTCTCAGTGCCCTGAATCAGCGGAAGAGGTGGAAAATGTTTGGCGGTAGGGTGCAGTGGCCACATGTCATTGGAATAAGGGATGCCGAAATATTCGTCGAAGCCGTGGTTGGTCGGGAGGAATTTCTCGTGATCACCGAGATGCCATTTGCCGAACATTCCGGTGGCGTAGCCCTTAGATTTGAAGACTTCAGGTAGAATCGTTTCCTCAGAATTGATGCCGATGCGACTGCCCGGTCCGAGCGCGCCGTTGATGCCGATGCGATTGGAATAACATCCCGATAGAAGCCCGGTCCGCGATGCCGAGCAGACAGGCTGGGAGGCATACCACTGAGTGAACATGCGGCCTTCTGCGGCCATGCGGTCAAGGTTGGGGGTTTCGTAACCTTCGGCACCGTAGACGCCAACGTCGCCATATCCTTGGTCGTCGGTGAAGATAATGATGACGTTAGGAGGACGCTCTTCAGCTAGGAGTGGAGATGATAAGGTGAACGTCAGCAAAAAAAGGGGGATGAATTTGGTCATAAGAAAGATTGGAATTTGGTGGAGTAGCTTCATAACATAAGGAGTCGGATAGATCGATGGCGCATATCGTGCGCTTCGTTCCACCCGGTCGTGTTGGATACCCGCATATCGTAATGACCTTTAAGCGCCCTTTAATCATGCCGCTATACGCTGGCGCAGTGGTTTTTTTAACCCTGTTGGTAACGGCACCTGACGCCTCTGCTCAGTTTGGATATCGATTGTCTCCGGCTTTTGAGCGGCAGCGTAAATCGGAAGTGCGTCAATCCTACCGGCCACATGTGAAGATCGTCCGGGCGCCGGGTGCTTCGCGACAGGTGAAGTCAGGCCAGTCGCTCGTTTTTGAATATTACGCCAGGCAAGGATGGGTTTCGCGTATCGAAGTCCGGTCCGGAACGAAAGTGATCAAGACGATCTCCGTCGGGCAATCGAGATCCGGGCGGGGAAAGATAGTGATTAAAGCTTCCGAATTGAATCGTTCTTTTGGAAAGCTGTCATTCAAACTTTGGGCATGGCAGGGCCGGCCTTCATTTCAAAGCATTCATGGTGAGTCAATTGGTTACACCGTGGTAGACTAGCACTTTCACAACGGAATATGGACATTCAGACAGAAGACTACGAGAAGCTCGGTAAATTTTATATCGGACGGGAATACGATCTCGGTGAAAAGGAATTGGAGGACGAATTGGTTCTCTATGATTCGAAAGATCTAGTCACTCACGGGGTTGTGCTCGGAATGACCGGGTCAGGTAAGACCGGGTTATGCATCAGTCTTCTGGAGGAGGCGGCGATGGACAATATCCCGGCGATCGTGATTGATCCAAAAGGGGATATTGCCAACCTCTTGCTGACCTTTCCCGATCTAGCGCCTGAGAACTTTCGGCCATGGATTAATGAAGACGATGCTCTGAAAAAGGGAATCACTCCTGACGAACATGCAGCGAAAACTGCGGACATGTGGAAAAATGGCCTCGCCAGTTGGGGGCAGGGTCCTGAGCGGATTCAAGCATTTCGGGACAAGGTGGATATGGCGGTCTATACCCCGGGATCAAGTGCCGGGTTGCCGGTGTCGATTCTGAGTTCACTCGATGTGCCGGAGTTCGAGGTTCTTGATGATCACGAGGCTTTTGCCGAGCGAATTGAATCGACCGTTTCCAGTTTGCTTTCGCTGGTGGGCAATGATGCCGATCCGATTCAGGATCCAGAGCACATCATGATGTCTAATATTTTTGCTCAGACTTGGAAATCGGGTCACGGCATTACTTTGGAATCACTGATTCGCCATATTCAAGTGCCTCCATTTGATAAGATTGGGGTGATGGATCTGGAGATAGTGTGTCCGGAAAAGGATAGGCGTGAGTTGGCGATGAAGATGAATAATCTGTTAGCGTCGCCAGGATTTTCCAGCTGGTTGGAAGGGGAGCCTTTGGACATCAATCGAATGATGTTTACTCCCGAAGGTAAGCCACGCATCTCGATATTCTCGATTGCGCACCTCAGTGATTCGGAGCGGATGTTCTTTGTTTCTTTGTTACTGAACCAGATGCTCGGTTGGATGCGATCTCAGTCTGGAACGACAAGTCTGCGGGCTTTGCTCTACATGGACGAAATTTATGGGTATCTCCCGCCTTCGGCGATGCCGCCATCGAAGAAGCCCATGATGACGATGCTGAAGCAGGCAAGAGCGTTCGGGCTCGGTGTGCTGCTGGCAACTCAGAACCCGGTTGATCTGGATTACAAGGCTCTCTCTAACATAGGCACATGGTGGCTCGGGCGATTGCAGACAGAGAGGGATAAAGCTCGGGTTCTTGATGGCCTCGAAGGCGCCGCAGCGAGCAACGATGGGGGATTTAATCGTTCTAAGATGGAGCAATTGCTGGCTGGTCTCGGTAGTCGAGTTTTCTTGATGAATAATGTTCACGACGACGCGCCGAAAGTCTTTCATGTGCGGTGGGTCATGAGTTATTTGACGGGTCCGCTGGCACGGCGACAGATTAAGAAGTTGATGGATGGGAAAAGAAAAGAGATGGCAGCGGTGGCCGCCGCCAACCCGAGTCCCACGCCTGCTATCGAAGCTCCCAAGCCAAAGGCGGCCGCGACGGCGCGCCCCCGTCTTCCGCGTGGCGTGGCCGAGTATTACGCGCCAGCCGGGCCCGATGTCCCGGCTGAGGAAATTAATTATGTGCCATCAGTGATTCGAATTGGTGAGGCGAGGTATCAGGACAGTCGCAAAGGGATCTCAGGAACACAGACGGTGGTGATGGTTAATCCGATCCATGACGACAGTGGTGAGATTGACTGGTCTCAGTCGCTCTCGTTGCCAAATAACATGACCGTCAGTCAGCTCGGATCTGAACCGAGAGTTGGTGCTGTGTTTTCAGATCTGCCCCAGACGATGTTGGAGTCGAAGATGTGGGCCGAGTTAAAAAAGGAACTGGTCGATCATCTCTACGGTAATCATACCGTCGCCGTTTTTCGCAGTCCTCTGACTGGGTTGTTTTCGACCCTCGGAGAATTGGAGGGGGATTTTCGAGCCCGGCTCGTTCACGCGGCCCATGAGATTCGCGATGAAAAAGTCGATGAGCTCCAGGACAGCTACGAAAAGAAGATCAAGGTGATCGAGGATCGAATCGGGCGGGCCATGGACGTGGTTGAAGAGCAGAAGGCTCAAGCCAGTTCGGCGAAGATGGATACGGCGATGAAAATTGGTGGAACGATTTTGAGCGCTGTTCTGGGGCGTGCTTTCACGAGGAAGAGCAGCAGTGCAATGTCAGGGGCGTCACGGGCCTGGAAAGAGGGCCGGGATGTGGCGCGGGCAAAGGAAAAAGTAGAGGATTACGAGGAGGACCTCGAAAAACTCGAAGAGGAATGTCAGGAGGAGGTCGAGGAGCTTAAGGAGGCGATGGACCCGATGACTGAGAAGTTGGAAGTTATGCATCTCAGCCCTTTGAAGAAGAACTGCTCAGCGAAGGCTGTTGGGGTCGTTTGGATGCCGTATCGGATTCAATCTCAGCCGCAGCTAGGAGCGGCTTGGTGAAGTCTGATAGAAAGATTCCGTTGTAGAGAGCGATGAGAAATATGAATAAAGTCAGAAGAATTGGGAGGCAGATGATTCTCACTGGATTAGCCGGGTTCTTTATCGCCCTTGGTGTCACGCGTATACTTCATCGCCCAGGGCCGAACGAAGTGTATGGGAAAATTATCTACAATGGTCTGATAGGTTTGGGAATTGGAGCAGTGGTTGGGCTTTTGATGTATCAGTTCAAAGCATCGCGAATGACGCTTGGCCATGATGAGTCGGGAGAGGCTGATTCCGGCTCTGAGAATGAAGAGGAAAAGATAGACGAGTAATGGGAAAGGAAGTGCCGTAGAAGGTGTTTTGAAATTCTGCCGGATTCCGTGAATATGACCAATTCGAATAACGAGCTGCGTCGGCTCGATAAAGCTCACTTGTGGCATCCCTTCACACAGATGCAGGATTGGTGTGCCTCGGAGTCTGACCCGCTCATTATCGAATCAGGCAAGGGGGCTATTTTGACTGGTGCAGATGGAGCCGAATACATCGACGGGAATAGTTCCATCTGGACGAATATTCACGGGCATCAGCATCCTGTAATTGATGGAGCGATAAAGGAGCAGCTCAGTAAAATCTCGCACTGTTCGGCATTGGGGTTTTCCAATGAGCCTGCGATTCGTCTTGCGGAAGAGCTAGTTGGCTTGTTTCCAATCGATACTCTAACACGTGTCTTTTTTACGGATGATGGATCGACCGCAGTGGAGTGCGCCTGCAAAATGGCGACGCAATACAGGGAGCTGACCGGAACGTCAGATCGCTCCGGGTTTGTTGCTTTTGGCGGAGCCTATCATGGCGACACACTGGGGGCCGCTTCTCTCGGCGGAATTGGAGTCTTTAAAGACCGCTTTGCGTCGTCAGGTTATCAGGTGCGGCAGATGGACTGTGCTGATAGCCTGGAGGAATTGAGCGATGAGGAGATCTCCAGCATCAATGCGGTGATCATCGAACCTCTGATTCAAGGGGCTGCCGGTATGCGCGTTTGGCCTTCAGGGATGCTCCAGCAAATTCGGAAGTGGTGTGATCGCCATGGCGTGTTTTTGATTCTCGATGAGGTCATGACCGGTTTCGGCCGAACTGGGAAAATGTTTGCCTGTGAACACGAGGAGGTCGTACCCGATTTTATCTGTTTGGCTAAGGGGCTCACCGGTGGCTACCTGCCCTTGGCCGCGACGCTGACGACCGAAAAGGTTTTTGAGGCATTTCTAGGGAGGTATGAAGAAATGAAAACCTTCTTCTATGGCCATAGTTATTGCGCGAACCCGTTGGGGTGTGCCGCGGCACTAGGAAGCTTGCAAGTATTTGAAGAGGAGGGCGTGCTCGAGCAGTTGCCCGCGAAGGTCGAATTTCTTGGCCGAATCGTTCGGGCTGCTGCCGCTGATTGTCGGCATTGGGGAGAAGTGCGCCATCTGGGAATGATCGTTGGAATCGACTTGGTCGATCCCGATTCGAATGGCCCACTCGACTGGAAAGCGGAAACCGGGGCACGTGTTTGCCGTGTTGCGCGGCAATATGGACTGTTGACCCGACCGGTTCGGGACACGCTTACCTTGATGCCTCCTCTTTGCGTTTCCGAGGATCAGATTCAGGGCGCGGTTGATGCTTTGGTAAAAGCGACGGCGGATGTGTTGGGGGAGTGAGGGGCTGATCTCGGCACAAAAAAGGGCAAGCCGAAGCCTGCCCTTTTGAAATATTTTAACGACTAAAAGTGGGATTAGCTACAGCAACCGCCGCCTTCGCTATTTCCGCCACAACAACCGCCGCTTTCGAGATCTTCAGGTTCGGGTAGGCGTCCCAGTTCGAGAGTCTTTCCGACGATCTTCGAAATCTGCTGGACCATGCCATTGAGCTTTTCCTCGGCACCCATGAACTCTGCAGTGACTTCGGTGGATTTCAATTCAGCGAGTTTTGCCTCATAGCTAGCGATGTCTTCATCGGTGATTTCACCGGCGTGCTGCTTTTGGTGTAGGTCTTCGCCTAGCTTGGCGAAGGAGCGATACTCGACTTGCGCTTCTTCATTGCTGAAAAACGCTTCGATTTTGGTGACATTCTCTTTGTATTCTCCTGATTGGAGAATCAACGAACAAAGTTCGCGAGTTTTTTCGAGAATAACTGAGTTGGGAGAAAGGACTTCCATGTTTATTAATAGGTTAGATTTGGAGTAATCACAAGAAACGGATCAGAGCTCCTGTCTGAAGCCGCATTGAAAATAGAAATTAGTTCGGCTGAGGCCGAAGGGCCTCGGTGGGTTCTGTCTTACCGCGTGAAGCGGGTTTCGCTTCGGAAATGTTGACCGGGCTGCCGGTTTCGCCGATGGCGATTAGATCCTGCAGGATGTGAAGTGTTTCGCGCTGATAGGGATCGAACTTGTGCGGGTATTCCAAGTCCTTCTCATCTTTTTCGTCTTTTTTATCTTCACTGTCGTCGGCGCCTCCACGGGTCATGCCGCTGAGTTCTTCAAGAGACAGATCGTCACGAAGGATAAGACCCTCCTCAAGCACGTTGTCCTGAGTGAGTTTGTAGATGGTGAATAAGCCCTCTTCCTCTTTCTTGATTTTGTTGTAATAGGCAATGCGTTCTGCTTTGCGCTCTTCGCGTTTGACCTCTGCGTCCGCTGTTTCGTCTTGGCGTTGCGCAAGGTTGAGGGAAATTTGATTTTTATCTCTCCGCTTCTTTTCGTCGCCAATGGTTTCGAGAATGTATTCGAAATTTTTGCCGGAGGTGACCCGCGATCCTGATGCCTGCTGGAGCAGATTAACCGGCAGTGGTTGGGTGAAAAATGGTCCATATTTTGCCGGAGGAATGGGGTCGACTTCCAAAGCATTGGGGAGAGATGCTTCACCGATATCGGCAATATCGAGGATCGAAGGTAGCTGGATTTCGGGAACCACTCCATCGCGCTGGGTGGAGTGTCCGTCGATGCGGTAGAATGTCTGGATGGTCAGCTTGAGGGCACCCTGCTGATTGGTGGCGCGATTGAATGGAAGGATCAGCCGATTGGTAAGGACAGGGCGAAGCTGCTGCACGGTGCCTTTGCCAAAGGATGATTGGTCACCCACGACAACGGCCCTTCCGTAATCCTGAAGCGCCGCCGCGAAAATTTCAGAGGCAGAGGCAGAGGCACGGTTGATTAGAACCAGAAGAGGGCCGCGGTAGTATGGTTCGCGATTTGGGGAGGATTTAAAGGCCTGGTTTCCCTTCCAATCAACTGACTGAACCACAGGTCCCTGACGGATAAAAAGCCCGGTCATGTTGATGGCTTCTTCGAGAGATCCTCCGCCATTGTCACGGAGATCGACGACTAGTCCGTCGATCCCTTCGATGGCGAGGCGGGTGAGCAGTCGTCGAACGTCACGGGTGGTGCTGGTGTCGCCGCCATTCATGTCAGCGTAAAAGGAGGGGAGAGTGATCCAGCCAAGCTTTTGCTCAGTTCCTTCGGGATCCTGGGTAATGATAAGATCTGCGGTGGCGAGGCTATCTTTCAGGTCGATCTGATCGCGGACGATGTTGACGAGTTTGATCTCGTCTGCCTTGCCGAGCGGCATGACCTTGAGACGAACGGTCGAGCCAATCTCACCTCGGATCAGGTCGACGATGTCGGAAAGCTTCATGTCGACGACATCAACGAATTCGCCGTTTTCCTCTTGAGCTACCCCGATGACACGGTCCTTGACCTTGAGTTCCCCTCCTTTGAAAGCGGGTCCGCCTACAACAAGTCCTTCGATTGTGGCGCCGCCTTGTTCTTCATCTTTTTGAAGCATGGCACCGATCCCCTTGAGGGATTTATTCATGCCGATGCGGAAATTGTCGTACTGTTGCTGGGAAAAATAATCGGTGTGGGGATCGTAGGCGCGGGCAATCGCTTTGATGAAGATATTGGCAACATCTTCGGTGTTGTTTTCTTTTACCCTCTTGAGCATGCGGTCGTAGCGATCCGATACTTTTTCGTAGAGATCTTTTTTGGATTCTTTGGATTCAATTTTCTCGACTGGTGGCTCGCCCTTTTCGATTCGTTCCTTTGCTTCCTCGGCCTCTTTTTTGGCCAGGGATTCGGCGATGAGCTTTTCACGAATGAGGTCCCCTTCGATCAAATTGCTCCAGAGCTGATCATGAGCAGCGCCGGCTGCAGCCCAGTCAGCATCTTTGCGGGTGATCTTGACCGAGCGATCAGAGTCGTAGTCGAAAGTCTCCGGTTTGGCTCTTTCGAGGGCAAACTCGACGCGATCGCGAACTCGCTCTTCGTAGACGGAGAAAATATCGAAAGCGGCCGGAATGCCTTCTTTCTTGACGTTATCGTCGATCGTTAGTTCGTGTTTTTCCCGGAAGTTCTGGATGTCTTCTTTGGTGAAGTAGATCCGGCTGTAGTCGAGAAGCTCCAAATAGGACTCGAGGACTCGCTTTGACATTTTGTTGTCAAATGGCTGCCGCAAAAAGTGCTCTTCTTCGAGCATGTTGGTGACACGTCCGGCAAGATCACCGTACTGAGTTTCGGCCTTTAGAGACGGGCTCAGGAAGAATCCCAGGACCAGAATGGCTATAGCAAAAGGCGAGCGGGAGAAAAAATTGTAATCAAACATAAGAAGGGGCAGGTCTGGTTGGCGTTATCCGTGTCCTCAATTTGAGTCCTTGGGCCGCGAGAACTTACACTAAATGGGATACGGGTAAAAGCGTTTTGTCGGACGCAGCCGCGGACTGAGCCCTGCCCACACAGGATTGCAATTCTTCGAGTTTTCGCGTACCTGCCTGTCATGTCGCTCGGCGCTTTTTTTCATTCAGATGCCTTTAAGATCCTGGTTTTTGTCGCCGGGACCATGCTGATTGGTGCGATTCTGGCGCCGTTTTTGTATGACGGAGGCAAATTTGTCGTAGCCGAAAGCTGGTTGGAGGGTGGTTGGCTCGATGGGATCAATGGCTCCATGAACCGGGCAAAATTTCCACGCTATTTCAATCGGGCTATTCTGGGTGGCGCTTTATTGATGCTTTACCCAACCCTGAAATGGATGAATTCCGGGCGCGAGGGTGGAGGATCTTTTCGCCAGTTTTTGATGTTGGAGCCGAATTCGGCCTGGTGGCGTCACCTTTTGTTGGGTTTTGCGGTTGCTGGAAGTTCTCTCGTTCTTCTGGGATGGGCTTATGTGGCGAATGGCTGGTATCTTTTGAGGGAAACTGACAAGCCGATGTTGGAAATCATTGCCGAGGCGCTCGGAACGGGCGTGGCAGTTGGTTTGCTGGAGGAGTTTGTTTTTCGTGGAGCTCTCTATGCCGTCCTCTCCAAGGTATTGAAACCGCGGGCATTGTTTTTTTCCGTGGCCATCTTTTTCGCGGTGATTCACTTTTTCAATGCTCCTCATGGACTTGAAGTCAGTGAGGTGACGGCGGGGACCGGGTTCTGGATGATAGGCCGTATTTTTCAGCACTTTTTCTCTCAGTTTGGGGATCTCTATTTCCTGTTATCGGAGTTTGCGGTGCTTTTCGCGATTGGTTTGGTTCTGGGTTTCACCCGGGAGAAGACCGGTTCTCTTTGGCTTGGAATCGGACTGCATGCTGGGTGGGTTTTTGGGGTGAAATTACTCAGTCCCCTGACCCAGCGGGCTTTTGAGAGAAAAGAAATGATGCCCTGGCTGGGAGATTCGTTGAGAGTGGGGGCGATCTCGTTCCTGGTTGTTGGCCTGAATGGATTGCTTGTCTGGTTTTGGTTGAAAAGAAAATCTCGCTCCTCTATCGCGACCATTGATTTAAATCGGGAGGATTGATGAAGTTGAATCTCGTCGTTCAGGCAGTAAAAGGCTGGATTTATCCACCGGCTTGTGGCGTCTGCGAGATTCCGTTGCCGTCGCAACGACAGTTGGTGCGGCCATTTTTGTGCGAGGATTGTGAGGAGTCACTAGTTGCGATTGAAGATGGATACTGCCAGGTGTGCGGGCAGCGATATGATGCGCCAATGATTAACCCTTCTCAGTGTGCCAACTGCGGGGACCGTGAAATGGGTTTCGATTTTGCGGTGAGCGCCTTTCGCAGTAGCGGGGTGGCCCGTGAGTTGATGCATCGCTTCAAGTATGGAAAACAGATTCATCTGGCCCGACTGATGGGATCCCTGGTCAGTAATGTCTGGCACGATCAACGACTGTTGGAAGACTCTTGGTGGGTCGTACCGGTGCCTCTTCATTATAAGCGCCAGCGAGAGAGGGGATTTAATCAATCTCACGAAATTGCTCGAGAGATGATTCGGCTGGCCCCTGCGGGCATGGACCTGAAGCTGAAACCTCTGATCCGGCGTTCACTTCACACCGTGAGGCAGGCACAGTTGGACCGGAAAGATCGGCTGATGAATCCGCTGGGAGCCTTTGAATATAAAGGGAAGGGTCGTTCGAGAGGCGAAGATGAGCCCTCGAATGGCGTCCGGATATTGATTATTGATGATGTAATGACCACGGGGTCAACGGTTTCCGAATGTGCTGCGGTGCTCAGGAACGAATTTAATATCGAGAAAATTGCCGGAATATCTGTGATGCGCGGGTAACGAATTCGGTTGTGATGCCGTTATTTTTCGGTATTTTTGGCGAAGGCACTTGTGCCTCACGCACACAAACACAACCGCACTTTCAATTTATCATTATGGGCATCTTTAAAAAGCGCTCGATCAAGTCATTAGGGAAGAAGAAGTCCGACATGCCGGAGGGACTTTGGAATAAATGTCCTTCCTGTGGCGCGATCATTGACGAAATCACTTTGAAGCAGCGTCATCGCGTCTGCACCAAGTGTGATCATCATTTCACCCTGACCTCTATGGAACGGGTGCAAATGTTGCTGGATCCCGATTCTTTTGAAGAGATGGATGCCAATGTGGAGTCCGTCGATACCTTGGGTTTCAAGGGATATTCCGACAAGATAAAGGCCTATCAAAAGAAGACGGGACTCAAAGATGCCGTGGTGACGGGCCGAGGATCTTTGATGGGTAATCCTGTTACGCTTGGGGTGATGGACTTTCGTTTTCTGGGTGCGAGCATGGGGTCTGCCGTAGGGGAAAAACTAACTCGTTCGATTGAGGTAGCCACCGAGGAAAAGCGTGCGGCTATTATCGTGAGTGCTTCTGGAGGCGCTCGAATGCACGAAGGTATTTTGAGCTTGATGCAAATGGCGAAAACCAGTGGGGCATTGGCTCGTCATCACAAAGCGGGACTTCCGTATTATTCTGTGCTGACACACCCTACCACCGGTGGTGTCACCGCGAGTTTTGCTACGCTGGGCGATATCATCATGGCAGAACCAAATTGCATGATCGGTTTTGCCGGTCCGCGGGTCATTAAAGAGACAACGCACCAAAACCTGCCTCCTGGATTTCAGACAGCGGAGTTTCTTCTCGAGCACGGTCTCGTCGATATGATCGTGCCTCGTGGTGAGATGCGTGAGCGATTGGGTCAGTTGCTTGGCTTCATGATGCCTAAAGAGAAGTCGGCGTAGGGCGATAGTTGCTCCTGATGCTCTCGGAGCCCTTCTCGACGAAGGCAAGCCTTGCTCTACAGGGCTAAAATCTCGCGTATCAATTCAGGCCCCCGGTAAATCAGTCCGGTGTAGACTTGCACGAGTGCCGCACCGGCTTCGAGTTTGGCCTGAGCATCATCTTTTGTCATGACGCCTCCGGATCCGATGATCGGAATTTCAGGGGCTAGCTCGGAGCGCAGTAGGCTAAGTATTTCCGTCGATTTTTCGGTGAGTGGGGCGCCGCTGAGACCGCCTGCCTGATTTGCGTTTGGGTGTCCGGCGACGGCATCCCGATCAATGGTTGTGTTGGTGGTGATGATGCCATCGACCTGACTTTCGCTGAAAGCCGCGGCGAGTGATTTGACTGCATCAACTTCGAGGTCCGGCGCAATTTTGATGACAATGGGGACATGCTTGCCGCCATGTTTTGGTTTCACTTCTTCCCTCTTTTCCTGGAGGCGGGTGATCAGTTCGCGGCAGGTGTCAGCGCTTTGCAAATCGCGAAGGCCGGCGGTGTTAGGTGAAGACAGATTTGCTGTGACATAGTCGGCAGCGCCGTAGACACCTTCGAAACAGGCGAGGTAGTCGGCGAGGTAGTCTTCGTTCGGGGTGTCCTTATTTTTGCCGATGTTGATACCGAGGACACCGGAGAAGTTCTTGCGTGAGCGGCTGAGATTGTCGAGGACGCCTTCGATGCCGGGATTATTAAATCCCATGCGGTTGATAATGGCGTGGTGTTCTTTGAGCCGGAAAAGTCGCGGTTTGTCGTTTCCCGCCTGGGGGCGCGGGGTGACTGTGCCGATTTCGACGTGGCCAAAACCGATTTTCCCAAAGGCGTCTACGGCGATTCCGGCTTTGTCGAGTCCAGCGGCGAGGCCGACCCGGTTTGGAAACTGAAGGCCCATGACTTCGATACCGGACTTAACAGGGTTGGGTGCCTGACTCGACCCTGTCATCACAGGGAGCAGTCCCATCGCATTGGCCGTTTTCATCATGGACAGGGTCACATGATGCGCTGTCTCGGCATCCATAGCGAAGAGCAGCTTTCTGGCGAGGGGATAGAGGTCGGGCATGGTGAGGCAGGGATACGGGAAAAGGGATAAGGCACGAAGGGGGGGAAGGCAAGAGAGGTAGGGCAGAAGCTTGTGAACTCAGGAAAAATAAAGGGTTTCGAGAAAGAGGCGTAAAAAGTGGAGCGAAAACTCCTCGTTGCCCCGCTTCGGAATATGAAGGAAACTATCGAGCACACGAAACACATGAATCGAATCGTCGCCGGCGCAGCCTCATTGAATCAGATCCCTCTCGACTGGGAGGGAAACTGCGGCCGTGCTGTGGCCGCTGTGAAGGAGGCCCGAAAGAAAGGAGTGGGTTTTCTCTGTCTGCCTGAGTTGGCTCTGACGGGATACGGATGTGAAGATATGTTCCTCGCTCCGGAGGTCGGTGAGCGGTCTTTGGCGTCCCTGAGCGCGTTGGCGAAAGAGTGTAAAGGTATCGTCGTGGCGGTGGGGCTGCCGTTGTGGTTTGAGAGTTCAGCCTACAATGCGGTTGCGCTGATTGTGGATGGCGAGGTGGTGGGATTTGTGGCAAAGCAGAATCTGGCAGGCGACGGGCTTCACTATGAGCCTCGCTGGTTTAAGCCTTGGCCGGTAGGTCGAATGGAATTGATCGACTTTGAGGAGGGCGAAGTTCCCATCGGTGATCTGATCTTCGATGTGGGCGGGGTAAGGCTGGGTTTTGAGATTTGTGAGGATGCCTGGGTTGCGGATCGTCCTGGCACACGCCTGGCACGTCGCGGGGTGGATCTTATTTTCAATCCGAGCGCGAGTCACTTTGCGTTTGGTAAGCAGTTGGTTCGCGAGAGGTTTGTGCTGGAAGGCTCTCGCGCATTTTCCTGTGGGTATGTCTATGCCAACCTGCTGGGTAATGAGGCGGGGCGGATCATTTATGATGGTGGCACGGTGATCGCTGCGGGTGGCGACTATGTGGCGGAAGGGAAGCGATTCTCATTCAGGGATCATGTTCTCACGGCCGCGACGATTGATTTGAACCTGACCCGAATGCACCAGGCTCGACAGGTTAGCCACCGTCCGCTTTTAGGAGAATCGGATACGCTGACAGTGGCGGTCGATTTTTTGCCCAAATGGAAAGGGAAGGTGACGACTGAGGCGTCTCAGGCCAGCATTGTAGGCGATCTCAAAGAGGAGGAGTTTGCCCGGATCATGGCCCTGGCCTTGTTCGATTATTTGAGGAAAAGCTACTCGGGTGGATTCGTGGTGTCGTTGAGTGGCGGAGCAGATTCGGCGGCGACGGCAGTATTGGTGAAGCTGATGGCCGACCTCGCAATCGGTGAGTTGGGTGAGGAAGGCTTTAAGAAAAAGCTGGGCCACATTAATTTTGGAGAGGCGCCTTTGATGGAGCAACTGTTGTCTTGTGTCTATCAAAGCACCCGCAACAGCTCGGAAACGACACGTCACGCTGCTGAGACAGTGGCTGGCGCGATTGGAGCTTCCTTCCAGGAGTGGGACGTGGATGAGCTGGTCGAAGGATACCGAGGCATCGTTGAAAAGGGGCTTGGCCGGAAGCTGAGCTGGGAGACCGACGATATTGCTCTCCAAAACATACAGGCCCGGGTGCGGTCACCTGGGGTTTGGATGCTGACGAATATTCGCAATGCGCTGTTGTTGTCGACCAGCAACCGCTCGGAGGCTGCGGTCGGTTATGCCACGATGGATGGAGACACCAGTGGCGGGCTGAGCCCAATTTCAGGAATCGATAAAGCGTTTCTTCGTCATTGGCTTCGATGGATGGAGCAGGTCGGATGTGTCCCTGACATTGTTCCTATTCCAGAGTTGGATGTCATTAATGCGCAGGCGCCCACGGCCGAGCTTCGGCCGAGTGAGGAGGGGCAAACCGATGAATCGGATTTGATGCCTTACCCAGTGCTCGATGCGATTGAGAAACTGGCGATCAGGGATAAGAAATTGCCCGTTGAAGTTTGGGAACTCATTTGTGAAACGCAGACTGATTATGACCGGGAAGTGCTTCGGGAATGGGTGGCCAAGTTTTTCCGTCTCTGGAGTCGCAATCAGTGGAAGCGTGAGCGCTATGCTCCCGGTTTTCATGTTGATGACAAGAACCTGGACCCGAAAACCTGGTGCCGGTTTCCTATCCTAAGTAGTGGTTTCAAAAAGGAACTCGAAGAGCTGAAAAACAGGTGATCGGGATCGTTTTTGCTTCAGAGTCACTCAAAATCGTCCCAAAGCCCGCTTTTTCAGCCTCTGAGGCGAACAATTAGTTTGTATTACCGTAATATCCGAATATTCTAATATTTATGGTATTCGATCAAAAAGCCGCTCAATATGGTTGGGTCGACTATTTTTATCTAGTTCGAGCTAAGTGGCCTATCCTCGCGCTGTCGTTTTCGCTCGTGATGTTGATTGGGGTAGGAGTTCGATGGAAGACACCTCGAGTGTATGAGGCATCGGCTCGGATTGCGATCGACTTGCCCGAGCGCTCTGCAGCGGTTCGCAGTGTATCGACGAGAATGCAGGCCGTCTCGCTTGATCGTATGAACCGTCTCGAAGCAGGGATTATGGATCGGAACCTTCTTCGGGAAACGGTCGAGTCATGTGGTCTGGTGGATCGTTGGGGGGTGGAGGATAAAACGGCCGCCTTGGCTTTGCTAAAAGCGAGGGTACGATTGCAGCCTGGAGAGAAGGGCGAGTATTTCGACGTGTTCGCCAAAGATTTGTCAGAGGAGGCCGCTGCCGAGATCGCGAACTCCGTGGGACAGACTTTCGTGGAGCATAGTGGAAATGAGGCCAGGTCCTTGGCGGAAAATCGCTTGGAAGAATTGAAGGCCGAAGTGAATACCCGGCTTGATACGATCGAGCAATACGAGGATAGGCTCCAAGTGCTGAGCAAAGAACCAAGGGCTGTTGGGGCCAGCGAAGATGAGGCGTCCGAGTTGCGGCATAAGCTTGTTAGCGAAAATTATTTGCTGCGCTCCCTCGAAGCAAAAGAGCAATTGGCCACCGTGGAACTTCGTGAGGCGAGCTCCGGTCTTTGGATGATGCAAATCGCAGGCAAGGAGGATGCGGTTGTTGCTGATAGCGGTCGATTGGCACTGCTCTACTACGGAATGGCCGGTATGCTCTTGGGATGCATGATCATTGGATTAACATCGAGGGATAACGGTCGATTGACTGTATTGAAGCGAATTCAAGAAGGGATTGGAATCAAACTGGTGCGCCTCGCTCCGATCCCGTCAATTCCGCTTGCGCGCCTCAATCGCCCATCGGGCCCTGTCATTGAAGCCTATCGCGAATTGCGGATGAGGCTTCATCGCTTGCCCGCCGCAGACTCGATGTTGCTCACTTTACTTCCGTCAGACAGCGATGCGCATGTGGCAGATGTTGCGGCCAATTTGGCTGTTGTGATAGCAGATGCGGGACAGACTGCGATTGTGATTGATGCCGATTTTCGAGGTGCCAGGATGCACAATCTTTTTGACGCTTCCAATTCAGTGGGTCTGACCGATTTTCTCAGCGGCGAGATGAGGATGGAAGAAACGGTAGTAAAAGCGCGGCGACCAAATGTTTGGTTGATGCCAAGTGGACCTGTTAGGGCTGGCCATGGCGGTCTGAATGGCAGTAAGCGAATGGACGATCTTATCTGGGATATGAGAAGCCGTTTTGACTACGTCATTCTGGTGGCGCCGTCGCTGGAGGAATCTGCTGACGCGGGTGCCTTGATTGGATATTCAGATCACACCCTCATGGTATCTTCCTATCGTGGTCATTCGATTCAAAAATTGATACAGGCTAAGCAGAGTATCGAATCATCCGGTGGAAAGGCCTCGGGGCTGATATTGAGCCAAACTTTATCGTATCCGAAAAACTCGACGGACAGTGGCGGGTCAAGGCAACGTTCGTCACGCCGGGCTCATCGCGGGCTGGCCTGATTGTGATCGAGGCTAGACGATGGGTTTGGAGTCGGTTTCCAAATTGGCCTCCATCGTTTCTGAAAATGCTTCGTAGTGGTGTCGCAGGCTGTGGGGGATAATAGCGTCGACGAGGATGTCATTGCCTTCGTAGTCCTGGCTCACAATTTTTCCTTCACGATGTAGGAGGGCCAGCAAATCCTGCCGGGCTTGGGGGATGCGCAGGTGAAGACGGGAAACCCGGTCTATCATCATGTTGGTGATGCGATCGATCAGTTTATCCAGTCCTTCTCCGGTTGCGGCGGAAATGAATAGGGTGTTTTCGTCGAAATGATTCCGGAGCTCCTGGATCCGGGCAGGGTCATCGGCGATGAGGTCTGATTTGTTTAGAACAATGATAGTGGGCTTGTCGTCAGCGCCGAGTTCTTTGAGGACTTCGATGGTTGTTTCGTAGAACGTAAATATTTCCGGTGAACTGGCATCGAGCACATGAATGAGGAAGTCAGAGATCACGGCTTCTTCGAGGGTCGCTTTGAATGCTTCGACGAGGCGGTGAGGGAGGTTGCGGACAAACCCCACCGTATCAGTCATGAGCAGTGGTTGGCCGTCAGGGAGCTCAATTCGGCGAGTTGTTGGGTCAAGGGTGGCAAAGAGTTTGTCCTCGGCGAGAATGGATGAGCCGGAAAGCGCGTTTAGGAGAGAGCTTTTTCCGGCGTTGGTGTAGCCGACGATGGAAGCCTGACCGATCCCTTCTTCTGCCCTTTGTTTACGCTGGGTCTGGCGATTTCGCCTCACTGCGCCGAGCTCAGTTTTGATTCGGTCGATCCGTTTTCTGGCGAGACGTCTATCCACTTCGATCTGCTGTTCGCCTTCTCCTCGGGCCGCGCCTTTGCCTCCTCCACCACTACCTCCGCCCTGTCGGTCGAGGTGGGACCACATCCGGGCCAGCCGCGGCAGGGAATACTGCATCCGGGCGAGTTCAACCTGAAGACTGGCTTCTTTGGTTTGCGCGCGCAGTCGGAAGATGTCGAGAATGACCTCTTCTCGATCGATCACGGTGACATCGCCTTCGGATTCCCATACGCGTTGTTGGGCCGGGCTCATTTCGTTGTCGAAAACGATGCAATCCGCATCAAGTAATTTGGACTCTTCGATGAGCTCGACGGCTTTACCTGATCCGGTGAGGTAGCGTTTGCTCCGGGAACGAATAAAGACACAACGCTTTGCGACCACGCTGATTCCCAGAGTGCTGACCAGCTCAGCGAGCTCGTCGAGCAGGCTGAGCGCGACGTCTTCGTCATCGCGATTGAAATAGGCGCCAATCAAATAAGCGCGCTCCACCATTTGGGGTCTGTCTCGGGTGTCAAACATCAGTAGAACGTGGTGCGGTGAGAATTAACCTCATAGACGTAACGTATCTGCGCTTGCTGGAGTCGGCAAGAGTTGAGATAATTGCATCAGCTTATCATAAAAGTCTCATGAAAATTTCTATCTTGTTTTTACCCATCCTGGTTTGGAGCTCTTCATTTTGTTTGTTCGATGCTGACGCCCAAGTGGTGGGGCAGACAGGGGGAGGGTGGTCGATTCGAGGAACTGATCCGATCATGATTTTTTACGGAGGCAATCATGTGACGAGTTACAATGCGGGGGAGGCAGAGGGAAAACCATTTTTCTACCCTGTGATCGGCCCTACGGGCGAAAACATGACGCGTGATTGGCCGATGGCAGAGGGCCGCGCGGATGAGGCGACTGATCACGTGCATCATCGTGGCATGTGGTACGGACTGGGAAAAGTGAACGGACGGGATTTTTGGCACTTTCCGCTCGATCCGCAAAAGCAGGACGGCCGAATTTTTGGCGTGATTCGTCACCGGGGAATGAATGGCGTTGTGATGTCGAAAGATGACATCACGATTAAAACAAAGTCCGTTTGGATTGATTTTGTTAGCGAAGATCGAGTCATGTCCGACACTCGCGAATTCCGTCTTTTTTACCGAAAGGATGGCGGCTTGGTTGTGGATGCTACGATTACATTGATTGCCGATGCCGGTGATGTGAAGATCAGTGACGATAAGGAAGGGGCCTGGTCAATTCGCACTTTGCCTACGCTGAGATTAGAAGGGGAATTCGCGCAGGGGAATATCGTGAACAGTGAAGGGGTCGAGGGCAGGGAAGCCTGGGGCAAGCGCGCCAAATGGGTCGACTATTTTGGGGTGGATAGACAAGGCAATGAAGTTGGAATCGCAATCGTGGATCACCCGTCGAATCTCAGATATCCGACTTGGTGGCATGCCCGTCACTACGGTTTATTCACAGCCAATCCATTTGGGCAGGGGCATCTTGAGAAGGATGCTCCCGAGACTGCCGGGGACCATGTGATTCCTAGTGGAGAGTCGCTGACCTTCCGCTATCGGACCATCTTCCACGAAGGGGATGCAAAAGCGGCGGCCATTGAGAAGGCGGCGGAAGATTTTTCGGCACGATAGTCAGTTCTGCCTATCGTCGAGACGTTCAGGATTGCTTCGGCTGAAGCTCCGTTGGCCAAATTCGATTCCTCGGAACAGTCCGGTCGCACTGGGCTACCGGACTGTTGAAGGATTCCTCTCGCAGAAAAATCAGGCGCCGTCCCAATTGCTGTAGACGTTGACCCGTGTTCCGTAGGTGGTGTTATCGTAGATGACTTGAGCCGCGTTGACCGGGAGGCGAATGCAACCGGCCGAGGCTGCATAGCCGGGCAGATGGCCAGCATGAACGCCGTATGCCGATCCACTGAGGCGCATCCAGTATGGCATTTCGACGCCGTAAATCGTCGAAATTTTACCAGTGCGAACTCGTTGGCTCATGGAGAAGCTGCCGCGAGGCGTGTACTTCCCGGGGCGGGCGGTAGAAACAGGCGTGTCGACTGCGACTTTGCCGTTGACGAGCAGATAGCCTCGTTGATCGGCGATGTCGATGATGACACGGGTGTTTTTACTAGTGCTTTGCGAAAGCACCATTTGATTGACCCGGGCGCCGCTTTCGTGGCGCTCAATAGATGGTTTCGTGCGGAATCCGCGATTGAACGCGCCGCCTTGTCGTGCCGCAGATGCGGTTGTGTGGTGCTCGCCAAAAGGTGAACACGATGTGATCAGCGCTGCCCCTAACAAAAGAGGTAACGAGAGAGCACTCCAGAGGACTCTTCTCTTCATGTAACTGTCTGTGTTTGTGTGTGTGTGTTTCGGTCGAGTGACCAGGAGGACACTAAACCGAAATTACAACAAATACAAATAATTATGAATATTATAACACCAATATGGTGTTAAGATCCGGAAGGGAGAGGTATTTCTTGATTCGTATCGGCCTGATAGTCAATGCCTTCCAGTCCGAACCCGAAGAGTCGGAGGAATTCGTTTCTGTAACCTGAGAAGTCAGAGAGCTCTGAAAGGTTTTCAGTGGTGACTTTTTTCCAAGCTTCGCCGACAGCACTTTGGATCGCATCGCCCATCTCCCAATCGTCGATGCGAATTCGTCCTCTTTCGTCGAGAGTAGGACCTGATTCACCGGTGAGGTGATCGGAAAAAAGTCGTTCGATCTGTTCGATACAGCCTTCGTGGTTTCCCGCTTCCTTCATCACTTTGTAGAGAAGAGAGATGTAAAGTGGAACCACTGGTATAGCGGAGCTGGCCTGAGTCACTAAGGCCTTGTTTACGGAGACGTAAGCGGTGCCTTCGCCAAACTCGGTGTTCATGCGGGCTGCCGATTCTTCGAGGTGCTCTTTGGCTTTTCCGATCGTGCCATTGGTGTAGATGGGAAATGTCAGATCCGGGCCGATGTAGGAGTATGCGACGGTCTGAAATCCGTCGGAGAGTACGCCGGCGTCTTTGAGCGCTTGGAGCCACAATTCCCAGTCTTCTCCCCCCATGACTTTCACGGTGTGGGCGATTTCGTCGCCTTCAGCTGGCTCGATCGTAATCGAGTTCACTTCGCCGGTATCGGTATTGAGATTTTTCTGGCTGTAGGAGTCTCCGATCGGTTTGAGGACCGAGCGATAGGTTTCGCCGTCGGTGGGGTCTGTCCGTCGCGGGGATGCGAGGCTGTATACGATGCAGTCGACCTGACCGAGATCGGCTTTGATCGTTTCGATGACAGACTCTTTCATCTCATTTGAGAAAGCGTCTCCATTGAAACTCTTGGCGTAGAGACCTGCCTCGTGGGCGGCATTTTCGAATGCGACAGAATTGTACCAGCCAGCGCTGGCAGTTTTACGGTCTGTGCCGGGCTTTTCAAAAAAGACGCCGATCGTTGCCGCGCCGCTTCCGAAGGCGGGAACGATCCGCGACGAGAGGCCGTATCCGGTTGACGCTCCGATGACGAGCACCTTCTTCGGGCCGTTTGCCAGAGGTGCTTGAGATTTCACATAGTCGATCTGCGATTGTACGTTGGCGGCGCATCCTTCGGGATGAGCGGTGGTGCAGATAAATCCTCGAGTTTTGGGAGCAATAATCATAGCGGTCCTAAAGTGGCTTTTTGAGAGCGTTAACAGTCTCACGAACGTAACACAACCGCTTTTGTTGGTAGAGAATGCAAAGAAAAAGCCCGCCGCCGTAGAATACGGGGACGGGCTTGGGTAAACTGAGTTGGCTCAGCAGGAAGACTACTTGAGCTCCTGGCTGTGGAAAATAGCCCAGTCGTCGAGATTGTTCAGATTGACGGCATCTTTGACGGTTCCGTCATCTTCGCGACCTGCTGCATCGAGGATTTCACCACGAGTATTGTCGTCGTGAATGTATCCAGTGATTGCGGCGTTGAGCTTATCAACGGCATCCTGATCGAGTGAGCCACCCTTTTGCTGGAGAACCCAGTTTTCGAGTTCGATATAGGAAGGGTGACTGTCAGCGATGTAACTTTCGAAATCGCCTTTGTCGATGCCGAGACCGTCGAGGACCATTTGGTCGTATCCGGCGCCGATCGCAGGATAGTCAGCGTGAAGCTTTCCAGCTGCGCCAAGGGAAGCTTTGAGCCAGAGGCGTGGAAGATGAAGTACGCCGAGGGGACCGGTGGTGCCGGAACTGATAAGTGGAACAATAGAGCTCATGTTTGTTTGAGTATTTTAGATAATTCGAGCCAGCAAATTAGTCACTGGTCTCAGGTTCGCAGACTAAGAGGCTCGTTACGCTACCGCAATAAAAATTCTTTCGTGATTCCGTGCCGTAATGGTTTCAGAAACCACCGTATGGGCTTGTAGGACAGTTTGGGAGCGGCGTATGGTCCTTGTTGATGAAAATAGATTTTGGGAGAGCTTGCGGCGAGGCATTCAAGACAGAGAAGAAATGGATGACGGTGCTCGGTCTTTCCGTATGCATGTTAATCCCCGGCGTGGGTCCCATCGTCTCGAGCGGCTATATGTTTCGCAGGTTCGCCAGGGAGAGGAAGGGCCATCCGGTGGAGGACTTTGATTTTAATCACTTTGTTGAATACCTGAAAATCGGAGTGTGGCCCTTTTTGGCTTCGCTGGTATTGTCTCTTCTTTTCATTCCCCTGATGCTCGTCGCCATGGTGCCAATGATGGCGGGACCGTTCCTTGAGGAAATCAGTGAAAAGATGGCGTTGATTCTCCTAGGGGTCGGTTTTGCTATCTACCTGCTGTCTTTTCTGGTTCTGATGCTGTTCACCATTCCTGTCATTTTGCGATCGGGATTGATGATGGATTTTAAGTCGGGCTTTTCCTGGAAGTTTATTTCCAGCTTCATCAAAAAAGTCGGTTGGAGTTTGATGCTCTATTATTCGCTGCTGGTGATCATCAGCATCCCCTTGAGCCTCGTTGGGTATCTCGCGCTCATTATTGGAATCTATGTGGTGATGGTATGGGTCCAACTCGCGATGATGAGCTTGATATTTCAACACTATGATCTTTTTGTTCACCGAGGAGGTGAGGAGATCATTTTTACAGATGAACTGGTCCGAGATTATGGCCGGCCGCCCTTGCCCAAAAGGTTGAGTCCACCATCTCTTCCTCCAGAATAGGGGCTGAGAAATCGAAGGTTACACTTCGCCTCGTATGTACTCTTTCGCAGTCATACCCACTTCGGACCGAAAGTGAGAATTGAGTTGGCGGGTGCCGCTGTATCCAGAGCGAAGAGCGACTTCTCCCGGCAATAAGTCTGGCGAATCAGTGAGCAGTTTTTGTGCTTCGCGCAAACGAAGGCGAAACAGAAAAGTTCTCGGGGTGCAACCCAACTGTTCGACGAATGCGTCTTCGAGCCAGCGGCGAGATCGAGGGTTGGCTTCGACAATGTCAGCGACGCCAATCTGTTCCCTAAAATGTTCGCGGCTGTATTCGATCGCATTGAGCAGATCGGGATGATCGACTGCCAGGCTGTCGGTCGATTGCCGATCCTGCACTGCCCCGGGCGCTACGATTTTATCTGTTTCAGGGGCTGGCTTTCCTTGGATCAGTCGGTCGAGTAGCCTACCGGCTTCTTCGCCGATTTCGTAATCGTTTCGTTCGATACTGGAGAGTGGGGGATGACAAGACTCGCAGGCGACAGTGTCATTGTTGACTCCAATGACGGCGACATCTTCAGGCACTCGCAGCCCGACCCGCTCGCAGGCCCGAATGACCATGGCGGCGCGAGGATCGTGCGCGGCCATCACAGCAAAAGGTGGTTTGATGGTGCCGAGCCAGAGTTCGAGCTCACCTTGTCCGATATCCCAACGCGACTTCTCTCCAAGGGTCGCGGCGACGCGAAGGACAGAGCAATCGAGGTCGCGAGTGGCTAATTCCTGAGTGAAACCGGCTTCGTAACCTTCTGAATACCAGATGTCGGTAATTCCATAGAAACCGAAACGCCGGTAGCCGCGGTCGAGCAGGTGCCACGCTGCCATGCGCCCGATTCGGTCATAGTCCGGCCGGATCCTGGGAAACTTAGAATCGGAGTAAGCTCCGGAAAGATTCACGACCGGGCAGTCGAGTGAATCGAGCACTCTCATATCGTCCGGAGTGTTCGCCAGAGCAATCACTCCGTCGCCATTCCAACCTTCGAGAGCGGTTGGGGTCAGGTAGTGGGTTTCCGGGCTGATCAGAAATCGCCAATCGGTGTGCCGTTCTGCATAGTCCCTAATACCCCGAACCACCCGCTCGAGGTGAATCACACCTACATTGATGGCTAGGGCAATTTCGAGAGGACGACGACGTTTCATGGTTTGCGCAAAATTGCGATCTTCCAATGAGAATGACCGATATACGATTTTTGTCGCCTATTTTTTGCAAAAAATCTCCGTATCGAGGTGAATAGTGAAAGAATCCGCACGGTTCAACAGGGTCGGGTGGGGGCGCTTACCCCGTTTTAGAAGTTGACCGGGCCCTCATTGGTTGAAAGGTTCGTATTTTCCCTTAACTCATGGTTTTTCAGCGGTCCATCGCCACTCTGTTTTCTCTTTCTGTCTTCGTGTCCGGCGCTTTTGCACAGGGGCTCCAGCTAGAGCCATGGAAGGACGATCTCTTCGCGCTGCCCCGAACATTGGAAGAACGCGACAACGGCGACTACCGGATCGTGGATTACAGTTCGCAAAAGGAGATCAATGAACGTGACTCGATCAACGAAAAGAGAGTTAAAAACGATTACGTCTCTCTCGAGCCGGTGAAATTCCAGAAAGACGCCCGGGCCAAAACAAAAGCAGGCTGGGTCCGGCATTTCACCGTGGGGCGGACTGAGGGAGCATCGGTCATCGTTTTTTACATCCATGGCCACCGCGGGAGTCGCGATCAGGGAGTCGACGACTGGACATTTGGCGGAAATTTCAACCGCCTCAAGAACTTAATGGTCCGCAACGGGGGGCTCTATATTTCGCCCGATTTTCAGGGATTCACCGGACGGGGCGCTCAGCAGATTGCGGGACTGATTGAGCATTACAAAGAGAGTTCTCCGAATGCAAAGGTGATTCTTTCATGCGGATCCGCCGGTGGACAGATCTGCTATCAATTGGCCCAAAAAGACAATATCGCAGCGCAGTTGAACGGGATACTTTTTCTCGGATCGTTTTCCAGTAGCAGTTTTGTCAGGTCAGATGCGTTTGAGCAACGTGTTCCGATCTATATCGGTCACGGCAGCAGGGACTACATCTCCCTGGTGGAGAATCTGGAAAGCTTTTATCGATCAATCCGCGCCCGTGACTCTGGTTACCCGATCAAGATGGTGCGTTTTGAGACTGGCACTCATGGAACACCCATCCGGATGACGGATTGGCGCGGCGTGCTAAACTGGATGCTCTCGGTGAAATGAAAAAATTACTCGCGATCGTTATCTGTCTGGAGGGGATGTGGGGCGTTTCTGCCATAGCACTCACTGTGAACGGCCTCGATATTTCCCGGGCGAATTTTAGGCAGATTCAGAAAGACAGTCATTATCCGCGGGTTGAGAAATTATTTAACACCGTCTTTTTCAAAAGGCATTTTGAGGAAAGCGGCGAGCCGAGCGAGTTGCTTCGCTATTTGATCGAAACTGCGAAGCGCTACGATGTCCCCCCTGAGGCAGTCCTCGGGGCGCTCATGGGCGAGCATTCTATGAATCAAAGGGGCGCTATGAAACAGAGCGGCGAGCAGGGGATTAATTTGTTCGGGAAAGCGTTTGGAAAAGTCGGGGAAGATATCGTTAACGAGGTGAACGTGAGGTTCCGCGGAGCCAATGGCCAGGCGTCATTCGGCCCAGGTCAGATCCAGCCGTTCGTAGCGCAGGGAATGCAATCCGAAATTGAGCGTGTCTACCCCGATGCCTCCGAGGAAGAAAGAGACAAGTACACGATGAAAGGGGCGTTTAATATTATGGCAGCCTACATGAACTATGCGGCAAATGTTTATGAAGCAGCCGGCTTTGAGGGCGAAAAGTCTCCCCGCTACCAAACCGCTCTGATCGTGACCCTTTACAATATTGGCGAGAGTTGGCAAAGCTTCGAGAAGCGTGCCGAAAGGACCATGGAGGAAGTTGAGGCCGGTGAGCGCGAGGGACCCTGGCTGAACTACTTTGGATACTGGGTGCAAAAGAACCACAACCTGATCTCTAAAAAGATCGCGGAAGCAGAGTAAGTCTCTGTGCCGAGCCCAGGTTGAGCGGGCGGATGGAATCAGCTCCAGGTTACTTCGGTCTTCACTGAGTTGGCGAGAAAGCACTCGTGGTGGGCCTTCTGATGAAGTTTCTCAATTTCTTCTGCGGAGGGTTGTTTGTCTCCAGAAAAGGCGATTTGCGGCTGCATCGTGATCTTGGCTAACCAAGGTTTGCCGTTCTCTCCTTTTTCGAGATGACCGACGGCAGTGTCCTCATAGCTGTCGACGACGAAGCCGCTCATGGAAGCAATGGCGAGAAAAGTGAGCATGTGACAACTGGTTAGTGCTGCGGTGAAGGCTTCTTCCGGATCGGCACAATCGGCGTCGCCGAGAAATTCAGGCGCTGCCGAAGCGTTTAGAGTCTGCTTGCTTCGCGGAAACGTCCACTGATGGCTGCGAGGATAGTCTTTATAGCCGAATCCGTTTTCGCCGCGTTTCCAATTCAGGGTGGTTTTGTGTTCGCTCATAAGATTCTGTCGCTGGAAAACGGCATAGAATCAACGGGATTTCTGAGACAGGAAGTATCATGGTGGTGCATTTTCCAGTGGCGAGGTGAATGGCTCATGTTAGGTTTTCCAATGCCCAAGATATACGTTTCCATATTTTTGGGATTACTTTCCTCATTCTGGGTAGACCAATCGGCGGCGGATCAAACGGCACAATCGTTTAAGAAAGAGGAAACTCGTCCGCTGGAGCTGAACTACCTGCTGTCTCTGCCTGAGGGGTACGAAGATGATAAAAAGGAGAAGTGGCCGTTGGTTGTGTTCCTTCATGGTTCAGGCGAGCGGGGAACCAACTTGGAGTCGGTCAAGGTGCACGGGCCGCCGAAGCTGGTGGCGAATGGAAAATCTTTTCCGTTTATCGTTGTTTCTCCCCAGTGCCCGTTGAATCATTGGTGGGACAGTCTGCCGGTCTTGGAACTGGTCGATGATATCGAGAAACGATATCGGATCGATTCAGACAGGATTTACCTGACTGGTCTCAGTATGGGAGGATACGGAACTTGGCATTTTGCGATGAAGGCACCCCACCGCTTTGCTGCGATCGCTCCGATCTGTGGCGGCGGTATTCTGATGAAGTTGCGTTTTATTCCGCAATTGCCGGTCTGGGCTTTTCACGGGGCTCAAGATCGATCCGTTCCTGTGAGCGAGTCAACGCGTCTCATGACCGGGTTAAAAACGATGGGCAATGAAAGATCCCGATTGTCGATCATTCCTGAAGCGGGTCACGATTGCTGGACTGAGGCCTATAATAAACCGGAACTATACGAGTGGATGTTGTCAAACTCGCTACCGAAAGAAGAGTCGAAACAAGAATGATTTTTTAATGGCGTTAGAAGTAATTCATATCAGTGATACCCACTTTGGTCCGGACAAGTCTCTGGACATTCGGGGGGCAAATGCGTGGGCGCGAGCTTGTGCTTTGGTCGATGCGATCAACGCACTTCCGTTTCAGCCCGATTTCATTGTTCATACGGGGGATGTGGCCAATGATCCTGACGAGTCGGCTTACAAACTAGCGTCGGAGGTTCTTTCTCAGCTAAAGGCCCCAGTCTATTATTGTACAGGAAACCACGACGATGTTTCTATGATTCGTGAGCATCTAACTTTTCCAGAGTTGGAGCTGTTAGTCCCTGAATCGAATGAGCAGCTGTGCTATCGGATGGCTGGCAAGGCGACGGAGACAGTGGAGTTTTTTGTGTTGGACGGCAAAGTTCCCTCGGAGGACGGACCTCACGGTTTCGTGAGCCGGGAACAAATTGAAGCAGTGGCCAATCAAATTACGGGAGAGAAACCGGTGGCAATTTTTCTGCATTACCCTCTGGCACCGATTGGCTCGAAGTGGATCGATGAGCATCTCTTAGTGACTAATCGTTCGGAAGTCCTTTCTGTGCTGAAAGAGGTGGCAGGTGATCAGTTTCGTGGTGTTTTCTTTGGGCATCTTCACCGTGGGCTGACGCTCTATCAGGATGGGATTCTGAACTCAGGTGTTTCGAGCCCGGCTTGTGAGTTTACCGCCGGCCCTGATGACGACTTTTGCGATTTTGTCTCTGGCGGTGTGATTCCATTTAATCATATCACCTTTGCTCCGGGAGGAACCTGGGTGAAATCTTATTCTCTTCCGTTCAACGATCAGTGATGAAGCGAGTGATCCTCGTTTTTCTAAAATTTCCGGAGGCGGGTCGGGTGAAAACTCGACTTGCCAGTAACTTGGGGAATGAGAAGGCAGCCAGAGCCTATGAACAAATGGTTTGTCGGGTTCTGGAGCAAGCAAAGCTGGCGCGTCCAGATGTCATCGCGGTGGCCTACGACCCACCATTAAAAGAGTCCGAAATTCGGGGATGGCTGCATCCATGGCTGAGTTCGTTTTCAGGTGAGACCAGGTGGATCCCTCAGTCGGAGGGTGATCTGGGATGTCGAATTGACGGTGCGGTAAATACTGTTTTTGAACGTGTGAATGAAAGCTCCGGCAATGCATTGGTCGCCGTAATAGGAACCGATTGTGTGCACCTGGAGAGCGAAATTTACCACGAAGCTTGGGACGTTTTGTCTTCTGGTCAGGATGTCGTGTTTGGACCGACGGAGGACGGTGGATACTATTTAATTGGATTGAACTGTCCTCGTCCGGGCCTCTTTCGGGAAATCCCGTGGAGCACGGAGAAGACTTTACAAGCAAGTCTCGAAGCAGCGGGAAAAGAGGGGCTCGGCACTCATCTACTTCCGAAGCGTTCTGATGTGGATACTATTCACGAGTGGCGAACGGTGGAGTCCGAAGTCGACCGTCGGCGTTGTGTGTTCTTCGATCGTGACGGGGTGGTTAATCAGTCCCCGGGAGCTGGCTACGTATTGAGCCCAGACGATTTTTTCCTAAATGAAGGGATTGCTGAAGCGTTGGCTTGGCTGAAGGCTCGGAACTGGCTGGCGATTCTCGTGACGAGTCAGAAAGGAGTGGGCAAAGGGTTGATGACGCCGTCTGATCTGGAGGCGATTCACCGAAAGATGCAAGTTGAACTGGCGGAACGCGGAGCCGCATTCGACGGGGTCTATGCCTACACCGGAGAAGCGACATGTGCTCATCTCCCGAAACCGGATCCGGAGATGATTCTGTCTGCGTGTGAAAGCTTTTTTATCGAACCTCGTCAGTCTTGGATGATTGGTGATGCAGACCGGGATATCGAGATGGGTAAAGCGGCAGGATTAGTTGGCACCATTAGGATAGTTGGGGACAAACCCATTGGTATCAGAGCCGATCACACCCTTACTTTGACAGCTGAAATTTGCAGTCTGTTTGATAAAGTTTTATAAATATGAAAATTTAAATTCTGACTGGCTTTTAATTGCTCTAAGGGTAGAGTAAGTTTCAGCCCGATTTCCGACTTGGGTCGACCATTTTCAGACACTTTTTCTATGGCCAGAGCTTCCAACCTCACGATGTGTTCCTTCTGCGGCAAGAGTCATGCAGAAGTCAAAAAACTGATTGCCGGTCCAGGCGTCTACATTTGTGATGGATGTATCAATGTTTGCCGGGGAATTCTTGAAAAGGAGCTTCACGAAGAGGAGGAGACGCCCTCGACGGATCTTTCAGTGCCAAAACCGGCTGAGTTGCTCGAGAAGCTCAATCAGTATGTGATCGGTCAAGAGCATGCCAAGAAGGTTTTGTCTGTCGCGGTGCATAATCACTACAAGCGCTTGAATCAGTTTTCCGCTCCGGCGAAGGTGGGCGCACACGGCAAGTTTTCTGAGTTCGAAGATGTTGAGATTGAAAAGAGCAATATCCTACTGATCGGTCCAACCGGATCAGGGAAAACGCTTCTCGCCAAAACCTTGGCCAAGGTGCTCAACGTGCCTTTTTGCATTGCTGATGCAACGACCCTGACCGAAGCAGGTTACGTGGGTGAAGATGTCGAAAATATCATTTTGCGACTGCTTCAGTCTGCTGATTACGACGTCAATCGAGCGGAGATGGGCATCATCTACATCGATGAAATTGATAAGATTGGTCGTAAGACTGAGAACGTCAGTATCACTCGAGATGTATCAGGAGAGGGCGTGCAACAAGCTCTGCTGAAGATGCTCGAAGGAACGGTTTGCAACGTGCCGCCACAAGGGGGGCGCAAGCACCCGCAGCAGGAATACATCCAGGTCAATACCGAGCGGATTCTATTTGTCGTCGGCGGTGCTTTTGTCGGACTTGAAGAAATTGTAGGGCGCCGTCTTGGTAAGAAGGTGCTTGGTTTTGGTGATGAGATAACCAAGGTGGCCAGCGAAACTGAAATCGAAATGCAGCTTCGCAATGTGTCACCTGAAGACCTTCATGGCTTTGGATTGATTCCTGAATTTGTCGGTCGACTCCCCATCGTTTCGACTTTGCGTCCTCTGCAGGTTCCCGAACTGATTGAAGTTCTGACTGAGCCTAAGAATGCAATGGTGAAGCAATACAGCAAGCTGTTGGCGATGGATGGCGTTGATCTCGATATCACTGAAGATGGTCTTGCTGCGATGGCGGAAGAAGCGATTGATCGCGGCACGGGTGCCCGGGCATTGCGATCCATTTTTGAGAAGCTCATGCTCGAGGTCATGTTCGAGGCGCCGGGTCATGATGGATTTTCCCGTGTCATTGTCGACCGCGATGTTGTTGAAGGCACCAAGGAGCCTGAAGTGATCATCGAGGAGAAGAAAGACGACTCCGACGATTCTGGCGACGACGAGAAGGAAGCGGCTTAAGTCGCTGGTGCTTTGCTAGCGCCGCGCTGATTTGATACCTTCTTCTAGGATCCACTGCGCTTCGCGACAGTGTTTTTCTTCGCAAAGTGGGTAGATCTCCAGGCTTGGATCTTCAATCGCGGCGAGAAAGTGCAGGCTCGCGTTTTTAAGATGGGCCGGTTGGTCCGGCACCTGCAGTTCTTGCCCATCGGGTTGTTCAGAGGTAGCGAGGTGGATTTTACCGTCGGGCCCGGGTTCGATGAGCAGGGTGCCTTCGCTTCCATAAAGAGTGGTGCTGTACGAAGTGAGCTTACCGATCTGGGTCCAGCTCGCTTCGGTCGTGGCGAGTGCGTGGGGATAGGAAAGTAACAGCATGGCATTGTCTTCCAACGTCAGGTCCGGTTTCAGCCCGGTATTGATCTTTAGACCATCAACTCTGGTGGGTTTTCCAAGCAGGACTTCGGCTAGAACGGCTCCATAGCAGCAGTAGTCCATTAGGGCTCCGGCACCGTTGAGTTCCTCGTCGTAGAGCCAATTGCAGAATTGCCTCGAGCAACCTAGTTCGACCGGGCCTTCATGGGCAGCGCGGTATTTGACCTGCCAGAGCTGCCCTAACTCGCCCGCCTGCGCCATGGCAATGCCGTGACGAAGTTGTGGCCACCAAACGAAGGGCCAGTTGATCATGATGCGCACCTTGTTCGTGGTAGCGGCTGCCAGCATACGGTCGGCACCTTCGAGGGTGGCGGCCATCGGCTTTTCGATGAGGCAATGCAGCCCTCGCTCGCAGGCCATCACCGTGAGGTCTTCGCTGAGCTTGTTGCTTCCGAAGATGTAAACAGCGTCGAGTTCTTCGTTGCTGAGGAGTTCTTCGTAGGATTCGTAAATTTTCCCGGGGAACTGTGTCTGATACTTGTCCAGTAGTTCACGGTCGGTGTCCGCTGCTGCGACTAGTTCGGCGCGGCCGGTTCTCTGGAGTTCTTCCAGGTTGCCCCAGACGTGGTCGTGGTGGAGGCCAAGGGTGGCGATACGGTGCATGTTGGAGAAAGTAGAAGGGACTGGAAGAAGGCACTAGGATGAAGGTACTAAGGGCTAGGGGAGGAGATTGTGTTTTTGGTCGATGGGGGTTTGATAGGAGCGGAGGGAGCCGTTTTCAATTTCTTCGATGGTGACGTTGCGGCCGGCTTTGTCGGACTCGACTACGGCGTAGGCACAGGCGAGATCACGGAGTCCTTCAGTGCCTGAACATTCGGGTTGGGTGCTGGATTCAATAGCTCGAAGCCAATCGAGTTGCGAGAGGGCGAAGTCGTTTGTGATGCCGAGCGGGAAGTGCTTTTCTTTCATCTCATCGGGGGCATTTGCCGCGTAGAGTTTGGCGAGGGATTGGGGTTCTTCGCCATCAAAGTGGATCCTGTCGCCGGTGACTCTTGCTTTGCTCCCATAAAAGACGGGACCCTCTCCGACGACGGTATTGGTGCCATGTCCGCCCCAACTGCCGAACATCGTGCCGGCGGCACCGGACTCGAGTTCGAAGTGCGCGTAAAAGGTGTCGTCTGCGTCGCAGTTGATGGGGGCGACGCGTTTTCCATCGCGAAGCAGGTATCGGATGGGTTCGGCGATCTGAGTTCGGGCGTTGACTGAGATGACTTCGCTGCCGCCGATGTGTCGGATCATGTCGAAAAAATGAGGGCCGAGATCCAGGGCCATGCCTCCTCCGTTTTCCAAGACGTGTCGCCATGGTGTTTCAGCAACGATGAGGTCGGGCGCCCACCAGGTGCCGATGTTCCCCATGACTGCCATCTGGAGTTTTCCGGCGGGACCGGTTTCGCTGAATGCCCAGTGTTGGTGACGGACGCCCTCGGCGAAGCGGAGGTTTTCGAAAACACCAAAGGTGACTCTGGCTGCTTCGGCCTGGCTGCACATTCTGCGGGCTCCTTCCATGGAGACTGCGAGCGGTTTTTGAGAAAGGACATGTTTGCCCTGTTCGAAGGCAAGTTGCGCGATTTGATGGTGGAGACTGTGGATCGTGAAATCGTTGATCGCGTCGACTCGATCTGAGGCGATCAGATCCCGGTAGTCGGTAAAGACATCCACTTCGATGTCGGGTTGAAAGTCGGAGAGGTATTGGTCTCCGATGGCGAGTGGATCGCCTGGAATGCTGGAGACAGGTTCACGTTGAGGGGGGCCTACTCCCCTTTTGACATAGCTTTGAGCGTCTTCGGCTTTTCGGGAGCAGATCGCTGTGATTTCGAATTGGTCGATGCCCGCTTCTCTCAGAATTTTGTATCCTTCAAGGTGAGCTGCGAGAATCCTGCCGCAGCCGATGATGCCAATTCGAATCATGGTAAAAGGGTAGGGTGAGAGCGCGAGTTGCCAAGAGGAATTGTCGGCCTGGATATTGCCTCCAGTAGTGGCGGGAGAATCCGGTGTGGACCTGAGCGGTTCTGAGATTACATTTTGAACCTGTGACTCGCATGAATACCTCCGAAGATCCCGCCGCAAAAAAGGAAGTTAAGGAAGAGTTTGCCCGAACGCGAATGAGCCTAATCGAGCGCCTGGGTGACTGGGAGGATCAGCGAACTTGGGATGATTTTTATAAAACCTATTGGCGACTGATCTACAGCGTCTCTACGAAATCGGGGTTGAGCCACGACGAGGCATTTGATGTGGTTCAGGAAACGGTTCTGTCGGTGGCCAAGCAGTGGAAAAAGGGGCAGCAGTATGATCCTAACAAGGGATCGTTTAAGACCTGGTTGATGAATATCACCCGGTGGAGGATCGCAGATCAGTTTCGAAAAAAGAAGCGCAATCCGGCTGCGGGAGCTCAGGCTGGAGGGACTCCGGACGGGGATGGCGGCTTTCGTGATACCGCGACGATCGACCGGATCGAGGGCGAGAATGGCGAAGAGGTTTTGGAGCGGATGTGGGAAAACGAATGGATGGCGAATATTTCCCAGGTGGCGATTGAGCGAGTGAAGAAGGTGGTATCGCCCAAGCAGTACCAGATTTTCCACGCCTATGTGATTAAGGAGTGGGACACCGCGCAGGTGAAAAAAGAGCTCGGAGTGAGCCAGTCGCAGGTCTATCTCGCCAAACACCGCGTTGGCAGCTTGATCAAGAAAGAGATCGAAGGATTAAAAAAAGAATTTATCTAGCAGTGGAATTAGTGGTCGCCAATTCGATCACTGATTGTTGCTTCGAATCTTTTCTTTTGCCGCTTCCCACTCTGCCTTCAGGGCTGAGATTTCCCGGACTTTCTGTGTTTCTAACTCAGGGATTTCCATGAAGTTGCCTTCGGATGCGGCTTTTGCGATGAGGTCACCGAGGAAGAGTTCGCGTTCGGCGATCTTCGCTTTAAATTTGTCATCGGCTCCTGCAAGCTCGGCCTTAACTTCGTCCGTCAGCTTGATCTGTGGCTCGGAGTCATCGAGCCGTTCCATGGCGAGTTCGTAGGCGCTTTTCATGGTTCGATTTTATTCTTTTTCGTCGGTAGTCACCGGCTCTTCCGAAGTCTCTGGCTCGTCGGGAGTATCCGGTTCTTCAGGTTCTGGCTCCTCAGGTTCTGGTTCCTCAGGTTCTGGTTCCTCAGGTTCTGGTTCCTCAGGTTCTGGTTCCTCAGGTTCTGGCTCCGGATCGGGTTTTGCTGGAGCGGGTGCGGGCTCTTCCTCAACGCCGAACTGGAGATCAGGCGTCTCGGCGATAAGCTTAGTTAGCGAGTCCCATCCGTTTTCGCGTTGGAGCTGAAAGATGTTGAGGTAGATTTTGACGACCTCAGGATTGTGATCCTTTAGCAATCCGTCGACAGTGGCCTTGAGCTTCTTTGCGTCGATCTCTTCGGGGAGATCTTCGGCGGCGCCTTCTCCGTCGTGTTCGATGCCAATTCCATCGAGAAACTTGATCAGAACATCCTGATTGGCTTTCATCAGCCAGATCTGGAGGACATGCTCGGCGATTTCAGCAGAGCCGCGAAGCTTGGCATTTTTGGCGAGCCACTCGATTTGAGCAGCGGCTGGCTTTCTCTGGATGAATACAGGGCGCAGTTTGCGGTTGGCGGCTAAGGTCGAAAGCGAGGCGGTGTAGACGTCTCGTTGCTCTTCACGCAAATACTGAAAAATGGAGACAGCCGTTTCCGAGCTGATTTCCTGGAACATTTCAAAAGCTTTCATGGAGGGGGGATGTTGTTAAGAAGACTAAAGGAGTTTCCTCGATATTGATGATTGTGCCATCAAAGATATCGAGCGCAAATGCAAATTCCTATCGTGGGACAAGCTGGCAGAATGCCTGGAAGGGGTTATCTTCGCATTTTATGTCCCGGGGATACGCTCTATTTGATCTCGATCACACTCTTTTGCCGTTTGATACGCAGGTGCTTTTTTGTAACTACGTCCTGCGTCAGGAGGGGTGGCGCCGAGCCTATCTTTTTTGGTTTGTCGTGTGTCTTCCGTTTGCCGTTTTGCGTGTCCTCAATTTGAGGATGATGAAGCGAGTTTTTTCCAGCTATCTCTGGGGAATGAAAAAGGACGTGTTGGAGCGGCATGTTGCTAACTTTCTCAAGACGGACTTTGAAGAAGCTCTTTTTCCTGAGGTAGTGGCAGAGGTGGAGAGGAACCGTAGCGAGGGCAGAATCCTGATTCTGAACAGTGCCAGTCCCGAATTTTACCTAGAGGGTATCGCTGAAAAACTGGGGTTTGATCACTTTATCGGAACTGATATGGCAGTGGAAGACAGGATGCCGTTTCTCCCGAGGATTTCAGGTCCTAACAATAAGCACGGTGCGAAAATCACGGCGATGCGGGATCGCGATTTGATTCCCGGTGACCTTGAAATGCTGGGCGATTCGTGGGCGTATTCAGATAGCTCGGCAGATATTCCGCTTCTTTCGATTGCCGAGCACGGAGTGATGATTCACCCCGGTGATAAATTGGCATTTTTGGGACTGGAGAAAGGATGGCGGACCATGACGCCGAGCCGCCCCTACGAAGGAAAGTGGGGTGGGCGGATCGCGTCTCTTAAGCAGGCTTTCGGCCTATATCGCATTGAAAAAAAGTGAATCGATCATAATCCGTTGGCCCTCGCTATCGATTTCGACTACAAAACATCATGCCTGAAAGCGAATCACCTCCGCCCGTGTCCCGCCGATCCTGGTTGTCGTTGTTGGTGGTTCTTTTTGTTCAAACTCAGAACGCGTTTAACGATAACTTCGTAAAGTTCGTGCTCATCGGTTTGGGCGGCGCTGTTGCCCAAGGCGTGGTGGTGTTCTCCTTTGATATGGGAGACAAAATTCAGTACCTGCTGGCGGCGCTGATCCCGATTCCATTTATTCTGGGTGCGCCTGTGTCAGGTTGGGTTTCGGATCGCTTTTCGAAGCGGAGTGTCATTATTTCATGCTTGTTTCTGCAGTTAGCTCTGTTCGCCCTGATCCTAATGTCGATCATTCAGAAGCAGGTCTACCTTGCTATCATCGGCTACTTTCTCCTGGCAGTTCAATCGACCCTTTTCTCTCCTGCAAAGCAGGGGATTCTCAAAGAGTTGGTGGGCTCTTCACGTCTCGCATTGGCGAACGGTCTGATGTCGATGCTGGCGATGATTGGCATTCTTGGAGGAATCGGTCTGGGTGGTGCGTGGTTTGATCATATTTTGCAAGGCCTCACCGAGACAGCTGGCGTTAGCACCGAAAATGCCTGGGAGGCGGCGCAGCGGCCGACGATGTGGATCGGGCTCGGCTGCCTCGTGCCGATCGGCTTGGCCTATTTTATTCAGAGAACTCCCAGTCATCCCGAAAAGAAATTTGAAGCGGGGATCTGGGTTCGCCATTTCCGCCACCTCGGGATGTTGTTGAAAGATTCAACCCTGAGAGGGATCGCACTCAATGTTGCTTTGTATTGGTTCATCGCGAACTCAATTGCCTTGATCTTTCTTTCGTTCGGAAGGGAGCTGTTTCCCAATATTCAAGAGGGCGGTGCGACGAAGGCGAGTTCGGATATGATGATTTGTGTCGGCATCGGATTGTTCGCCGGTAGCACCGTTGTTTCTATCCTTAGCCGGTCGAGGATCCGCGCAAATCTGATTCCGTTGGGAGCGATGGGCATTGCTTTGGGATTGGTGGGTATTGTTTTGTTCGATCCGTCGGGGTTGGCGTTTAAGGGATGTATCGGCGTGGTTGGTTTTGCCTCCGGCTTCTTTGCGGTTCCTCTGGCCGCCATGTTGCAGGATCGGGCGCATGAGGACGAAAGGGGCAGGGTCATTTCTGCCTCTAATCTTCTCAATTCGGTATCGGGTGTGCTCTCGATTGCGTTGTTTAATCGTCTCGACTCTGCGGGGCTGTCGGCATCGGCACAGATGGTTGTTGTGTTGGTGGCTGCGACGGCCGTGGCTGTTTGGACATTGCCCTACCTTCGGGGTGAAAAAGAAGCAGTTGTTTCCGAATGAAGTCTCTCTTTCGTCTTTTCCTCAGGGCTACACTATTGCCACCGGTTCAGCTCCTTTATCGGGTGCGACGCATTGGCACGGGCTTTGTCCCGCGCGAGGGCGGGGTTCTTCTGATCGGCAATCATGTCAGTTACATTGATTGTTTCATCGTCTTTCTGGCCTGCCCGCGTCCGGTGCGTTTTGTGGTACTGGAAAGCTACACCAAGACAAAGGGGGTCGGTTGGTTCTTGAATTTATTCGGGGGGATCCCTATTCGGCCAAATTACGCTCGGGAAGCGATTCAGCGGACGGTTGATGCTTTGAAGGAGGGCACTGTCGTTTGTGTGTTCCCGGAAGGCGGTCTGACCCGCCATGGCGCGCTGGGAGAATTTAAGAAAGGGTTCGAGATCATTGCCCGAAAATCAGAGTGCGCGGTGGTTCCGTTTTACATGGACGGCTTGTGGAATTCCATTTTCTCCTATGAACGCGGATGTTATTTCAAAAAGCGTCCAAATGGATGGACTTGTCCGATTCAGGTGGCATTTGGCCGGCCCATCAGACATACCGAGGCGACCGCGGAGAGGGTCAAACAGGCGGTGATGGAGCAGTCGATCGAAGCCTTTTGCGGCCGCAGAGATTTCGAGGTTCCTTTGGAAAAGGCCGTGATTCGATCGCTGAAGCGGAAACGCCGCGATTCACTTTTTGTCGAGTATGGGAAAAACGGACCGCGAGATATGTCCCGCGCGAATACTTTGGGTATGGCTACATCCATGGCTCGGCGCTGGATGAATCAGCCTCCTGAGCCAGGTGACAGGGTTGGCATTATGCTTCCTCCCGGGCCGATGGCTTCAGTGATCAATCTTGGACTATTTCTGGCGGGAAAGACGCCAGTAAATTTGCCCTTTTCGCTGGATCAGAAAGAGTTGGAGGCCACCGCGCGGTCTGTTGCCCCCTTGGGAATTCGGACCGTGATCACTTCGAGGGCATTCATGCCGCACCTCATTGATTTTTGGCAGGGTGATGAGGGAGTTTTTATTGATATGCAGTCAGTTACGTCTACGCCAGGATCACCGATGGCTCTTTTTGAGCGGATCAGGGCGGTCTTGGAGCCGGCCTGGTTGACCTGTTGGCGGCTGGACCTAAACAATCGCCCCCTGGATCGCGAAGCGGTGGGAATGGTGCCGACGCCGGGAGAAGATCCCGTCTTGCTGAATGCGATGGAGCTGCACCGCAATGCCATTCAGGTGAGGGCTGCGGATTTTTTGAGGCCGACGGCGGCGGTCTTCATCGAAGAATCACTCTCTCGACCAGAGGGATTGACCCTGGGGTGCTGGACTGCCGTGCTCAGCCAGGGGAAAGTGACCTGCCGCTCATTTGCTCTGAGAGATGACTATGCGGTGCTTGAACGTTCGATTTTGGAGCAGGAAGTGACTTTGGTGGTTGGGTCGAGGCCGTTCTTTGCTGGGGTCGAGCAATCCCTCAGTATTCGGTCGATTCAGTATGGGGTTTTATTTGGTCCTGCCAATCTGTGGGAGATTGAGGAATGGGAGGAAAGGCTCGATTTCCCCATCGCGAGAGCATGGTCTTGCCAGGGCAGAATCGTGTCAATGAGTCGAACTGACCCCAACGATAAGGCGACGGCTCACCATAAAGCTCAACAAGGCCGCCTTCCAAAGTCGGTCGGGCGCGTTCTGCCGGGAATGGCGGTAGAGATTGAGGATTATCAGCTCAAATTTCGCTTTGATCCCGTCGGAAGTGAGGATTCACGGGGGGTGTGGCTCGCAGGGCCGCGAAATGCGGAGATGAATCCAGAGGGCTTTTTGTTCTTTCCAGAGGCCGAATTGCTCGACTCAGAATGAGCTCACAAATGTTTGCGAATCGTTTTAAAAAAAACAGCTTGCCGATTGGCCTGACTGGTGGCAATTTCACCGCCCTTAAACCAGCTCAGAACGATGGCATACGCAATTTTTAAAACCGGTGGCAAACAATACCGTGTAGAAGCGGGCGACAAGCTCGACGTCGAGAAACTCGACGCCGAAGTTGGCGCTACAATTAAATTCGACGAAGTTCTCGCTTCGGGCGGAGGTGAAGGCCTGCAGGTTGGCGCTCCTTTTATCGATGGAGCTGCGGTTACCGCCAAGGTCGTCGATCAATTCCGCGCCAAGAAGGTGATCGCTTTCAAGTTCAAGCGACGTAAGGGATATCACAAAACTAAGGGGCATCGCCGCCACCTTACCCGACTGGAGATTGTTTCAGTTTAATCAGTCGATTTATCATTTTTTAGATTAGTAAGAATTTTACCTTCTAATTGTCATGGCTCATAAGAAAGGACAGGGTAGTGTTAAGAACGGTCGCGATAGCAATAGTAAGCGTCGTGGTGTTAAGAAGTTCGGTGGCGAGTATGTCATTCCCGGAAACATCATTTTACGTCAGTGTGGCACGAAGTGGCACCCCGGCAAGAACGTCGGCCTTGGCCGTGACTACACGATTTTCTCTCTGGTTGAGGGAAATGTGCGATTTGATCGGGACGGTCGTCGCGTCAACGTTGATCCAGTCGAGGCGTAGCACTGCTTTCTTGGTAGGCCTTAGTTTTAATGGCGCTACCGAAATGGCTCCGATAGGAGGCGTTCAATGCTGAACGTCGTTCTTTATCAGCCTGAGATTCCTCCCAATACGGGAAATATTGGCCGTCTCTGTCATGCGACAGGGACGCAGCTTCATCTCATTGAGCCGCTCGGGTTTTCTCTCGAGGAGAAGGCTCTGAAAAGAGCGGGCTTAGACTATTGGGAAGAGCTATCCCCGAAGATCTGGGCATCCTACGAAGAATTTTCTGCTTCGGTACCAGAAGGCAAGGGTCTCTATTTTCTCACGACTAAGTCGGATCATGCCTATTGGGACGCTGAACTTAAAGAAGGAGATTATTTGATGTTCGGTCCTGAAACTAGAGGGCTCCCTGACAGTATTCTGGAAGCGCGCTCAGGTGATTGTCTAACGATCCCACAAACTAACGGACGCAGTCTGAATCTCGCCACTTCAGTGGGCATTGTGTTGTACGAAGGTATTCGGCAGATATCGGAAAGTTAGGAAGGGTAGCGCAAATTGTCGTGCTTTTGCCTTGTCAGGATTTTTAAAAAACGATAGACAGGGTAGATACTAGATACACGCAGTGTTGTTAGTTTAAATAGTTAATTGTTAACCTTTTACTATATCCACCTATGATTGCGCCACGCCCGAATTACGGAATTACCCGAATAGATCAGCCTGAGAAAAAGAATCACGGCTTTTATGTTCGCGTTACTCACCGCGGAAATAGCCACCAAAAATACTTTCCTGACAAAGCTTCTGGCGGAAAGAATAAAGCTCTTAAAGCGGCGAAGGACTACCGCGATAAGTTGCTGGCAAAGATGCCCAAGTATAAGCAAGAGGCTGCAGCGAAGAAGAAGCGTCGTATCAAACAGTCTGGTGTGACTGGCGTGACTCACGTTGTATCCAAGTCACCTAAAGGTAAGACTTACGAGTATTGGCAGGCCGCCTGGGTAGATGGCGCTGACAAACGCAAGACAGCTAAGTTTTCGATTGGCCGGTATGGCAATGAGAAGGCTTTGAACATGGCCAAAAAAGCGCGTCGTGACGGGCTTAAGGGTAAGCGATAAGACTTTAATGAAGGCATGTCGATAGACGTGCCTTCACTTGTCTGCGTCTCCCTCATTGAATTCAGCTGAATTCAAAAATATCATTCGTCCTCAGGGTGAACTGAGGTGATAATTCTACCGTGCCTGATCTAGAATCCAGTTCAAACAGCGGTGTGGTCGGCGGAGCCGTGGAAGTTGCGCCAGCGGTCGAAGCCCGAAATGTCTTTCGAACTTTTCAGGTCGGCGAAAGCCGGGTCGAAGTCCTGAAGGGAGTTTCCCTGACCGTAACTCCTGGAGAAAAGTTGTTTCTGGTAGGACCTTCTGGTGCGGGGAAGACTTCACTTCTCTACACGCTGGCCGGTCTCGAAAAGCCGAATTCAGGCGATGTTCTGGTGGATGGTCGATCACTTTATCAGTTAGGTAGAGTGGAGCAGGCCAGAGTCAGGAATAGTCGGATGGGCTATGTCTTTCAGAGCTTTTTTCTAATGCCCGAACTGACCGCATTGGAAAATGTAATGGTGCCGGCGATGATCCGAAGGCGCCCATGTAAGGAAAGGGCACTTGAGTTGCTGGACAGGGTCGGCCTTGCCGACCGGAGTAATCATTTGCCCAGTGAATTGTCCGGCGGAGAGCAGCAGCGTATCGCGATTGCCCGTTCGTTGATGAATGATCCGGCGATGATCTTTGCGGACGAGCCAACTGGAAACCTTGACACCAAAACCGGGCATGCGGTGATGGACCTCCTCATGGAACTAGCTGAGGAGAAGGAGCGGACGCTTTTGGTGGTGACTCATGATAGCGATGTTGCCGCTCTAGGAGAGCGTACTGTAACGCTGGTCGATGGAAAGATAGTGTCGTAGATATTTTTAGCCGGGACGCTGGCCCTTCGGAGAATCCCGATGAAGAATTAACAGGGTATGATCAGGTACTTAACAGGGTTGGGTTTACTGGTCTTTGCGGGGGCAATCGGTTTCCAATCGGAAGCGGTGGGTCATCCGGCCCATGCTAAGCCGGTGAATTATCCGTTCGTGGTCGGATTTGAGCGTTTTCACAGCAGCCTCGATGATGAGGACTATTTGGCCGAGGGCGGATTCATCCTCTTGAATGAACTCAATTGTGTGGCCTGCCATCAGCCTCCGGAGAATCTCAAAGAGCGATTGCCTGGGATCGAAGCGACCAATTTAGATGGCGTCGGTTCGAGGCTCGACTATCTCGATCTCGAAATCATGATACGCAATCCGCGTTTCGTGAAGAAGGATACGACCATGCCAAGCGTTTTCGCGGGGCCGGATCGGGATTTGGAAGAGGTTGAGGCACTCAAGCATTATCTTGCCACTCTGCGGTATGAGGTGCCGGAGTACCCGAGAGGAGACGTTGAGGTGGGTCGTCAGTTTTATCATCAAATCGGCTGCGTGGGATGTCACGCGCCGGAGGCGGGGTTTCGCCCGGCCGGTGTTCCGGAGAATGCAGAAATTGAGCTGGCCGGGCTGCCCAGCGTTCCGATGAATCTGGCTGATTTGTATGATCTGAATTCGTTGACTCACTTTCTTCTGAATTCGAACGATCACCGCCCGTCGGGAAGGATGCCGGAGTTTGATCTGAGTATTGATGAGGCATCCAATCTGGCCGCCTATCTCAAGGCAGGGCCAGATCTATTTCTGCCGGAAAATCTGACTGAGGCGCTCACTGCCTCGGATCAAATTGATCTCGATGAGAAATTGGCCGAGCGAGGTCGTCAGTTGTTCGATCAGAAAAATTGTTCAGCATGCCATCTCGTCCCGGGTGAGAAGGTGGAGCGATTGCGATTTCGCGCGACTCCGCTCGCGGATCTCGATTATTCGTCGGAAGCTGCCTGTTTTTCGAAGCGGCCAGTGAGCGGAGGTATCCCGTTCTACGGATTAGATGAAGTTCAGAAGAGAGCGATCGGTGCGGCTTTGCAGCGGCTGGGGGATCAGGGCAAGGTAGCGGTTGCCGAATTGATTGATTGGCGAATGAAGCAGCTCAATTGCTATGCCTGTCATGAGCGTGAGGGCGTTGGTGGGGTCGAAACGGCTCGTGAGGTGTATTTTGGCTTTGCGACTGAGGATGCCGTAAAGCTGGGCCGATGGGGGCACCTGCCTCCGCCTCTGGATCGAGTCGGTGCAAAATTGACTGATGATTGGATGAAACTGGTGATGCTAGGAGAGGGAGGGAAAGGTGAGGTGCGTCCCTACATGAGCGCACGGATGCCAGCTTATCGCCATGAAGACGCATTGCCCCTGACAAAGCATTTTTCAGCGGCGGATTCGATCAAGAAATCGCTCAGGTTACCGATTGGGCCCGGGGGGCGAAAGGCGGGCGCTGAGCTATTTTCAGTCGATGGAAAGAATTGCGTTCAGTGTCATTCCTTTGGCCCATTGAAAGAAACTGGGATGCCTGGGATCAATCTGTCCTTGTCCGGAGATCGCCTGAAATTCGGCTATTTTCAGCAATTGTTGATGGACCCTCACAGCCTGCAGCCGGGCACAGTGATGCCGGATTCATTTGAGGACAATAAAGCGGACAAGGCTGCGGTTCAGGCGCTTTGGCAGTTTATCGGAGGAAAAGGAGTCGGCAATTAGCCTTCGAAACCGGCGTCTTCTACGAGGACGCCATATTCGCCGTCGGCGGCTTCGGTCGCCAGGGTGTCGCAGCGTTCGTTCATTTCGTGACCGTCGTGACCTTTGACCCATTGCCAGTCAATGGTGTGTCCTTCTGCTGCGAGTTCGAGACGTTTCCAAAGATCGACATTTTTGACTACTGACTTGTCCTTCTTCTTCCAGCCTTTGGCTTTCCATCCCTCGATCCAGCCTTTGGTTTGTGTGTCGACCAAGTAACGTGAGTCAGAAAAAACGGTGATTTTGCAGGGTTCTTTGAGCAGTTCCAGTCCGGCGATCGATGCCAGGATCTCCATGCGATTGTTAGTCGTGATCTTGAAGCCTTGAGCAAGTTCTCGGGCGTGTTCTCCGTAGCGAACAACCGTGCCGTAGCCGCCGGGACCAGGATTGCCACGGGACGATCCGTCAGTGAATATCTGAACGTGTTTCATGAATGAAGCTGATCGTTGATAAAGGAACTGATTGCCTCGATATCCTGCGGTTCGAGAAGTCTATCCCTATTTTCGAATGAAGATTTGAGATCGCGTCGTTCAGGAAATTGGTCAAGTGAGAGCGTTTTGACTTGGACCTGATGTCCATCACGCCAGATCCAGGCATTGGGCTGCCATGGGCCGACCATGGATGGATTGGACCAGGTGTGAATGGAGAGCACGCGATCGGTAATGCCGGCGGCGAGATGCATCGGTCCGCTATCTACGCTGACGGTCCACGCACAGTGGCGAACCAGGTAAATCAGCTGAGATATCGATGTTTTTCCGAGGAGGTCGATAACGCTTGCCGGCCATTCAGAGGGCAATCGTTCTGGTGGGAATCCGACAAGAACCACCGGGCGAGGTGCCAGCTTCTGACATAGTTCCAGAACTTCGGCTCCGGAGAGGGACTTGCCGTCACCCCGCGAAAAGGGGTGAAGCAGGATTGCTCCGCTCAGATCTTTATCGAGATCGGGGGTCGGGTTGCCTTTGGGGAAGACAAAGGTGGGATCAGTGACATCAGCGCCGACAGCTTTGACTAATTGGAGATTGCGATCAACGGCATGGAGATTCTGCCAGTCGGGGATATCGACTTTTTGGGTGTAGAATAACGAGGCTCCTTCGCGGGCCTGCTTAAACCCAATGATGTGTTTTGCATCAGTGCTCTTTGCGAGCAACGCGCTCCGCAAAAGTCCCTGGAAATCGAGGACGAGATCGTAGGCGGCAGACTTCAGGTTGGATGAGGCCCATTTCCTGCCCCGCAGGATTCCGGAGATTCCTTTGAGTTCTCGTCTTGGAAATGGAATTGCCTGATTGAGAAATGAGTTACCATCGAGAAGCGATGCCCATTCGGTATTGACCAACCAGTCGATGGTTGCGTGCGGCGCGGCGCGGTGAAGCAATTCCACTGCAGGCAGGGTATGGACGATGTCGCCGAGTGAACTCGGTTTGATCACCAGAATACGATCGCACTCTGAAAGGTTCACCTTACTTGCCCAGTGAGAGGCGATGGGCCAGCATTTCTGGAAGGCCCGCCGCGATGATTTTGTCCTGAGCCTTCTGGATGTCGTATTCGAGCCGTCGAATCGTTACTTCCTGATTCTCTGCATCGTAGATGGCGTAGGATGAGCGCCAGTCTCCATCGCGGGGCTGACCTGTGCTCCCAACGTTGATGAAATACTTACGGCCCATTTCCAAGTGGACGTTGGTCTCCTCGAGAGGTTCGACGCTGTCGCCCTTCACATAGATGCGCGGGGTATGGGTATGTCCGTAAAAGCAAAGCTGGGTGAATTGGTAACTGAAGCTCGCCATCGCGTCGAACTTGTTGGTCACGTAGGTCCAACCGCCCGGGGTATCCAGAGTGGCGTGAACGATAGTGAAATCCTTGACTTGGCGGACCAGTTTTAAATTGGTTAGGTACTCTCGCTCGTCTTCATTGAGTTGAGACCGGGTCCACTCCATGGCTTGCTTGGCAAGCGGGTTGAGTCCGTCGAGCGAGGTATTGAGAATTGCTTCTTCGTCGTGGTTGCCCTTGACCACCGGGCATTCCATTTCCCGGACGATGCGGAGGCATTCTTTTGGATCGGATGCGTAACCGACGACATCACCCACGCAGACGTGGTCGGTGCAACCTTGTTGGGCAGCATCGGCCAGAACCGCTTCAAAAGCTTCGAGGTTGGCGTGAATGTCTCCGAATATGGCGTATTTCATTGCCTGTAAGAACCCCCGCGAATTTCGTTGCGATGAAGCGGGGGAATCAACGAATTAACCATAGAAAAGCGTTTTCGCAACGCGAGGGAAAGCAAAACCATCTCGTAATTTGAGACTTCAGGGAACAACGATGCCCCCGGGGAGTACGTTGTTCGGCTTTTGGGGGCGTCTTGACGGATTATTATCGGGGTCTTTCTCCGGAATTCTCTGGGACGACGGGATGGCTAGGATGCCCTCCAGTTTGATGATTTCATGAATTAAGGTGGGCAAATGATTGTACTCGCCTTCGTGGTAAAGGCCGATCAGAAACTCGTAAGCCACTTGCTCTTTCCCCGGGCAGCGTGCCATGAAGTAGCCGTGAAATCGTCTTGCGTAACTCGGTGCTCCGTCGAGATCCATGATCTCTCCGTAGACTCGCGCGGTGGCGCAATTGTCCTTCAATTTTTCCCGATAAACTTCGGCCAGTTGCTTGCGGATTTCGACGGATCTAGGTAGCTGCTCGATGCCTTTCTCGGCGAGTTCGATCGCCTGAAATATGTATTCTTTGAATCGTCTTTCCCGTTCGAAGGCGGGTAAGGTCGAGTCGATCTGCATGTTGGCGGTGGCGTTGATGCCGAGGTGCCAGACGACGGAAACCCAGTGTTCTTCTTCTCGTGGTTCGAGGCTGGTGATGACGAGGTAGGCCTGGCGCAGTCCTTCCCAGTTTTTGTTGCTGAAGTGTTCGTAGGCCTGAAGGGTCATGAAACTCGCTACGAGTGTTCTCAGGCCTCCCAGGGTGCCCATGAGGGCTGACTGGCTCATTTGGTCGAGGGCACTTTGTCCTGGTGGAGGAAGCAGCAGCCTTGATTCGATGAGCTGCTCGTTGAGCCGGTCTTCAAAGGGCGCTCGCGCGAGACCAAACAGCACGACCCCGGCAATGACGAGTAGTGTGCGTGGAATTTTGCGTAGCAGTGACATGAGGGGTGCTTAAAATTCTTTGTCGACGAAAACAAGGAGTGAGAAGAGCAGGAAGACGACGAGGTAGGCTCCGGTGAGGCCGCCCATTTGCCAGACCAGCGAATAGGCGACGACCTCGCCCTGGACGATGCCGTGACTGAATGAGTAGAGTTGGAAATTGGGAATCACCACTTTGACGATTTTCACCATAGTCTGGATGAAGGCACTGTTGTTCGATTCGTGAATCCAGTAGCTCGTCGCCATGGTGTGAGCGTGACCAATCAGAAAGATTAGGACACTGATGATGATGGTGAAGAGCGAACTCGTCGCAAAGGTGGAGAGAAAGATGGTCACGACTGCGACGACGGCAGCTTTGAGAAATGAGGCTAAGACGGCGATGCCGAGCTCCGGCCTGAGCCCCTGCTTTTCGATTAACGCGATCTGGGCCTGCACTTCTTCAGTGGTGACCCGTGAGTCGGCACGCATCGCCTCCAGTTCTTCGGCGATGTAGGCGCTTTCTTTCGCTCCAATCACAAAAGCGCAGATGGCATACATGGCGATCAGGGAAACTCCGATGACGAGCAAGACTCCGGTCAGCTTTCCGAAAAGGTATTCGATGCGACGAACGGGTTTTGCCAGAATGGTGTAGAGCGTTCGATCTTCGATGTCACGTGGGATGAGCAATGCGGTTGCCACAATGGCGAATAGCCAGGCGAACAAGTCCATCGTTCCAAACGACACCTTCTTGAGCATCGAAAGCATCCCAGCGGGCGTTGAGGGTGGATTGATGTTGCTTGCAGCGACGATAACCAAGGCAAAGGCCAACAGGAAATAGAATGTCTTCATTCTGATCAGCTGAGTCACCGTGCTGGTGGCGATGGTCCAGACTCGGCTGATCGAGAAATATGGAACTGAGCGAGTGAGAGGCTCAGTTGGCGAAGTCGATTCCGGGTCGCTCATGACTTGTCCTCCTTTTGCTTCTGATTGGAGAGGCTGATAAAGAGTCGCTCCAGGGTCGTTCTGGGATGGCCCATTTCGATGATGCGGGCATCCGGATCATTTTCGATGAGGTCGGTGATTTTGTTGAGGAGCTCCGGGGTGGCACTGTCCAGAGTCAGGGCGGTTTGGCTTTCGATTTGGATCAACTCTTCGAGCGGTCCTTCTCGTCGCATTCGACCTTGAAATATGATCCCAACTTGATCGCAAACTTCCTGAACTTGCTCGAGCAAGTGGGAACAGAGAAAAACCGAAAAACCGTCATCTTTCAATTGGAGGATCAAATCGCGAATTTGGCGTGACCCGACGGGATCGACGCCGGCGGTGGGTTCGTCGAGAATCACGAGACGCGGTTTCTGAATGAGCGCCTGGGCCAGGCCGATTCGTTGCAACATTCCTTTGGAATAACCGCTAAGGCGTCGTTTCGCGGCGGACTCGAGATCGACGAGTTTGAGCAATTCGGCGATCCGGTCTTTCAGTTCCGATCCGCGAAGGCCGCAAAGTTTGCCATAAAATTTCAAGGTCTCGGCTCCCGTAAGGTGCTTGTAGAAATAGGGGTTCTCCGGGAGGAACCCAATTTCGTTGCGCGCTTGGATATCACCGCTGTCGAGCCCGAATACCTTGGCCGACCCTTTGCTGGCTGACATCAAGCCAAGGACCACTTTCATGGTGGTGGATTTGCCGGATCCGTTCGGACCGATGAGTCCATAGACTTCGCCCGCTTTGACTTCGAAGGAAAGGTTGTCCACTGCCACGACGTGTTCTTTCTTCAGCTCAGGGCTAAAGACTTTGGTCATGTTTTTGACTTCTACGGCCAGTTCGCTCATTTTAATGTTGGATCGAGAATCCCTGAATGTCTTCGAGCAGGGGAACGGTTCGTTCTTCTTGTTCCTTGATGTGATGTCCCAAGGGGCTGTCGTGGAGTTCCTGGATGAATTCGTCGAGTTCTTCCTCGTCACCCATGAGTTGTAACTCGACCCTTCCGTCAGGTAAATTCTTTACCCAACCGAGAACATCGAAGCCTTTGGCGAGGTTTTTGGTGGAGTAACGAAACCCGACACCTTGAACCCGCCCTGCAAAAATATACTGACGTGCCGTCATCCTGCCATTTTAAGCAAAGGTGCAGTCTTGTCGCCATAACAATTGCACATATTGGCAGTGAATTTTTGATCCGGGCAAGGATTCAGTTGCAGAGGTCGGCTGCGCATCGAAAATGGCAGTTCATGTCGGGTAAATTACGATCGATTTGCGTCTTTTGCGGAGCTCATAGCGGGACCAATCCAGCTTTTGAGGCCTCAGCTCGTGCGGTGGGGCATCATTTGGCCGAAAATGGTATTCGGCTTGTCACGGGCGGGGGGAGCCTCGGTTTGATGGGCGCCGTTGCCGATGGCTGTATCGAAGCTGGAGGCGAAATGGTGGGTGTTATCACCACCTATCTGGAAAAACGCGAACTGGCTCATCCAGGGGCTTCGCGGATGGATGTGACCGAGAACATGCTGGCCCGGAAGAAGCGTATGGCTGAGTTGTCAGATGCCTTTATTTCCCTGCCGGGTGGAATAGGAACTCTGGATGAGTTGTTTGAGATGCTGACGTGGTCGCGCTTGCAGGAGCATGACAAGCCCAGTGGGCTCTTGAACGTGGATGGATTCTATGACGAATTGATTTCGTTTTGTTGCCGGACTCAGGTTGAGGCGGGTTTTATCACAGCAGAGGATGCTGGAAATCTGATCCATTCTGACAATTTGTCGGAATTACTCAAAAAGCTTGCCGTGGCGGCTGAGCACGGCCCATCTTCTCTTTACCGAAATTGATTTGAATTCATGAAAGTCTATCTCGATTTACTCGAACATGTTCTCGAAAATGGCAAAGCCCGAGACGACCGCACTGGCACCGGAACGATCGGAGTGTTCGGGGCGCAGGCACGATTTGATCTGAGGGAATCGTTTCCCTGCCTGACGACGAAAAAGGTGCACCTGCGTTCTATCATTCATGAGCTGCTTTGGTTTTTGAATGGAGATACCAACATCAAATACCTGAACGACAACGGTGTTTCGATTTGGGATGAATGGGCTGACGAGAACGGAGATTTGGGTCCAGTTTACGGAAAGCAGTGGCGATCATGGGCAGTCGGGGACGGGACCGAAACGATTGATCAGTTGGCTCGGGTAGTGGACTCGATCCGCAACAACCCGACGAGTAGACGTCACATTGTCAGTGCCTGGAATCCTGCCGACGTCGAAGAGATGGCGCTGCCGCCTTGTCACACCATGTTTCAGTTTTACGTCGACACCACGGCGGGCGAGTTAAGTTGTCAGCTTTATCAGCGCAGTGCTGACTTGTTTCTCGGGGTGCCTTTCAATATTGGTTCGTATGCATTGCTCACGATGATGATGGCTCAGGTTTGTGATCTGAAGCCTGGCGATTTTGTTCACACTTTTGGCGACCTTCATCTCTATCAGAATCACCTTGAGCAGACCCGTGAGCAGTTGAGCCGTGAGCCCCGGGAGCTGCCACAGATGAAGATTAATCCGAAGGTGAAAGAGATCGATGGATTCTGCTACGAGGATTTCGAGTTGGTGGGGTACGATCCTCTCCCTTCGATCAAGGCTCCTATCGCGATCTAAACGGGTCGGATGCGTTGGCTTGAAATAGTGTCAGGAAAAATAAAATGAGTCCTATGAGTCGACCTGTTCTAAAAGCGATTGTGGCGATGGCATCAAATCGCGTGATTGGAAAAGACGGCGATCTCGCATGGCGGTTGCCTGAGGATTTGAAGTGGTTCAAAAAGCTGACTCTGGGCAACCCCATCGTGATGGGGCGCAAGACGATGGATTCGCTGGGCCGGCCTTTACCGAAGCGGCGCAACGTGGTGATTTCACGAAGTCTTGATGAGGCGCCGGAAGGGTTCGAGCTGGTTTCTTCTTGTGAGGCTGCGGTCGAATTGTTGGCCGGAGAGGAAACGGTATTTGTGATAGGTGGCGCTCAGATCTATGGCGAGATGATGGCTCAGTGTGATGAAGTATATCTCAGTCATGTTTTTCATCCCTATGAGGGAGACACAAGGTTACCCGAGTTTGAAGACGGGTTTGAGTTGGCCGAAGTCTTACATCGTGATGATGACTTCGAGCTGCGGCGGTATCTGAAAAAGTGAACCGCAGGAGTGGGGTTTTTCGACCGGCTACTGCCCTCCGCTGAGTGCCTGCACCAGTTGCTGGAGTTGCTGGTCTTCGGGCTGCAAGGTCAGGGCTGCTTGAGCGTATTTGAGGGCGAGCTGCGGCTTTCCTCCATCGCGGCAAATGGTGGCGAGTCCTATTAGATATTCGGTATTATAAGGATCGAGTTGGCTGGCTTTTTCCAGATAGGGAAGCGCCTCGGGGAATCGGCCTAGTGAATTCATGGCAACGCCGTAGAAATACTGAGTCTGAGCGTGATTGGGAATGAGTTCGGTGGCGCGCTTCAGTTCTTCGACTCCTTCGTCGTAGCGTTTCACACGAATGAGGAATCGGGCGAGGGCGTCGCGGGCGGTGCCTTCGTTTTCGGGCATCATGGCTGCGTCGATCGCATTGCGGAATTCCTGTTCGGATTCCTTGGGGCGATTTCTGGAATAGAGTAACTCGGCGAAATTGATGCGTGCCGGAATGAATTCGGGCTCGACCTTTGCGGCGAGGCGATAGGCGGCTTCGGCTTTGTCGAGTTCGCCGAGATCCGTGTAGAAAAGGGCCATGTCCATGTGGCCGGCAGCGCGATCTGAAATGGCGGTTTGTTTGGCGACGTATTCTTTCGTGGCGTTGGTGAAGGCGACTTGCTGCTCGGCAGTGAGTTGGCTTCGGGCTGCCGCCAGCGCCCGGACGGCGGAGACGCGAACGGATCTGGCCGGGTCATCCAAGAGCGGTGCGGCAAGAGAGACGCGGCGTTCCGCTGGAATGTAAAGAAGGGCACCAAGCGATTGATTGCGAACTGCGGGGTCTTTATCGGTGAGCCCTCGTTCGATCGCTTGCATGGTTTCCAGCGTTTGAGGCTGGCGACTGATAGTCTCGACGGCGGCGGCTCGAACGATGCCGGGACGATCGGAGTCGTTGGCCAGTGCGATGAGCCGATCCATTGAGCCTGGTTCGCCGGCGCGGGCGCTGGCGAGGATTTCTCCGTAGTGAGCGTTGCGTGGGCCGGCACCCCACCACTTTTTGAAATTCTCGGCGGCCCAGTCCTGTGTTTGATCGGTATGACAGTTGGTGCAGGCGTCAGGGGTTCCGAGTTTTTTGGCAAGGTCAGGACGAGGGATGCGAAGGCTATGGTCCCGACGGGCATCTACTACCATGAAGTTTTTGGTCGGCATGTGGCATTCAACACAGCTGGATCCGGTTCCCTCCATGGAATGAAAGTGATGAGCCGGTGTATTGAGTTCGCCTGAGTGGCACTGGAGGCAAAGAGAATTTCCCGGCAGCTTGAGTTTCATCGAGTGCGGGTTGTGGCAGTCGCTGCAGCGAACATTGGCATGGAACATTTTGCTCTGAACGAATGAGCCGTAGACGTAGACTTCCTCCATGATCTGGCCGTCGTGATGATAGAGGCGATCGTTAATGATGGAAGGCTGGTGCGAATCGTGAAAGCCTTCGCCTGCGGTATGGACGGGTTCCATGAGCTGGCGATGGGCGTGGCAGCGGGCGCAGGATTCAACTTGGACGTTGGATTCGAGCGGGCGGGTTCTTTGCGGCTGGCCCGTTTCGGGGTTCAGTTCCCACGCTCCTTCTTCAGGTTCTTTTAGAGAAACGACGAGACCTTTGGATACAACGTAGTCTTTCAGTTCGGCGAAATCAGCTTCGGAGGCTCCGTTCGCGATCTGATCGGTGGCCTCTGCCCACTTGACGTGTTCAGAGCCGGGCCCATGACAAGCTTCGCAGCTCACGTTCATCTCTGACCAAGTCGTGTCGTAGGTCTGTGTTTCGGGGTCAAAGTTTTTTGCCAGATTAGTGGAGTGGCAGTCGGCGCACATGTAGTTCCAGTTAAAGTGTTTGCCGGTCCAGTGAAGGATGTCCTCGGGCGGGACGGCTTCATCGGGGTAGAGGTGATACCATTTTTGGCCGCCTTCCTCCTTGGGTCGTGAATCCCAGCAAACCTGAAGTGCCTGAAAACGACCTCCGTCGAAAGGGATCAGGTATTGTTGGAGCGGATAGTGACCGAAGGTGTAGTCAATCTTCATGTCCTGGGCGGCACCGGACGCGCCAGGAGCATTGATCCAGAATTCATCGCCCTTGCGGAAGAATCGAAATTTCTGGCCAAAGTGTTCGAAGGTGGCGTCGTCGAAATCGCCCAGCACAAACTCTTCGGTCGCGGGGTTCATGGCGAGGTGGTGGTCGCTCAGATGCCAGTCGCCATATTGTTCTTCGTGGCACGCCTTGCAGTTCTCGAGCCCCACGAATTCGGCGTTGGGGATTTCGTGGTAGGGGCTGTAGCTCTGATCGGTGGCATCAGCTGGATTTGGCGTATCCGCAGGGCCGCAAGAAACCAGCGCCAGCGCAATAGCGAAGCTGAAGAAAGATGAGGTGTAGCGTAACATGAAATGCTGGTGGGAAAATTGCGTCTGAATTTGGTTCCTACGATGGACTGAACCCTGTTGAATGTGGGACTTAACCCTGTTTATTCCTGAGGACCATGCCTGATTTACGCGACTTTCTCCATCAGACATTCAAAAAAATGGGAGGCGAAATCCCGTTTGAGAATTTCATGGCGTTGGCGCTCTATGATCCGCAGTTCGGATACTATTCGACAGCGATTAAGGATGTCGGAGGACCAAGAGGTGATTTTTCGACTTCAGCGACGCTGTCGGCTTCTTTGGGGAGGGGGATTGCAAAGTGGGTGCAGGAGGAAAAGGGGCATCACGAATGGGAGGGGCCTCTTCACATCATTGAAGTGGGGGCGGGGAATGGTGCCCTCGCGGGGGAAGTGCTGCGCTCCATCGGCTGGTGGAAACGTCGGCAGGTTCACTATCACATTGTCGACGTGTCAGCGCCCCTTCGGGAGAAGCAAAAGGCGGCGTTGAAACCCTACCGCGTTTCCTGGCACGGCAAGATGGAGGAAGCTCTGGAAGCGGCTGAGGGTAAAGCGCTGATTTTCTCCAATGAACTGGTCGATGCCTTCCCGGCGAAGTGGATGGTGTGGTGCGAAATCGAGGGACACTGGCATGAGGTGTTCGTGAGGTTCGATCGGGAAAAGGGACTTAGCGAAGTCCTCCGGCCCTTACCAAAATTCTTTCCCGAAGACGCTTATTCGGCATTGGAATTACGGGATCGTCCTCAGGGGCAACGAGTGGAGATTCAGCCTCTGTTCCAAAGATGGCTGGGCAACCTGTCGGAGCACTGGGTGGAGGGCTCCATGCTGACGGTCGACTATGGGGGAAAGGTGGATGAGATCTATCATCGGCGACCTGAGGGAACCTTGCGCGGCTACTATCGTCAGCAGCGCTTTGAAGGCGGAGATATCTACCAACGAGTCGGGAAACAGGATTTAACGGTGGATGTGAACTTTACCGACCTGGTGGCGTGGGGGGAGGACTTTGATTTCACGACGGTTTCAGAAGAATCACAGGCGGAGTTTCTGAGCCGCTATAGCGAAACAAGCGATGCGATGGCGGGCTCAGGACCGGGGGAGGCATTTCGCGTGTTGGTACAGAGACGGTAATTAGTATGGACGACGAAAGTCTCGCGAGACTGTTGCAAAACTCCGCACCGTAAAATCTTTATGTTTTTGAGGTTCATGTTCAGCGGCTGCGCCGGACAGTTTTCAGAACAGCCCCTTCGGGCTGCGGCCATTTTGTTTTCTAACTTCGTTGCTCCTCGGTCGCGGGGGAAACCCCGCTTCCTCATCGCGCCTCGCCAGCAAACAAAATGACTCGCAGTTTTCCATTACTGAGTTTTGCAACAGTCTCTCACGACTTTCGCTACAGGATGGTGGTGAGCGCACGAAAGATTGCGGCTGGACAGCAGGCGGATTGACGGTACGTTTAAGGCCTACGGATGAAACTTTCGACACCACGCACCGCACTTTCTACTTCCCTGCTCGCTCTCGAGCTGGTGCTACTGGGCTGATCTGCCCTGTATTCTGTCTTTCTCCTAACTCCCCGAACTTGATGATGCGGGAGTATTGCGTACCGCCGTTTTTGCCTTTTACTTAATACCTCAGAACCATGAAACCTGAATCCACCCAAAAATACCGGCCCTTCCCTGCGGTCGAGTTACCGGACCGCCAATGGCCGGACCGGACCATCACGCATGCTCCAATCTGGTGCAGCGTCGATCTTCGCGACGGAAATCAGGCGCTACCTATTCCGATGAGTGTGGATGAAAAGCTCCGGCTTTTTGATGAGTTGGTCCGAATTGGGTTCAAGCAGATTGAAGTTGGGTTTCCTTCTGCGGCCGATACTGAGTTCAACTTTTTGCGTGCCTTGGTGGATCAAAATCGGATCCCCGATGACGTCACCATTCAGGTGTTGGTGCCCGCTCGTGAGCATTTGATCCGCCGGACATATGAAAGTCTCGTTGGAGTGAAGAAGGCGATTGTGCATCTTTACAATTCGACTTCACCTTTGCAGCGTCGCGTGACTTTTGGAGATGCATCGAAAGAAAGCATCAAGCAGATCGCTGTCGATGGAGCTCAGTTGATCAAGGAACTGGTTCCGACTTTGCCGGACACGGGCATCACCCTGCAGTATTCACCGGAAAGCTTTTCCGATACTGAATTGGATTATGCGGTCGAAGTTTGCAATGCCGTTTCAGGGGTGTGGGCGCCCACTGTGGATAAAAAAATCATCCTGAACTTGCCGGCCACAGTCGAATGGTCGACCCCGAACGTGCATGCTGATCAGATCGAGTGGTTTTGTCGTCAGGTCGATCACCGGGAAAATACCATCATCAGTTTGCACACCCACAACGATCGGGGAACCGGCACAGCAGCAACTGAGTTGGGATTAATGGCAGGAGCTGACCGCGTCGAAGGCACGCTGTTTGGAAACGGAGAGCGGACCGGCAATCTTGATATTGTCATTGCCGCTTTGAACATGAATAGCCACGGCATCGAAACGGGGCTCGATTTTTCGGATCTCTCATCGACTCGCCAAATTTATGAGGAGACGACTCGATTGACGGTGCCGGAGCGGCAGCCCTACGCGGGGGAGTTGGTCTTTACTGCCTTTTCGGGAAGTCATCAGGATGCGATCAAGAAAGGCTTCGATCGACGGACCAAGGAGACGGAAGAGGCGGCGGGAGAAAATGTGCCTTGGGGGGTTCCTTATTTGACGATTGACCCTCAGGATCTCGGCCGCAGTTATGAAGCTATCATTCGGATCAACAGTCAGAGTGGTAAAGGCGGCGTGGCCTATGTGTTGGACCGCGAGCATGGCTTCGATTTGCCGAAAACGATGCACCCTCAGGTCGGGAAATTCATTTATCAGAAAGCAGATGAGTCAGGACGTGAACTGAGCAACGAAGAAATAGGCGATCTGTTTTTCAAGCAGTTTGTGAATGTCGAAGCACCGCTCAGATTGGAGAAGTTTGAGCTCGATCATACGGCCATGGCGGCAGGTGAAGTGGTGTGTCATGCCACCGTAAAAATCGGTGATGAGGTGATTGATGGTGACGGAAAAGGAAACGGCCCCATTAACGCGTTTGTGAACTTGTTAGAGGAGACGGGCCGAAAGGACTTCACGGTGACTGATTATCGGAGCCAGGCCTTGCGAGGCGGTTCCGATGCTGACTCAGCTGCCTACGTTCAGGTGCAACACATAGAGAGCGGTCTCTTGATCTGGGGATGCGGGGTCGATCCTTCTATCGAGATGGCCGGTTTGAAGGCTCTCATTTGTGCCTGGAATCTGCTTCGGGAGCCATCTGTATGAGTGACAGAAAATCAGCCATTATCTTTGATCTCGACGGGACATTGCTGGATACGCTGAAGGATTTGGCGGATTCTGGTAACGACGTGTTGGAGGCGAGAGGATTTCCTCGGCATCCAACCGATGCTTACCGGACTTTTATTGGGAACGGGATGGTAAATCTCGTTCGTGATATTTTTCCGGAGGGAAGTCGTCCTACTGAAGGGACGGAAACAGATGTGATCCTGGCGGAGTATCGCGCCGCCTATGGGAGAAACTGGCAGAATACGACGGTCTTGTTTCCTGGGATTTCTGATCTTCTCAATACGCTGGCTGAGAGACAGGTGCCGATTGGAGTGCTTTCGAACAAGTCTCACGACTTCACTTTAAAATGCGTCGATTCATTTCTCAGTGAATGGAGTTGGGATATCGTATTGGGAGCGCGCGATGGGATTGAGAAAAAGCCGGATCCCGCCGGAGCGGTTGAGGCGGCCTCTGCCGTTGGGTGTGCGGTCGAGGATTGCTATTTTATCGGAGATTCCGATGTCGATATGATGACGGCAGTGAATGCCGGCATGCATGCGATTGGGGTGAGCTGGGGATTCCGTCCAGTTGAAGAATTGCGCGCTGCGGGCGCGGAACGAATTTTGGAAACGCCGGAAGATTTGTTAGCCCTACTGTAGGTCATGTGAGCAGGCGTAATGGAGTGAGGGCAGTCGCTTGTCAAAGCCGCTGGCTCACGGCATAGTGAGCACATCTAAGCTCCATGAATCGATCTATCACTATCCTTGCCTTCGCCTTTTTGCTGTCTTCCTGTTCTGAGTCAAACACAGAGCCCGTAGCGGGTATGGGAATAATGGTGGGCGAGTTGACCTCGGAAAGTGGATTGGTTCAAGTCCGGTTAACGATCGGGGATCAACTGGTCGATCGTGACCTACCTGGTGTCGCCGGAGTTGTCGAGTATACCCTGACGGAGTCCGGCAGCGAAATCGGGGAGCCGGTCGCCGTGAAAGCCACGCCAGAAAATGACTTTATTGCTCGGGTGGCTTTTCGTGAATTAAAGGCGGGAACGGAGTATCAATGCTCGGCCCGGATAGGGGATAGTCTCGATTCGCTCGTTGCTGGTCCTGTCGCTACGTTTCGAACTCTCCCGGGGCAGCAAGGGGATGAAGCGGTTCGTTTTGTCGTCGTTACTGGAATGAATTATGCGAAGTTTCACGGGGATGACCGGATTGATCAAGCTCAGCACTTGCTGGAAAATAATACCCATCTTCCTGCTCCCTACGAAGGGCCTGACAAAGAGTTGGGATACCCGGCTCTCGAAGCGATTCTTGAACTGAAGCCTCACTTTTTTGTGGGAACGGGCGACAACGTCTACTACGACACGCCCGACAATCCACGGGCAGAGACGACTGCCGAACTGAGGCAGAAGTGGCATGAGCAATTTGTTCAGCCCCGGTATCGCGACTTGTTTGCCTCCGTCCCGACCTATTGGATGATCGACGATCACGATTATCGAATTGATGATGGGGATAACTCCGGAGAGTACAGTCCGACCCCGGAGGAGGGTCTGCAGATGATGATCGAGCAGCTGCCGGTTGCCGAACATGGAGATAGCGATGCGAAAACTTATCGGACTCATCGGGTTAGTCGTGATCTTCAGATCTGGCTGCCGGAGAACCGGGTGTATCGCGATGATAATGCAGATGAAGATGGGCCGAATAAATCCATCTGGGGTGCGGAACAGAAAGCCTGGTTGAAGAAAACGCTCAGGGAGAGTGATGCTGCGTTCAAATTGCTGATTTCACCGACTCCGATGATTGGGCCTGATGACCTTCGCAAGACGGATAATCACACTAATCATGGAGGGTTCCGTCATGAGCGCGACGAGTTCTTCGCCTGGCTTAAGGAGACGGGGGTGGATCAGGAAAATTTCTACATCGTTTGCGGTGATCGTCACTGGCAATATCACTCCATTCATCCAACGGGAATTGAAGAGTTCTCCTGTGGTTCTCTCCTTGATTCAAATTCAAGGTTGGGTCGCCTCCCCGGGGATTCCGAGTCGACCGATCCAGAAGGGCTGATTCGTCAGGATTATGTGCAGGACTCAAGGTCTGGAGGTTTCCTGATGATCGATGTGTTGCCGGGGAGCGGTGATGTTGCTCCCAAGCTTAAGGTCTCATGGAGAGACGAGCACGGTGTGGAATTGCACGTGACCGAGAAGTAGGGCTCTCCTTGGCGGAACGTTATTGGATCTAGATCTCCACCATTGCCGGAACGGCACCGGTGAGCAGTGTGAGGAGTTCCTGAGCTGCCTTTTGGCCGACTTCCATGACTTCTTCATGGCTCAGTGGTTGTCCAGTTAGGCCGGCGCCATAGTTCGTGAGGCAGGACAGGGCGACAACTCTCATGCCGAGGGCACGGGCTTGAATGGCTTCTGGAACGGTGGACATGCCGACGGCATCGGCCCCCATGGAACGCAGCATCCGGACCTCTGCAGGTGTTTCGTATTCGGGGCCATTGAGCCAGGCGTAGATTCCTTCAGACAATCGAGTGGTTTCGGTCTCGGCTGCTTCTGCCTTGAGTAGTGCTCTCAGTTCGTGGGAATATACCTCCGTCTGATCAATAAATTGGGCGGATCCCGTGAGCGGCGAAAGTCTCGTAAGATTGAGGTGATCCGTCAGCAGCATCCAGCTGCCGGGGCGTAGATTGGCATTTACGATGCCAGCTGCGTTGGTGAGGATCACGGTGGAGACGCCAAGCTGATGTAGCAGGCGGATGGGGGCCGCAACGTCTTTGGCGGAGAGCCCCTCATAGGTATGAACCCGGCCTTGAGCGATGGCGACCTCGACTCCGCCTAGTGATCCGAGATGCAATTGTCCGGCGTGGCCGGGCACTGTGCTGATGGGAAGGCCTTCGATCTCCGTGTAGGGAGCACTGATTAAATTCTCCAGTGAATCAACGAATCCGCCGAGTCCCGAGCCGAGCACCAGCCCAATTTTAGGGGAGTGACCGATCAGTTCTTTGGGGAGTGAGAATTCGGGGGAGGCCATAGGGCGAAATTACCGGTTTTTGATCTTCTCGCCAATTTCCAAATGAAGCTTTTCGAGTTCGGGCATCGAGACCCCGTGGGCTCGTGCCCTTTTGAGGGGCTCTCCCCATATTGCTTCGACCTCGACTGCATTGCCAGCCATGTAATCGATTAAGCTGGATGGTTGATAGGCTCCCATGTTCCGGGTTCCTTCGATATTCGACTGCACAAAATCATCGTCGATTTGGTAGCCTTGAGCCGAGGCGGCGGCAATTACTTCGCGCATAAGGGATCGAGTTCGATCAACCAATTCTGGTCGGTCCAGGATCTGACAGGTGTCCAGATTGTCGGCAGCAATGGAGAGCCCGTTGAAGGGAACATTCCAGACCAGTTTCCTCCAGCGAGCCAGTCCAAGGTTGGGAAGCTCGCGGCAGTCGATCCCGGCACTGTTAAAAAGGGCAGCAACTTCTGCGAGATGGGTGGTCTCTGTGAATTCGCCCATTTCTACCCGACCGTGAGCGATGTGTCGGATCACACCTGGTTCTCCCCGGTTGATACAAACGAAACACAAGCCCCCCAGGATTGGTTGTGAGGGAAAGTGTTGGTGGAGAAATTCTTCGTTGCCGAGCCCATTCTGAAGAGTCAGAAGAATGGTATTCGGTTTTAGAAGCGGAGGGATCAGTGATTGGAGCGCTTCATTGGAGGTGGTTTTCAGGGCAATGACAACGAGGTCGACCGGCCCAATCTCAGTGGTGTCCGCAAAAGCCGCTACCGGTTTGATCTGGAAATCACCTTCCGGGCTTTCGATGGAAAGCCCATGGTCGATGACCGCTTGGAGATCACGCCGCATCAGAAATGAGACATCCTGCGCCCTTGCCAGTTTGGCTCCGTAGTATCCGCCGACAGCGCCAGCACCAACAACTGCAATTTTCCGAATCGTTCCCATTTCTGTCGTGATACGATTTTTGTCGGGATTCGGCAACGGCTAGTTCTTGACGAATGCGTCTGATCTCCTTGAGTGGAGCATGTCCATTGCCAAGAATCTTCTCGAAGCCACCGATGAATTGGTGGCTGCTCTTGATGGCCTTACTTTTGGGGAGCCTGTCAGTCACGTCTACAATCCATTGGAATACGCACGCGTTTCTCATGAGCAGTATGTTTCCCGTTTTGGGGATTCGACGAAGCGCGTTTTGATGATGGGAATGAATCCAGGCCCCTGGGGCATGTCGCAGACAGGGGTGCCATTCGGTGAGATTGCTGCCGCGAAGGACTGGATGGGGATTTCAGCTCCGGTGGGTAAACCCAACCCCGAGCACCCCAAGCGCCCCATAATTGGCTTTGATTGTGAGAAGTCCGAAGTCAGCGGAAGGCGGTTGTGGGGATTGTTCGCGGAAGCCTATCCCAAGGCGGCAGATTTTTTCATCGACCATTATGTGGTCAATTATTGTCCCTTGGTGTGGATGGAGGAATCAGGCCGTAACCGGACTCCGGACAAATTACCGGCGGCCGAGATGGCTCCTGTTTCGGCGGCGTGTGATGTCTATGTGGCAAAACACCTCGAACTGTTGAAGCCGGAGTTTGCCATTGGAGTTGGGGCGTTTGCCGAGACCAGGCTCAAGAAAATTGCCGATCAACTCGGGATACCGGTGACGATTGGTCGGATTTTGCATCCCAGTCCGGCGAGCCCAGCGGCAAATCGTGATTGGGCGGGGACTGCAGAAAAGCAACTGAGGGAACAAGGTGTTTGGGTGGAGTGATAGGCTGTTTTTGATCAAGCACGATAGCTGTGATTTTGGAGCCAAATATACCAGTTAGAATTTACGGGGTAATAATTACCAGCTTTAATGGAGTTTTAGCGCGGTAAACACAATCCTCAGAATAAATTGCTTAGCTTTTCTTAATAGAATATGTTGCAGTTTATTAGGAAAGATTAAAGGATGGGTCGGAGTAGCGCTGATTGGTATGAAAGATGCGCCGCTAATCTCTTCGACGATATGGATATCAGCCGACCTACCCATGGTTCCAACCTTTTTTGGTTTTGGGTTCGTTCTTGCCGAGATCGTGCCTGCGTCAGATGGTTTACTGCTGCGATGGTGATCGGCATGCTCTGTCCCTCATTGAGGGCAGAGCCGGAGATTGAGCGAATGTCGATGACGCAGATCGTGGCTCTGGTGCTTCAGAACAATCACGATATCTCAGTCCAGGATCTGAATCGGGTGATTGAAACCGAGCGGATCAAGATGGCGAAGGCCGCTTTTGATCCAAGATTTGAAGCGTCCTATGCCTATCAATATATTGATACTCCTCAGAATGCTCAGGAGTTCGTTGCGACGGGGGGAGGCGCTGCGACTATCCCGACGGCCAATACTCAGACTGGCTTGGCGACTCCGATTCTGGCTCAGCCGACCATTTTTGAGCAACGCAACCATGTCTCAAACCTTTCGTTGATTCAGCGGCTCACCAATGGTGCCACGGTCGAAGTGGGCACGAGCCAGCGGATTCTCGAAAACACGCTGAATCGGAATAGACCTCCGGGGATTTTTCTTCCCGAATACGAGACTTACACGGGAGTGACGGTTACCCAACCATTGCTGAAGGACTCGGGACGGAATGTGAATTTAACGGAACTCCGCATCGCTCAGTCCAATGCGCGACTTGCAAACTTGGAGTGGCGATCCCGGGTCGCTGCTGCCGTGGCCAATGCGATGAAGATTTATTATGACGTGATTTTTGCCCACGAAAACATGTTAGTGCAGCGCGATGCGATTCGTCTCGCGGAGACACTCTACGCCGAAAACAAAAAACGAAGTGACGAAGGAGTGTTGTCGCCGATCGAAGTGTTGGTGGCTGAGGGTGCTGTTTTCACCCGAAAAGAGGATGCGCTGATCGCCGAAACTCAATATGTCGACCGGCAAAACGCTCTTCAGCTTCTATTCAGAACCGGTGCAGATACGGATAGAGAGCTGAGAATCATACCGGGTGATCGGCTGAAGGCGGATTTCGATGTGCCTTCCCGGGTCACTTTAATATGCGCCGCTCAAAACTCCCGGTATGACATATTGCAGGCGATCGAGGTAGTGGATCAGCGAAGGATGCAAAGCGGCTTTGCGAAGAATCAAATCAAGCCGCGGCTTGATTTGATTGCAAGCGCCGGCTTGCACGGTCTCGATGGAAGTTATGGCGGGTCCTACGGGGCTGCCGCGGACGGTCAGGGTCCCGAATGGACCGTTGGAATTACTTTCTCTGTGCCATTGGGCGCAAAACGTGCTCGCGCAGAGGCAGCAATTGCCAGGCAGCAGGAGCGGCAGGCTGAGATCGATGCAGACCGCATCAGGGCCCAGATCACCTTGGAACTGGACACTGTATTAAATCGGATCCGTACCGATCGACAGCGAGTATTGACTGGCCGAAAGGGCCGGGATATCGCCGGTCAGGCGATGGAGGGAGAGATCAAGAGGCTGGGAGAAGGGAAATCAACGACCTATCAGGTTTTGCAGTATCAAAATGAGTATTCCCAGACTCGGAGCCGAGAGCTGGCGGCATTGGCGGACTTAAATAAAGGGCAGCTCGATCTTTGGCTGGTGACTGGTCAGCTGATGGAGAAATACGGGATTTCGATCGACAACGAAAATACTGGCAATCTGAATTCACAACTGACTTCGGATGGGAAATGGAGACTGGAATCTCACCGCCCGTGAGATCAGATCGAGAGCGTCGACTTGCTATGCAATTCCAGAAGCCTGCGATTATAGTTAGTGATTCGAAATTTTGGAGGCTTCAGTCATGGCCTTGCCTGGTTCTGATTCTTGTGGGCAGCTTCTTCTGTCGAGAGGCACGGTCTCAAGAAGTTGTGCCCAAGGAAGGAGTGGCAAAGCCGTATCGGACCGTCACGATCAGTGCTTCCATTCGCGAACTGATCCAACAGATCCACGTCGAAGAGGGTGACATCGTTCGAGAAGGGCAGCTTCTCGTGAGCTTGCAGTCCGAAAAGCAGGCGCTGGCGGCAGAGCGGATCGTGCAAATGATCAGCAAGGCGGAGTTTGATTACAACGCGGCAAAGCGGCTGTTTGAACAGAAGGTTGCGAGCAAGGATGATGCATTCCAGGCAGAAGTTGAGCTAAAACGGCTCAACGCTGAGTTGGGAATTGCCCACGCTGAGCTGAACGAGCGCAAAATCGAGGCTCCGCTTTCCGGGGTGGTGGTCCGCAAGTTCAAGGAATCCGGCGAATCCATTGCGGAGAACGACCCCATCCTTCAAATCTTGCAAACTGACCAGCTGTTACTGCTCTTTCATTTAGATGCCACGATGCTTCCTTCGATCAAATTGGGGCAGTCTCTTACGGTTCGATTTCCTGAAATGCCTGAAATGGAAGAGCTTAGCGCGACCCTGAATTTCATTGATCCTGAGGTCGATTCTCGCAGTGGGCTTTTTCGAGTGCGCCTGCTTTTGGACAATAAGGAAGGGCTCGTTCGACCTGGCCTCAGAGTAGAGGCTGATTTTCCTTCTGGCGAAAGAAAGGCCACCCAGTCCAATCCTTGAAGGGATTGGCACCATTGACCCATGAATTTCGATCTCACAGAGCCCGGACTTCTCTCTGCCTATGAGGCATTGGCTGAGTTTGATGGAGAGCCGGAAGTCTTTTGGGGAAAGTTGTGTGAATATTCGAGAGCCCGGTTAGAAGCTGAGGCAGTGAGCTTGTTGGTGGGCGGTTCAGGAAATGAGATCAGGGTTTTGGCCCAGATTCCAGATGGCGCGGCGCGAAAGCTAGCCAAGGCCGGGGTGACGACTCGGCTGGCTGAGGCTTCCGGCTCCCTTTTTGAGAATCTGTCTGGATCGTCGAAAACGCGTTTTGAGGGACTGGTATTGCCCGCTCGGGAAGGCTTGCCATCGCTATGGGTGGTAGTAGAGGGGGCCTCCGAAGATGAAGCCCTGAAAGAGTTGGTCGCCAAGGAGATTAGACTTTTGGCGGATATGTATCAGGCACGGCGGCATGCGCGGAGAGCTGACGAAAAGTTACTGACGCTGACGGAAGTGTTGGATTTGGGCCTGGCCTTGGGTGAAACCACGAAGTTTGAAGAGGCAGCGATGCGCATCTGTAACGAGCTGGCAGCACCGATGAAGGCGTCCCGGATTTCATTGGCCTGGATAGAAGGATCCGATCTCAAGTTAAAGGCAACCAGCCACGGAGGGAGAATTTCAGCCAATTCTCAGGAGGCCTTGGCCCTCCAGGAGGTGATGGAGGAAGCGACGGATCAGGATAATGAGGTGTCCTATCCTGAACTAGCCGGGGCTTCGCCAATCAGCCGGGAACACCAGCAATTTTCATTGGCTCGCGAAGGTGAATCAGTTCTATCAGTCCCATTGCGTAATCCCGATGCGCCTGTTGGGGCCATTTGTCTCGAGCGGCCAACCGAAGATGGGCCCTGGGAGCAAGGTGAGATGGAGCGAGCTCGGCTGATCGGGGATCTAGTGGCTCCGTCACTGGCAGGCCTTCATTTGAGTTCCGGATGGTTTGGGAAACGCCTTTGGAGATCCGTTCGTCGTCGGTCTGCAAGGGGTCTGGGACCTGAGAATACCGGATGGAAACTCACCGGGATACTTTTGTTCATTGGGATCGTCGCTTTGGCTTTGATTCAGGTGGAGCACAAAGTCAGAGCGCCTTTCATTCTGAAGACCGATGCTGCGGCGATCATATCCGCTCCTTTTCCAGGTTACATTGACGAGGTGCACTACCATTTGGGTGATGTGGTCCAAGAGGGGCAGAGTCTCGTCGATCTGGACCGGAAAGAACTGCTTCTAGAGGAGTCGGATACCGTTGCTGTGCGGAACAAGAATTTGGGGGAATCCCGCCGCCATGAAGCCAATGGTGAGTTGGCTCAGATGATGGTGGCAAAGGCGGATGTTGAGCAGGCCGACGCCAGGTTGGCTATCATTCGGCACCGACTGGGCCTGACTCAAGTCACTGCGCCATTTTTGGGGGTAGTCGTCGAAGGCGACCTGAGAGAGCGCCTTTTGTCACCGGTCCAAGCTGGTGAGGAACTGCTCAAGGTGGTTCAACTGAAGGACCTATTTGGTCAATTGCAGGTGGATAACCGTGATGTTTCCTACCTTGAGGCTGGAAGTGAAGGTGAAATCGCTTTTGCCAGTCGTCCGGGAGAGAAATTTCCCGTCAAAATTGATCGGTTTGAACCGGTTGCCCAGTTTCGCCCCGAAGGAACCGTCTTTCTGCTTCGAGCTGGAGTCACGGTCGAGCCTGAATCCTGGTGGCGCCCTGGAATGAGTGGCGTCTGCAAGATCAATGCGGGCAAACGATCGCTTCTGTGGATCGGCGGGCACCGCTTGATCGAAACTCTTCGCCTTTGGATCTGGGTCTAGGAAAATGTGATGAATCGGGCTGCAACCTTTGATGAATCCTGGCATCGGGTAGAGGGACGCAAGGTCCGGCTGAGGCCGGGGGTCGATATATTCCCTCAGCGATACCGTGGACGCCGGTGGTATGTGGTGAGGGACTTGCTCGGAAATCGATTTTTCCGAATCCGGCCTCCCGCTTATCGGTTTATCTGTGAGTTGGAGCGCAGCGGAACAGTGGGAGAAGCCTGGGACCGGTGCCTGGATGCATCGCCGGATGAGGCGCCCGGACAGGGCGAAGTCGTTCAATTGCTCTCGCAATTGCATCAATCCGGCCTGCTTCGCAGTGATTTGGAGGGAGATGTGGCGTCCTTGTTTTCGGCGAAGGAAAAAGAAGATCGCAGCCGGGTCAAGCAGCAGTGGTCGAGTTTGCTATTCATTCGAATTCCTCTTTTTAATCCTGACCGGTTTCTTCAACGAACCCTTCCATTGGTGAGCTGGATGATCTCCAGGGTCGGATTTGTCGCCTGGCTGATTGCGCTAGGGTTTGGGGCGAAAGCGATTGCGGAGAACTGGGAGCAATTTCGGGCTGAAACCGGTGATCTGCTGGGAGCGAGTAATCTGCCCTGGTTGTATGGAGCCATGATCGTGATCAAAGGGCTTCACGAATACGCCCACGGGTATTTCTGCCGCAAGTATGGGGGCGAAGTACCGCAAATGGGAATCATGTTGCTGCTTTTGAACCCTCTCCCCTTCGTGGATGCCTCTTCGAGTTGGGCATTCAGGCAGAAGAGTAAGCGTATTCTGGTGGCATCTGCGGGTATGATCATGGAGGTCTTTCTCGCCTCTCTTGCCGCTGTGATTTGGGCCAATACCGCAGATGGATTGGCTCATACGGTCGCCTATAACGCCATTATTATCGCGTCGGTTGGCACCTTGCTCTTCAATCTAAACCCACTTCTCCGGTTCGATGGCTACCACATTCTTTCGGACATTCTCGAGGTTCCGAATCTTCAGCAGCGGGCTTCGCGGACCTCTTTATACCTGATAGAGCGGTATCTGTTTCGATTGCCAAATTCGGTCAATCCAGCGGAAACGAAGACGGAAACCTGCTGGTTGGTGTTCTATTTTGTGGCGGCCTTCATCTATCGAATCATCCTTCTGACAGGGATTTTGCTTCTGGTGTCCCATTGGTTCTATGGGATCGGGGTCATTCTTGCGGTGGTTTTTGGCTTTATCTGGCTGGTTCTTCCCGTCATTAAGGCAATTCGCTATTTATGCTCCAGTCCCAAACTCGACTCCAGGCGGGGCTTGGCTGTCGGGCTGTGTGCTGGTATTATTGTGGGGATCTTCTCTGTTCTCGCGTTTGTTCCGCTGCCCAGTCATTTCAGGGCTTCTGGAACCGTCCGGTCGGATCCCTATTCAGGCGTGTTTGCCGGGACTTCAGGCGTTCTCAGTGAGATACTGATCCCTTCCGGCTCAATGGTTGAGAAAGGCGAAGCTCTCGCTTCGATGGCCAGTTTTGAGTTGGAGCAGGAGTTTCAATTCGTGAAATTGGACCAGGTGAAGGCGCAAGCCCAGCGTCGCGATGCATTGGAAGCCGATCCGGTTCGATACTTGAGTCTCGAAAGCTACATGGAGGCGCTCGAGGCTCGCTTGGACAAGCTCGCCGCTCAGAAGAAGGCTTTGATTATCAGGGCGCCAGTCGATGGCAGGTGGATCGCCCCGGAGTTGGGGGCCTATCAAGGGGCGACTTTGCAGCGAGGCGTTGAATTGGGCATGGTTCAGGGAGCCGACGTTCATTATCTTGCCGCGGAAGTAAGGCAGGCTGATGTGGCGAGGCTCTTCGGTGGAAAAGTGGAGAAATCCGGCGTCAAAATCAGGGGTCAGGAAGGCTTTACGATGGCTGTTTCGGATCTCCAGGCGATCCCGTCGAATCGTTCCCTTGAAGCAGATGGAGCGCGTCGCCCTGGAGGGGCCGATCGATTGGACCGGGTGGAGGCCAGCCAGAAAAGTCAGCTGAGTTCTGAACCATTCTTTGAGGTCCGGGCCTTTTTGGTTCCGAAAGAGACCAGCTATCTGGTCCACGGTCAGGAAGGAGTGGCCCGGATTGATCTCCCATGGGAGCCCTTGCTTCCAAGGTGGGTTCGTAGTATTCGTCAGCTGTTTCAGCGAAATTATCGCGTCTGATCGTCCTTCTTTTCTACCCGAATGGCTACTCCCAGCGAGCAACAGAGGATCGTTCACGAGAGGAAAATCCCCCCTCCTCCTGTCGGTCTAGACGCTCTATCCTATCGCTGTATTGGCCGTTGGCGGCGCGCTCCATGGAGAACCAAGGGCCTCGCCGCATCAGCGATCCGAGTCGATCTGCTTCGTCAAAAGTTCGAAGAACTCAAAGAGGGAGAACTGAACGAGGCACTTTCCCGCGCTCGAAATGAAAGGCTCGCTCGCTCTGATTCGGACAATGGGGTGTTGGAGGAAGGGCTTGCCCTGCTGGCGGTAGCGGCCAAGCGGGAACTAGGCCTGGCAGCCTATTCGGTTCAGTTGATGGCTTCGGAGGCCCTTATTCGAGGCTTCCTCACGGAAGTGGATACAGGGGAGGGCAAGACGCTTGCCCTGGCTTTAACGGCGGCTTATCAGGCATGGTCGGGCTTCCCCTGCCATGTGATTACGGCAAATGACTACCTCGCTGGGCGGGATGCCGGACAGCTGGAGCCCTTTTATCGGAGAGTGGGATTGACGGTCGGAAAGGTTCTGGGCGAATCCACAGACGAGGACCGGCGTCGGGCCTACGGGTGCGATGTGACCTACACCACGGCAAAGGAAGTGGCGGCCGATTACCTTCGGGACCGCATTCGACTGGGAGGGATGGATGAATTGGGTGCGCGGACGACCTTGTCCCGTTTGAGTGGCACTGGGCGCTTTTCTCATCATGAGCCAGTCCAGAGGGGCCTCTATTTTGCCCTGCTTGATGAGGCAGACAACGCGCTGATCGATGAGGCGGTAACCCCTTTGATAATCAGCCGGAGCCTTGATCCAGGAGAGCTTGAGATCGCTTGTTCTTCTGCCTGGAATGTGGCTTCGAAATTGAGTCGAGGCGTGGATTACGAGGTCGATATGGCCCGCAAATCGATCGAATTTGTCCCTGGTCGGTTGGATCAGATTACCTCTGAGTGGGAGATGAAAGGGGCTCGTCTCTGGTCAAGATTTGGTCGGAGGACGGAGTTACTGCACCTAGCGGTGGAGGCCAGAGAGTTCTTTCGCTTAGATGAACATTATGTGATTGAGGACGAAAAAGTGGTCATTGTGGACGAGGCAACGGGCCGGCCCATGCCCATGAGGACCTGGAGACAAGGGCTTCATCAGATGATTGAGGCCAAAGAAGGGGTTCCGCTCTCTGGAGTGACGGAAACGATTGCTCGAATCTCTTTTCAGGAGTTTTTCGGCAAGTATGAGTCCCTCGCTGGAGCCTCCGGGACGGTCAAGGAGGTGGCGGCAGAGATCTGGCAGACCTATGGCCTTCCGACCCTTCCTATTCCTCGGAATTTGCCGTGTCAGCGACAGTTTCTGGGGCGGCGATTCTATTCCAACCTGGAGGCAAAAGCCTTCGCAATCGGGGCCGAGGTCAAGGTGCGGCATGCTCGCGGGCAGCCCACTCTGGTGGGAGTGCGAAGCGTCGAATCCAGTGAATTGCTGGCCGATTTGTTGCTCGAAGAGGGGTTGATCTGCCATGTTCTCAATGCTCGTCGCCACAAAGAAGAGGCGGTCATGGTCCGTGCCGCAGGCAGTCGATCCAGGATTACGATTGCGACGAATATGGCGGGTAGGGGCACCGATATTCTCCTCGGGCATGGGGTGGATAACCTCGGAGGGCTCCATGTGGTGGCCTCCGAACCGCACGAAAGCGCCCGGGTGGACCGTCAGCTGTATGGGCGTTCTGGCCGGCAAGGGGACCCGGGTTCGGTGTTGGCATTCTTCAGTGCTGAGGATCCTCTCTTTGTCCGATTTTTACCCAAACGCCTGCTTAGGTTCTGGACCTGGATGCTCAAGAAACAGGGCGGTTTAGCCCCTGTGATCGGCCAGAGGATGGGGTCGATCTTTCTGCGTTGGAGCCAGTTTCGGGCGCAGTCTCAGGCCGTGCGAAGACGCCGACAGGTCATGAAAACAGAGGCCGAAATTCGCCGGAACTTGGGATTCTCCAAAGGGCGAAACGGCTCTTGAAGGGGGGCCTGTGTCGCCAAATTAAGATTTTTTTTGGCTTAGTAAGGCTAATAGTATTGCTATTTTGTTAGTATTCGTGCAGATTTCCGGCCTTGTCGGAAGGGAAATACAGATCATCAGTGCGCTCTGAAGAGGGTGCCGATGCTTATCAAGTCGAGCTCCTGGAGCCTCGGATTCTTCTCTCGGCGGGCCCAGTTGATGCCCCTGTTCTGGCAGCGATGGGCGCCGTTTCTGGTCTAGGGTCGGTACAAGTTGACCCTCACTCCCAGTCAGAGCATGTGTTACTGGAGACGCCTCAGTCGGACCAATCCGAGTCGAATGATGAGGGCGAAGCTGACTATATCTTCGGCAAAACTGAGGTCCTCGAAGCTGCCTTTGGTCCGCTCGAAACCGGGGTGATCCCACAGCTCCCGGAAGCTCAGACTGAGGTTGAACCGGTCGAAGAAGAGGAGGAGTCGAAAGGTGAGCTTACTCCTTACAATACCAATTTGGACGAAGGGACATCCGGTGATGTTTCCAATCCAGTCCCCCAGCAACTCGTTGATACTCTGCTGGCGGCAAACGGTCCACCGGCTGGTGAAAACACTAATTTTACTCTCAATTCAACCTTTACCTACCTCAGCTACACAGCTCAATACGATGCTGTAGACTCGCTGAGTGTTTTCATTTCCGGGGATCTGGATCTCTCTGATCTACGCCCTGAAGCCCTTTCCCAGCAAGGGGTCAGCCGCCTGAAGGTCTTCGGCAGCGATTCTACTGACGACCGTCTGTTCGTCGATCTCTCCTCTGGTGATCTTCCGCTTGCTCTCGAATTTCACGGCGGCGGCGGCCTAGATGCGCTCGTGCTGGAAGGCACTGAAGGAGCGACCTACACGGCGGGCGAAAACCAAGGGGCTGGTAAGATTGTTACCACTGGCACTTCACTCACCTTTTCCGGTCTCGAGGATTTTGTGGATGCGAGCAGTTCGTCCGGACCCGGCCTCACGATTCATCTGACGGCTGAGAATGTGTTTAACCCGTTCGATGATTTGGTCATCGGCGAAAATGACACCCTGGATGGCAGCGGCACTGTGAATGGGAATGTCTCGAATCAAGGGGTTCTCAATCCTGGTAATTCACCGGGTGTGATTGGGGTGGCAGGAAACCTGAATTTGGGAACATCTCCGGATCCTGAAAATGATGCTGATGAGGGCGTGCCTGCTGCAGGACGGTTGATCATCGAGATCGCCGGTGGTGGTGGAGTGGCCGGTGTCGACTTTGACCAAATTAATGTGACAGGCGATGTCACTTTGGGAGGAGCTTTGGAAATCGAGCTGCTGGGTGGCTACACCCCGGAGTTGGGAGATACTTTCGATATCCTGACATTCACGGGGATTTCGACAGGTAAGTTTGAGGATGCAGTCGGCCTCTACGGGTTTGGAGACGGCAGCCTCTATTTTGATTTGGTGGAATTGAATCAGAAAGTGCAGTTGGTCGTTAAGGAGGCACCCGGCACCAGTGCCCTTGTTTCGTCCTCTCCTCTGATCAACGAGGTTCTTGGCCTGTATTACAGCGACTACTTCTCGTTTGATACCACCAAGACGCTGACCGGGAAGTTGGCGATCAGTGAGTTTGTCTACCTTCAGGGTTCGTTTGAATTCAGTATCGATGCTTCCCTTGAGGTGACGCTGGGCACTGGATTCCCGAATCAGCTCTCGGACAGTGGTCCCCTGGTCGCCTTCATCAATCAGATCGAAACGGCGATCCTGGGCGGCATCCCGGGACTGAACCTGAATTTCTCCGAGGACTTTCAGACTTTGTCGGGGGTTCCGGTGAGACCGATCACGATCAGTGGATCCGATGTTTCAGCTTTCGTGGGCTTGGGTGGCCCGTACTGGACGGATCTGGATAACGACGGCCTGATTTCATGGGTGTTGCCAGATGGGACGTCCATCACCAACCTCGATGGGAGCCCGATGGCCAATCAGACCATCGACGGAGTGACCTATGGTGACCTGAACGGAGATAAGATCGTCGACGCCAATGAAACGGCGGAGCTCAACGAGAACTCAGACGGTCTGTTTGTGGAAAGTCTGGATTTCGGGTATTCGATGTTCAGAAGTGGTTTCCCCGGTCTGGGCCTTTTGGGGCTGCCTTCGACCTGGTCTGCGCTGAAGGCGACGGCCGATAGTGCTATTTTGGTGGGTGGAGGTGATCGCGCCGCGACGCTTGAGGACATTGAGGTGGTAATCAATGACGGGGACCCCTGGAAAGTTGGGCCAGTCGAAATCGGGCCGTCGGTGATCGACTTCACTGTTTCGGAGAGCGTCAAGACTGACGAGCGCCAGCTGTTGTTTGAGGCTTTTGATACGGATGAGAGCGGGATCATTGAAATCTCAGAGTTGGACTTTGCCCTGGGAGCCGGACACGGAAGTGGAGCCCTGGCGACAGGAGCCGGCCTGTTTGAGCTGCTTGATATTGCTGGAGGTGGCGTTTTGGGTGACGAAGCCGATGGGATCCTACTGAAGACTGAGGTGGTCGGTCAGTTAACCGCGGCATTTAAGGCGGTGGTCAGAACGCGTCAGGTGCCTGATCCGACTCCGGCTGACCCCGAAAATACGAAATCAGAGACCAAGACGAATCTGGCGTGGGTATTGGAAGCGGATGCGGATGGCGATGACAAGATTGATCCTGCTGGCTACGAAGTCGAAACGAGTGGTGTTTCGGTCTATCTGGACTTTGATGGCAATCAGAGGATTGGCGGAACGATTGCCCACGGAGAGTTGGCCATCAGCAGTTACGTTTATGCGAGCGGAGCGCTTTCTTTTGAAAAGGGGCCTCAGGTTCAGGTGACTCTTGGGACGGGCTTTCCAAATCAAATTGGAGATACGGGCATCATTGTTGATTTGATCAGCACGATCAACACCGAGCTGCGGGACAAAGGTGGGCTGACTCTGGACTTTTCTGACAATTTGCAGGCGATTTCAGGTGTGGATGTGAGCACGTGGAAGTTGGGCGGCGCTGGATTGAATGCCTTCGTTGGCTCGGGAGGACCCTACTGGAACGATATCAACCGAGATGGGGTGATTGATGATGGTGAGCTCAACGAGGATGCGATTGGGCTCTCGATTGAGAACTTCAATTTTGGTTACGCGAGTTTCTCCTCGACGCTGATTGATACGATCAAGGATCTGCTCGAAGCCGCGGGGATTGATATTGATCCGTTTCCGATTCCGTCTGAGTGGTGGGCGCTGAAGGCGACGGCAGATCGGGCGCATGTCGTTGGTGGTGGCGATGGGATCACGGGCGACTTGGAAGGAATTGAGGTGGTTATCAATGATGGCAACCCTTGGCAGATTGGTCCGGCAGAAGTGGGGCCGTCTGTGATCGACTTCGCCGCCTCGGAAAATTTCAACGTGGATGAGCGGAAGCTGCTCTTTGATGTGATTGCGGGTGGAGATGGTGAGATCTCGGTAGCTGATTTGAATCTAGCGCTGGGAGTGGGGCATGGGAGTGGCCTGATTGTGACTGGAGAGAAGTTGTTCGAGTTGCTGGATATCAGTGGCGGCGGTGCGCTAGGAGATGAGCCAGACGGAATTCTGACGACGGCAGAAGTGGTTTCGCAGCTCACCACAGATTTTAAGGAGGGCAGCTTGACCCTTCAAGTGCCAGATCCAACACCAGCTGATCCTGATAAAACGAAGCCGGAAACTCAGACGAATCTGGGTTGGGTGCTGGCAGCGGACAGGGACAGTGACGACAAGTATGACCCTCCTGGCTACGAAGTTGAAACGGGAGGTAAGTCGATCTACCTGGACTTTGATGGCAACCAACGGGTTGGCGGCACAATTGAGTATGGCGAATTGGCCATCAGTGAATACGTGCATGTGAGCGGGTCACTTGCCTTTGAGCAGGGGCCTCAGGTGCAGTTGACTTTGGGAACGGGTTTCCCGAATCAATTGAGCGAAGACGGGCCGTTGGCAGGCTTGGTGAATTTCCTTAACACCGAGCTGCAGGACAAAGGCGGACTGACCCTCGACTTTTCTGACAATCTGCAGGCGATCTCAGGAGTAGACGTGAGCACCTTCAAGATCGGTGGCGCTGGACTGAGTGCTTTCGTGGGCTCGGGTGGGCCTTACTGGGATGATATCGACCGTGACGGAGTGATCGACGATGGCGAGCTCAACGAAGACGCGGTGGGTCTCTCGATCGAGAACTTCAATTTCGGGTATGCGAGCTTTTCCTCGACGCTGATCGATACGATCCGGGATTTGCTGTATCCTGATCCGGCTGTGCCGCCGACACCGTTTCCTGTTCCTTCACAGTGGTGGGCGCTGAAGGCGACGGCTGAACGAGCTGGCATCATTGGTGGTGGTGATGGGATCACTGGCGAGTTGGAAGGAATTGAGGTGCTGATCAATGATGGCGACCCATGGGGGCTCGGCCCGGTTGAAATTGGGCCGTCGGTGGTGGATTTCCAGGCTTCGGAGAACTTTAAAGTGGATGAGCGTCAGTTGCTGTTTGATGTGATAGCGGGAGATGATGGCGAAATTTCTGTCGCGGATCTCGATGCTGCCTTGGGAACGGGTCACGGCAGTGGATTGATCCTCACGGTGGAAGACTTGGTTGGCTTGCTCGATATTTCCGGTGGAGGAGCGATGGGAGATGAGCCTGATGGCTTTCTGTCGACGACCGAAGTAGTCGGTCAGTTGACGACCGCGTTTAAAGAGCAGAACCAGACCCGTCAGGTGCCTGATCCTACGCCGGCTGATCCGGACCAAATGAAGCCCGATACCCAGACGAATCTGGCGTGGGTGTTGGCGGCGGACAAGGACAGTGACGACAAGTATGATCCTCCCGGCTACGAAGTGGAAACGGGAGGTAAGTCGATCTACCTGGACTTTGATGGCAACCAGCGGATTGGCGGATCGATTGAGTATGGGGAAGTAGCCATCAGTGAGTTTGTTCACGTAAGTGGTTCGCTTTCCTTTGAAAAAGGGCCCCAGGTGCAGTTGACCTTGGGAACTGGGTTTCCGAATCAATTGAGCGATGAGGGACCGTTGGCAGATTTGGTGGATACCATCAAGACGGAGTTGAAGGACAAGGGCGGGTTGACCTTGGATTTCTCGAATGACCTGCAGGCCATTTCGGGAGTGGATGTGAGTACGTTTAAAATCGGTGGGGCTGGATTGAACGCATTCGTTGGAACGGGCGGACCGTATTGGGATGACGTGAACCGTGATGGTGTGATCGATGATGGCGAACTCAATGAAGACGCCGTGGGTCTCTCGATCGAGAACTTCAATTTTGGGTATGCGAGCTTTTCTTCGACCTTGATCGATACAATCAAGGATCTGTTCAGTGCTGCCGGCGTTTCGCTTGAACCGTTTCCGATCCCCGCGAAATGGTGGGCGCTGAAGGCGACGGCGGACCGAGCTGGAATCGTTGGTGGTGGTGATGGAATCACGGGTGAGCTGGAAGGAATCGAGGTGGTAATCAATGATGGTGAGCCATGGAGATTGGGTCCTGTTGAAATTGGGCCATCGGTGGTAGACTTTCAGGCCTCGGCGAACTTCAAGGTAGATGAGCGTCAGTTGTTGTTTGAGACCTTTGACACTGACGAAAGCGGAGCGATCGAAGTGGCAGAGTTAGACGCCGCCCTCGGAGTGGGTCACGGCAGCGGCCTGATTGTGACAGTCGAAGACCTCCTTGAATTGCTGGATATCGATGGTGGTGGAGAGTTTGGAGATCAGTCGGACGGCATTTTGACCACGACTGAGGTCGTGGGTCAGTTGACGACCACTTTTAAAGAGCAAAATCGGACACGGATGGTGCCCGATCCTACGCCGGCTGATCCAGATAATATGAAGCCTGATACCCAGACGAATCTGGCGTGGGTATTGGCGGCGGACAAGGACGGTGACGACAAGTATGATCCTCCCGGCTACGAAGTGGAAACGGGAGGTAAGTCGATCTACCTGGACTTTGATGGCAACCAGCGGATTGGCGGATCGATTGAGTATGGCGAGGTATCCATCAGTGAATTTGTCCATGTCGCTGGATCGCTGAGTTTTGAAAAAGGTCCGCAGGTGCAGGTGACCTTGGGAACCGGGTTTCCCAATCAGATAGGGGAAGATGGCCTTCTGGTGGATCTCATCACCGAGATTGAAACGAAGATTCAGGAAATCGGAGGGCTGACTCTTGATTTCTCCGATGACTTCCAAGCGCTTTCTGGTGTGGATGTGAGCACTTGGAAGTTAGGTGGCGCAGGATTGAATGCGTTTGCGGGATTGGGGGGGCCTTATTGGGCGGATCTCGATGGCGACCGACTAATTTCTTGGACAACGCCGGACGGAACCAGCCTGACGAATGTCGATGGCACTCCGAAGGCCACTCAGACGGTAGACGGAGTGGAGTATGGCGACTTGAACGGCGACGGGCTGGTGGATGCCAATGAAACTGCTGAGCTCAACGACGAAGCGACTGGAGTGTCGCTGGAAAACTTCAGCTTTGGTTACGCGAGCTTTGAATCGACCCTGACTTCTCTTCCTCCTTTTCAGGCTCTCGGTTTTCCTTCGACCTGGACGGCATTGAAAGCGACGGCGGATCGGGCGCAACTCATTGGAGGAGGGGATCAAATCACCGGAGATCTGCAGGACATCGAAGTGGTGATCAATGATGGCGACACCTGGCCCGGCGGTATCGGACCTCCGGTGGTGGACTTTACCCTGTCGGATAATCTGAACACGGATGAGCGAAAGTTGCTCTTTGAGTTGTTGGCCGGTGATGATGGTGAGATTTCTGTCGCCGATCTGGATGCGGCAATAGGAGTGGGTCATGGGAGTGGACTGATCGTGACGGTGGAAGACCTGTTTGAGTTGCTGGATATTGATGGCGGAGGCGCGTTGGGAGATGACCCGGACGGGATTTTGTCGACGACCGAAGTGGTGGCGCAGTTGACGACCACATTTAAGGAGGCCAAACGCACCTACAAGGTGCCGGATCTGGACACGGCTGATCCTGATGATGAGAAAGATCTGGAGCAGACTTTGTTGGCGTGGGTGTTGGCGGCGGACAAAGACAGCGACGACAAGTATGACCCTCCCGGGTATGAAGTGGAAACCGGTGGGGTGCCATTCTACATGGACTTTGATGGCAACCAGCGAATTGGCGGATCGATTGGCTACGCCGAACTCGCTCTGAGTGAATTCGTCCATGTCGCTGGATCGCTGAATTTTGAAAAAGGTCCGCAGGTGCAGGTGACTTTGGGAACCGGGTTTCCAAATCAGCTGGCCGGGGATGGCTTGTTGGTTGATTTGATTTCTGTCATCGAAGATAAGGTTCAGGAAATCGGAGGGCTGACTTTGGATTTCTCGGATGACTTGCAAACGCTGTCTGGCGTGGATGTGAGCACATGGAAGCTCGGTGGCGCCGGGCTGAATGCGTTTGCGGGTGTGGGAGGGCCTTATTGGACGGACCTGGATGGCGACCGACTAATTTCGTGGGCCTTGCCTGACGGGACCAGTCTGACGAATGCGGACGGTACCCCGAAAGCGACTCAGATCGTGGATGGAGTGGAGTATGGCGACTTAAATGGTGACGGGTTGGTGGACGCCGATGAAACCGCAGAACTCAACGAAGAAGCGACTGGTTTGTCGCTGGAAAATTTCAACTTTGGTTACGCGAGTTTCGAATCGACTCTGACAACGCTTCCAGGGCTTGAGGCTCTTGGCTTGCCCACGACCTGGACAGCTCTCAAAGCGACCGCGGATCGAGCGCAGTTGGTTGGGGGAGGAGATCAAATCACCGGAGACCTGCAGGACATTGAACTGGTAATTAATGATGGCGACACCTGGCCGGGTGGTATTGGACCTCCGGTGGTGGACTTTACTCTGTCGGGCAATCTAAACACGGATGAGCGAAAGTTACTCTTTGAGTTGTTGGCCGGCGATGACGGTGAGATTTCCGTCGCCGATCTCGATGCCGCCATTGGAGTGGGTCACGGGAGTGGATTGATCGTGACAGTGGAAGACCTGTTTGAGTTGCTGGACATTAACGGTGGAGGTTTGTTGGGAAATGAGCCGGACGGCATTTTGTCGACGACCGAAGTGGTGGCGCAACTGACGACAGCATTTAAGGAGACCGATCGGACCTACACCGTGCCGGCACCGACTGACGCAGATCCAGATGCGGAAGAAGATCTTACTCAGACCTTGTTGTCGTGGGTGCTAGCTGCGGACAAAGACAGTGATGACAAGTATGACCCTCCCGGTTACGAAGTGGAAACGGGCGGCGTGCCATTCTACATGGATTTTGACGGCAATCAGCGGATTGGCGGAACGATTGGCTACGCTGAACTTGCCCTGAGTGAGTTCATTCATGTGACAGGATCGCTGAGCTTTGAAAAAGGTCCGCAGGTGCAGGTGACTTTGGGAACCGGCTTCCCTAATCAGTTGGGTGAAGATGGTATTCTAGTCGATCTCATCAGCGCGATTGAAACGAAGGTTCAGGAAATCGGAGGGCTGACCCTGGATTTTTCGGATGACTTGCAAACGCTTTCTGGCGTGGATGTGAGCACTTGGAAGTTGGGTGGAGCCGGGCTGCATGCGTTTGCGGGAGTGGGCGGTCCTTATTGGACGGATCTGGATAGGGACGGGTTGATTTCGTGGGTCTTGCCCGATGGAACCAGCCTGACGAATGTCGAGGGCACTCCGAAAGCCACTCAGACGGTGGACGGAGTGGAGTATGGCGACTTGAATGGCGACGGGCTGGTGGACGCGGACGAAACCGCTGAGCTCAATGAAGAAGCGACCGGGCTGTCACTGGAAAACTTCAACTTTGGTTACGCGAGTTTTGAATCGACCCTGACGACGCTTCCCGGCCTGAAAGAGTTAGGCTTGCCCACAACCTGGACCGCATTGAAAGCGACGGCGGATCGGGCGCAATTGGTTGGCGGCGGTGACCAGATCACCGGAGACCTGCAGGACATTGTGGTGGTGATCAACGACGGAGATGAATGGCCCGGAGGGATCGGGCCTCCGGTGGTGGACTTTACTCTGTCGGACAATTTGAACACGGATGAGCGAAAGTTACTCTTTGAGTTGTTGGCCGGTGATGACGGTGAGATTTCCGTCGCTGATCTCGATGCCGCCATTGGAGTGGGTCACGGGAGTGGATTGATCGTGACGGTGGAAGACTTGTTTGAGTTACTGGACATTGATGGCGGAGGCTTGTTAGGGGATGAGCCGGACGGCATCCTCTCCACGACCGAAGTGGTGGCGCAACTGACGACAGCATTCAAGGAGACCAATCGGACCTACACCGTGCCGGCACCGACTGACGCAGACCCAGATGCGGAAGAAGATTTAACTCAGGCCTTGTTGTCGTGGGTGCTAGCGGCGGACAAAGACAGCGACGACAAGTATGATCCTCCCGGTTACGAAGTGGAAACCGGCGGGGTGCCGTTCTACATGGATTTTGACGGCAATCAGCGGATTGGCGGATCGATTGGGCATGCCGAACTGCAGTTGAGTGAGTTTGTTCACGTGCGCGGATCGTTGAATTTTGAAAAAGGCCCCCAAGTGCAGGTGACCTTGGGAACCGGGTTTCCAAATCAGTTGGGTGAGGAAGGATTCCTGATCGACTTGATCAATGAGATCGAAACAAAGGTTAAGGACATTGGAGGGCTCACCTTGGATTTCTCGGATGACTTCCAAACGCTATCGGGTGTGGATGTGAGCACTTGGAAGCTCGGTGGAGCTGGACTGCATGCGTTTGCTGGGGTCAATGGGCCTTATTGGACAGACTTGGATAGGGACGGGTTGATTTCGTGGGTTATGCCTGATGGAACCAGCCTGACAAACGCCGATGGCACTCCGAAAGCGACTCAGACGGTGGACGGAGTCGAGTATGGCGACTTGAATGGCGACGGGCTGGTGGACGCGGATGAAACGGCTGAGTTGAATGAAGATGCGTCAGGTCTCTCGCTGGAAAATTTCAGCTTTGGTTACGCGAGTTTTGAATCAACCCTGACGACCCTTCCGGGGCTGAGTGCTCTTGGCTTGCCTACGACCTGGACGGCGTTGAAAGCGACGGCAGACCGGGCGCAGTTGATTGGCGGCGGAGATCAGGTAGTCGCAGATTTTCAGGACATCGAAGTGGTGATCAACGACGGCGACACTTGGCCCGGAGGAATCGGGCCTCCCGTGGTGGACTTCACTTTGTCGGATAATCTGAACACGGATGAGCGTCAGCTGCTCTTTGAGGTAATCGATAGCAATGCAGATGGATCTATTGACGTGGGTGAGTTAAACACGGCGCTTGGAGCGGGTCACGGAAGTGGATTGATCGTCACGGTCGAAGACCTATTCGCTCTGCTGGACATTGACGGCGGAGGAGCGTTGGGAGATGAGCCAGACGGAATCCTTTCTACTACCGAAGTGGTGGCGCAGTTGACGACTGCTTTTAAGGAAACCAATCGAACCCGCCAGGTGCAGGATCCTGAAAAAGCGAAGGGAGTGTTGATAAATAAGACGCAGACGAATTTGGGGTGGGCTCTGGGAGCTGATGCGGACAATGACGATAAGTATGATCCTCCCGGCTACGAAGTGGAAACGGGAGGAGTGTCATTCTACATGGATTTTGATGGCAACCAGCGGATCGGTGGATCGATTGGTTATGCCGAATTGCAGCTCAGTGAATTTGTCCACGCCAGTGGCCGTCTGACTTTTGAGAAAGGCCCTCAGGTGCAAGTGACATTGGGAACCGGGTTTCCGAAAGTATTGGAAAATAGTGGTCCGCTCATTGATCTGATCAACGAAATTGAAAGAGTAGCTCAGGAAATCGGCGGGCTGACTTTGGACTTCTCAGACGACTTGCAGTCGTTGTCGGGAGTGGACGTGAGCACATGGAAGCTCGGAGGCTCGGGACTGAACGCTTTTGTTGGAACCGGTGGCCCTTATTGGACTGACGCTAATGGCAATGGATTGATTGATGACGGAGAGACTAATGAAGGGGCTACTGGCCTTTCTCTGGAAAACTTCAATTTCGGCTTAGCTATGTTTGAATCGACCCTGGCTACTTTGCCGGGTCTTGAAGAGCTGGGGCTTCCTGCGAATTGGACATCACTGAAAGCGACGGCGGATCGAGCTCAGTTGGTGGGCACTGGAGATACCTTAACTGGGGATTTGCAGGACATTGAAGTCGTGATCAACGATGGAGATTACTGGTTGGGAGTGGTCGGGCCTTCTGTCGTGGATTTTGAGAAATCAGAGAATTTTCAAACCAACGAGCGGAGTCTGCTTTTTGACTTGTTGGCTGGAGGAGACGGAGAGATTTCAGTGGCCGACCTGACCGTGGCATTGGGTGCCGGACACGGAAGCGGCCCTTTGACTAACGATAAGGAGCTATTTGAGCTGCTGGATACCATGGGTGGTGGAACGCTGGGTGATGAGTCTGATGGCATCCTCTCCACGACCGAAGTCGTGGCTCAGTTGACGACTGCATTCAAAAACACCAACCGCACCTTTACCTTGCCCGCTCCGACTGAGGCAGATCCAGATGCGATGGAAGCGGTCACTCGGACTCTTTTGGCTTGGGTGCTGGATGCGGACAAGGACAATGACGACAAGTATGATCCTGCCGGGTATGAAGTGGAAACAGGCGGGGTGCCGTTTTACATGGACTTTGATGGCAATCAGCGAATTGGCGGAACGATCCGACATGCTGAACTGGGACTGAGCGAATTTGTCCACGCGAGCGGAAGTATCTCCTTTGAGAAGGGCCCACGTCACGTCGTTGAGGTTACGGGTGGTCTGTTTTCTACACTAGGCGCAGGGGCTACTGACTTTCTGGTTGAGCAAGGCCTCGACAGTGCTATTGCGGATGCGTTCCCGGCATTGAGTGGTGCCAGCACCGAGCTGACCTTCATGACTTTCGGTGGATCAGACCTGCATGCTTTTGTCGGGATCAATGGTCCTTATTGGAATGACGCGAACGGTGACAATGTGATCCAGCCATCGGAGATCAATGACGACGCGGTCGGTCTGGTGGTTGAGGACTTTGACTTCGGATTGGCGATCATGACGCCGACGAACCCGCTTGATTTTGCCCGATACACTTCCCTCACCGCCAGTGCCGAACAGATAAGCCTGGTTGGAATCGATGATGTTGTCGTAAAGGCGGAGAGACTGATTGTGGAAGTGAATCAGTCCCGGCCTAGCTTTTATGGCGTGCCGCTCTTCCCGGTAGTGGATTATGCGAATACGGAAGAGTTCGCCAGTGAAGAGTTAGCCCTCTTTGATATCGACGATGACGGCAAGATCACCCAGATCGATTTGGCCGCGCTGCACTCTGGACTCTCACCCCCTCCGTTTGCTTCCTACACTAGCGATCACGATAAGCTGCTTGGTTTTCTCGATACCAACGGAGATGGCGTGATTGATTTGAACGAAGCGGCCGCGGGGTTGGGCGGGACTGCTGATGATCTGGATAGAGCGAGAGCTGCAGATCTGGATGGGGATGAGAAAATTGATCCTTTGGGATTTGAGGTCAACACCGGGGGAGTGCCAGTTTATCTGAGTATGGATTCCGCGTTGGTTCGGGCGCAGGGATATCTTGAGTTGGATGTGTTCGGGCTCGCCACTCTAGCAGGTAGCTTTGCCTTTGAACTGGGTCCGACTCAGGAAGTGAACATCGTTGACGCGAACGGAAATGCGATCGGAACAGATACGGTGACCACTTTGACGATTGGCGCGGCCAATGTGTTTGGGTTCGCTGGCTGGGATGGTCCTTACTTCCTCGATGGAAATGGGAACAACGAAATTGACGCTGACGCTCTTGGCAATCCGCTTGCTGGTGAAGTCAGCACCACCACGAAAGGGCTCGCCTTTAATGATCTGAATGTGGGTATCTTTGTCGGAGTATCGACCGACCTTGTCGCTAATCCGGCGGCCTACTTCGCCATGGATTTCTCCGTTGATTCGGTCAAGCCAGTCGGACTCGATATTCTTGAGATTGAAGCTTCGCTCGCCTTCAAGGTAAACGTGGGTGCGAGTCGCGATCCAGGTGCAGTGATTGACTTCAAATCCAGTTTTGCTGAAGATGGTGGTTTCCTGGTCAATACTGGGAATCCTGACAGTCCGGTGAAGATCGATTTTGATGGGTTCCTTGTTAGTGTCGAGTTGGCAGGTAAGATCACCATTTCGACCGGGGCAGCAGCTGTTGTTGAATTGGTCGGGTCCTTCTTTATTGAAACTGATGGCAGCTCCATCAAGATTTTCATCGATGCGAACTTGCGGGTCGGTCCTGATATTGGCTTAACGACACCTCCATTGTTCAATCTCAATGCCAAGGGTGTTGCGGTGATCAACACCCTTGGTTTTGCAGCGGATCTTGAAGTCACGTTGAACTTTAATGCGGGAGTCGATCCGGTCGAAGTCGAGCTCAGTGCGACGGGTCGTTTCATCATTAATACAACAGGAGTGACTCAGCAGGTGGACTTGCCGTCTGAATTTGTCTCGAAGTTGAGCGCTGCCTCTCAGGCAAAACTGCAAGGGCCTGTCGGAGCTAAGTTCTATCAAATAACCGCCGGCGCTCCAGCCTTTTTGGGTATCCCTGCAGGTGACCCCGGAACTTACGTTGTCATTCAGTTCAGCGGTGTGGTGAGGGTTCTCGGATTCAGCTTAGTCGGGGATTTTGCACTGTTCGCTGAAAGCACACAGTTTCGTCTGGTGGCGGACGCGACCCTCGACCTGACTCTCAATGGAACGAGTATCTTCAAGTTCGATGTTGATGGGGATTTGATTTTCTACAGCTCTGGTGATGTTGCGGGTGCTCTCAAGTTGATGCTTACAACGGGTATTCCCGGGGATGTTGGGATCACCCTGACGGCCACCTATCAGTTGGAGATCAATACGAGTGCAGATACGGTGGATCTTTTCCTTCCTCATCTTGTTGAGATTGAAAGTGGGTTCAAAGTATTCGCTATCGGTACACTTTCTTTTAACGGGCTTAAGTCCAGCACCGGGCTGTCCTTGGCCTTGGATGGTTCGTTCACTTTTACTTTCAATGCCGACAAGTTCACCGTCAAGATTGACGCCAACACCACCATCTTTGGGGCAAGGTTTGGTGTGAATGGCAGTGCTGGCATTTACTACGGTGCCAATCCCGGCTTTTCCTTTAGCATTGAAATGACACTGGGAGCGGGCCAGACCGTTTCGCCTGTGGCGAATTTTGTCATCAACGGGACTTTCAAGTTGTCGATCAATACGAGTAGTCAAGTCAGGGATGGCCTGACAGGAGGGTCTGCTCAAATTGGAGTCACCAATGTCGAAGTGTTCCTCTTTGGCTTCAGGCTCAGTGGTGGGTTGGTGATTGAGATATCTGCTCAGGGACTGAGTATCCCGCACTTCAGTCTTGAGCTTGATTTCTTCGGAGTATTCGACTTCCAGGTGGCGGGCTTTTACAAGGCGAACGGCGATTACCTCTTCAAGGCTGCGGTCACTTTTAAGTTTGGTGAACCGAGTGCCTTCGGTTTTGAAGGGCAGATCTGGGTGGCCTTCTCCAACTCTGCAATCGCCCATACTGATAGCCGCAATATTTCGTATAATTTGCCAGCTGGTTTTGCCGGTGGACTTTCAGGCACCTTTGGAGCCTTTGGAATTCAAGTGGGTGCTTCCGGTGTGTTTTCAGTTGGCGCAGATAATGTGGTGAGACTTGATGTTAGTATCTCGTTGCAGATCACTCCGGCATTCTCGTTTACGATTTGGACTCCGTGGGATACTTACACCGTCCATGTCCCTGCCTTTATCATATCAGGAACGTGGTCTAAAGTTTGGGGCACACTTTTGACTTACGAGGTTCCTAAGGCTCCTGAATTGGCGAGAAAATCAGGGACGACACTCTTTCTCAATATGGGCGTGGATGCCGGACTACGTGGAACGGGATTTGAGGCCGGGGACGACAGTTACATTCTGACCCATGATGGAGCTGGAGGAATTATCGTGAGCGCTTTTGGCTATGATAGTGATGCATTTACTGGAATAACCAAGATTGTGGTGACGAATACCGGCAATACTAACAACTACATCTCGATAGCGGATGACATCACGGCCGACGTCGAGATCAATAAGGGCAAAGTGGTGACGGGTACGAACCGATTTATCACTGGTGGTGGCAGGGCGACGGTGCAGGGAGGATACGATAATGGTGATCCTGCTCTGGCAAATAAAACGCTGGTTCGGTTTGGCCTGGGTGGAGGTACTTTCATCGCCGGAACTGGAGCGAGTAAAGTTGTCGACAAGTCTATTGATCCTCTCAACCCCAACGGGGGACTGGCCGTTGTCCTGGCCCCAGGGTATACCAGCTACAATTTGTCCGACGGAAGTCTGAACTATAGCAACGGGGTGGGCACGCTTCTCAGTGTGATCGATTTCAGGCCGACGACTGCGGCCAATAAGGGCAATGATATCGATGAGACTGCATTGGGTTATCACGGTGTCCGGAATGTGACGCTCAACGGTGCGGCGAATGCGACCTACGAGACGAGCAGTTTGCCCAATCCAATTGCAGGTGCGAATTTTGGGCAGGTCAATCCGTGGACGGGGACAGCATCTTTCAACGGTGCTGGAGCAAACAGTCTGGTTCGGTCCAGCACGTCATCATCACTCTCACTCGCGGACGGGAACCTCGAGGAGTCCGGCAGCTCAATCACCTTGTCCAATATTAGGATGGCTGAGCTTCACGGAAATGGTGCGGCAAATTTCTTTACGATCTCTGGGTGGAGCGGATCTGGCGAAATCTTTGGCAATGGTGGCGTGGACACGGTTATTGCCGAGAATAACCTGAACTTTATGCTTTCGAATGGATCACTCGATCGATCCGGCCGTGGCTCTGTCCTGCTTGATTCAGTCGAGAGAGCGGTTCTCACTGGTGGGTCGAACTCCAACACTTTCACTGTTTCAGATTGGACTGGAAGCGCAACCCTCGATGGCAAAGGCGGATCGGATCACTACATCTTTACATCCAATGGCTCTGGATCTGGTAGCGTCACGATTACGGATTCAGTATCCGGAGGGACGGATGCTCTTACGGTGAACGGCTCGAACAACGGAGATGTCATCACCGTCGCCGGAACTCAAATTACGGTTGGCGCCGAAACTATCACTTATACGACTGTCGAATCGGTCGCGATCAACGGCCTTGGTGGAAATGATACCTTCAATGTTCGCGCTCTGGCAGTGGACTCCACGATTCACACTGGGACGGGATCGAACCGCATCAATGTGGGCAGCGCGACTTTGCCTGCTGCTGGAAATGTGAATGCGATTAGCGGCAAGTTGACCATCACCGGTAGCGGAAGCGATAGCTTGTATGTGAACGACACGAGTGACGGCGCGGCATCGGTCAATACGCTCATCCTGACTTCGAATCGCATCACGGGTCTCGGTATGGCAGGCGATAGCGCGAGCAAAGGAATCGCATACTCTGGGATCGAGTCCCTCATCATTGGGTTGGGCGCCGGGTTGAACACTGCGAATATTCGCAGCACTCATTCAGCAACGACCACCACGGTGAATGCGGGTTCGGGAATCTCGACGATCAATGTCGGCAGTCTTGCCCCTGGAGTTGGAGGGAATGCTAATGCGATCGCAGGGAAGCTGATCGTGAATGGAACCGGCGGTAATGATATTCTCAACGTGGATGAAACGGGTGATGCGAATGCCAATGTCGGGGTGCTCACTTCGAATCGTCTTTCTGGTCTTGGCTTAACTTCCAACGATGCTGCCAAAGGAATCGAATACAGCGGCCTCGGAGCGCTCAATGTGAATCTTGGTGACGGCGGGAATACTTTCACGGTCAGAGGATCGAGTGCTTCGAACACGACTGTGAATACCGGTGCCGGCGCGTTAAATGAAGTCTTTGTGGGAAGCGCGGCCGGATCTGCCAGTCCGGTGGCAGGCTCAACTCTTAGCCAGGTCAGCGGCCAATTGACGGTCATTGGTCAGGGCGGTACCAATGAGCTTACTATCGATAACAGTGGGGCGACTGCCAACGGATCCGGGGTTCTCAAAGCTGATGAGTTCACGCATTCTCTTATGCCTGGAAGTATTGGCCACTCGAATTTCGACAAGCTGGATGTCTGGCTGGGAAGCGGTAATGACCAGCTCTTCATTGGTGGGACTCCTGGTGGGTCCGTTACTACGGTTCATTCAGGTGATGAGGCCGCCGTTGATAACCAACTTAACGACATCATTAATATCGGAGGCGCTGCTGGATTCCTGCAAGTTGACGCCGGCACAGGCAATGATGTGATCCGAGTGAATTACGATCGCTTCGGCAAGCAAACTTTCGAGAACGGAACTCCTGCGGAAGTAGTGCTTCATGGCCAGGATGGTAGCGACCTTTACGAGATCGGCCTGGCCGGAGTCGGGGCGTCGCTGATCAGAGTGACCGATGATTCGACGGACGGAAGCCCTAACCGATTGAAGATCTATGGAACGCCAGAGAAGGACTACTTCCTGTTCCGTCCCGGAGTCGTTGCTGCCATCGAATTGGATGATCAGGGTAATCAGACTGGCAATGCCGAGAGGATCAATTACGACAGTACGATCAATGATGTTGCTGTTTATGGCGGAGATGAGAAAGACACCTTTGTTCTCGATGATACCAATTCACCTCTGACGATTTATGGTGAGGGCGGAGCCGATGTGTTCCAGGTCGGGCAGATATTTGCAGGTCCGCGGCACTTTGCTGATTTGTTGAATACATCTGATCCTACGATCAACGCCACGATTTTTGAACAATTGGTAGGCCTGCAGGCCGCGACGCTGGACAGCGCGGGCGATCAGTTCCGCACCACTCTCACGACTCAGGGATTTCTCAGTAACGGCAATGGAGTAGGGAATCCAACTACCATCTATGGCGGCATCGGTAACGATACGTTCACGGTCTATAGTAATAAGGCCGATCTCTATCTTTACGGAGAAGCCGACGACGACAACTTTACGATTCGCGCTTTTGTGAAAGTGGATCCGAAGGACAGCAAGGCGCCGTTCACTAACATCAACGGTGGCCAGGGTGCTGACTTCATCTCCTACACGGTTAATGCTCCGGTGAACATTGAGGGCGGAGATGGCTTTGATACTTTAACGGTGATCGGAACCGAGTTTGGCGACGACTTTGTCATCACAGAGCGCGGCGTTCTGGGGGCTGGACTCTTTGTGCGATACGGTGGGTTGGAAAGAGTTGTGATCGACGCGCTTGAAGGCAACGACACTTTCTTCATTCAGAGCACTTCGGCTTCGCTTGCCATGGAGGTTGTTGGTGGACTCGGTAGTGATACTTTTCGTGTTGGTGGAGGTAATGATGGTGAAGCGATCACGGTGGTGGCAAATGACCTGCTCGGACACAGCGGGCTAATTGTGAATGAAGTGGCGAGCACTGATGCTCGTTATCAGGCGATTTTTGCGCAGGACATCACTGTCAATGTTGCTGACAATGATGAGGCGAGTGTGGTCGTGCAGATGGTGGATGGTCCTATCCAGGTATTTGAGAATACGGATTCCGCTCTCAATCCGCTGATTCGCTCGATGTATGCGATCGTTCTTTCCCGGGCGCCGGAAGAAGGCGTGCTCGTATCAGCTGTACCCGTGCTGCCGACACGGAGCGAAGTAGCGGCTGGAGCCTTTGGAGTTGCAGTCAACGGTAAGAGAGACGGAGTGACCTTGCAGTTTGATCGGACTAACTGGTTTATTCCTCAGTTTATCGAAGTGACGGCGCCCCAGGATGTGATCGCTGAAGGACCTCGTCAGATTTTGATTCAGCATAGCGTCCAGCAAGGTGGAAGTGCTGAGGATGGCGGCATCTACGACAAGATCAGCATTCCGACTGTCATCGCGAATGTGGTCGATGACGATGCCGCAGGAGTGGTAGTGGCAGTTAGTAAAGTGGCGCCGGTCGTCGCTGAGGCCGGAACCTTTGCTCAGACTTACAGCTATCACGTTGTGCTGACGAAAGCGCCTCTGGCAAACATCACCGTGAACTTGACCCACGACAGTCAGGTGGCTGTCTCTGACTCAAGCTTGATCTTCACTTTGGCGAATTGGTTTACCCCTCAGGAAGTTATCGTGAGCGCCACATCGGATGCACTGGATGAAGGGTTCCACTATTCACGAATCGAACATGAGCTCGCGACTTCAGTGAATCTGAACGATTTTTACGCACTGCAGACTACCGATGTCGCCGAAGGAATTGCTGGAGAGATTCGCGGCGAGAGTGGCGCAGGGGTTGATGTGACGGATGTGACTGGAGCGGTTATTACAGTGGAGAGCGCCGGAGGAGGGGAGATCGATGTGAGGAGCCTCTCTGGAGCAAACCTAGCTTTTAGTTCGGGTATCGGTGGTATCATTTCTCCAGCGGTTGCGATCAAAGATTTCGTGTTTAGCGGGGTTTCCGCAGCCAATCAGGTTTGGAGTGTGACACTGGATAGCACGAACACATTTGTTCATGCGGTGAATAGTTCAGCCGAATCAATCGCCTCCATCGCACGTGCCATTCGTGACTCCATCAACAACACCGAAGATTACCGGGCTGAGTTGCTCGGAGAAACGCTGATTGTGCAGAAGTTCGATGGAACTGCGCTTGTTGGTGTCGGGGCGGTTGCCGGAGGATTGGTGACTGACAGTATTACGGTTCAGTCCGTTTCAGTTTATTCTGGAAAACTATTGATTACCGTTTCAGGAACGGTGGCGGACGGCGATGAATGGAGCCTTCTGATCAACGGGGAAAAGTTCTCCTACTTCGCTGGTTCAAATGGTGAAAGTTCAGACATTGGCTCCGTTGATTTTCTGATCACGGACGAAGACGTCGCGGGAATCCTGATTCAGGAAACTCTAGGCGGAACGAATGTGATCGAGCCGAGTGATCTTGTTCTCCTCGGTAGAGGTCAGGTCACGGCTTCTCTTCCAGATCTCGCATCGGTCAATCTAGAGGTTGCTGCGGGCAAGCCTGCGATCTTGGCGACGGTCACTATTTCGACGACAGGAGATTTCAATAGTAATGCGAGAGTAACCATAAGCGGCAGCGCAGTATGGCTGAACGCTCTCGTCGATCTGGACAACGATGTCCAAGCCTATGCCAACTGGACTTTGACCTTGAAGAAGGGTGGCGTTGAATCTGCTTATACGGTTTCTTCTTTTGGAAAGACTAAGTCAGAGATTTTGCAGGAATTTGAGACCCAAATCAATGGTGACGCCACGGTAACTTATCTAGCGGACATCGATGATTTGGATCCCGCAACAACCGATGACCTGGACGGCTTCCTCAGTATCACAGACACGAGTGCCGTTCAGTTGGGATTCACCGCGCAGATGGCTCAGGGCCGGGCCTCAATCGCCGGTGCCGCTGCATGGCGCGACCTGAAAATTGCGCTGACCGGAAGCATCGCAGCCATCGACACGATCAGAGTGGTGATCGACAATGGAACCACGGTCACGACGGCAACGGCAACGGGTGTGGCTTCGCTTGATGCCGCGGCTCAGTTGTTGAAGACCCAGTTGGATCCTCTGGTTGTCAGCGGTGATTTGCTCTCGGTGGAAAAAGTCGCCCTGACACAGTTCGAAGGAGATTTCGGAACGGCGGTGACGAACGAGACTATCAGCCACGACAGTCCGTTTACCGCCCAGCCGATTGACTTCGGTTTGTGGGGAACGGCAGCGAACCCCGATATTTTCGATAGCTCGATTCCCCATCTGACGATTCGAGGTTCCGGCAACGGCGAAAAGGATTTTTACCGATTTGAGATTACCGATGCGATGCTCGCGGCGGGAGCGATTGATGCCCGGTTCGATATCGATCATGGATACGAAGGATTTGGAACCTACTGGGGCAGTAAGCTGCGTCTCTATGAATTGGTGGTCCAGAATGGAACCGTCGTTGCGGAGCCAGTGAAGGTTGGTGTTCTGAATGCGGAGAGTCCGGATCTCAATCCATTCAAGGATCTCGCCGGTAATATTATTGATCAAGGCAGCAACACTCAGTTCGATGCCTTGTTGCTTCACACGTTCTCTCCGGGAGATGCCGGCACTTATGTGATCGAATTGATCAATTGGCTCGGACCAAAGACTGCCCCGAATGGCAATATTGGATTGCCTAATGATGTGACCTACGATCTGAATATTTCGATTCCTCACCACGAGGTGGCAAGCTTCACGTTTGCTCCTTTCCCAGTGCTGGAAAATGAGAGCGCTCAGAATCCTGCTCAGAATGTGAACGACGCTCGGCTCTGGTTTACGTTTCAGGATCCGGAAATTGGAAATGGTTCAACTAACGATCCGGCTACGATTACCTCGGGTATTCCTTATGTAACGATCCTCGGTTCTGGTAACGGCACCTTCGATGAATTCAGCTTCGAGATTACGAAGAATCAACTTCAGCAGGATGCGGGGGATTTCACAGGAAGTGATGAGGATACGGCAAATACTTACTACACGGTGGTAGGCACGAAGTTGATTGGTGCTGTCGGAAAAGGAGACCGATGGACGATCGAGATCAACGGGCGTTCGTTCTTCTATGTTGCTGAAGAGGGCGACACGGTGATTGAGGTCTCTCAGGGGATCGTGAAGAGCTTTACGGATCACGTTGCGGCTCTATTGGCTGCCGATTCGTCGGGCAACACGGTGCCGACTTACACGGTGGAACTGATAGCTGATGAGTTGGTAATCGAAGACGAGAACGGATTCTGGATCAAGCTTGAGCAGAAAGTGGCTTCCGCTGCCACGGTTACGCGATCGCTTTCCACTGACCCGGCGGCTCTGTTCAACACCGCTAACTTAAAACTCGGGCTTGATGCGACTGTTCTGAGTGGAAAGAAAGGGGAGACCTGGACCGTGCTTCTCGATGGAGCCGCGAGTCTCTATCAGGTGATCTTAGTATCCGATCTGACTTTGGATCAAATCGGGCAAGCTCTGGCGGCGAAAGATCCAAGCAATGCGAGCTACAATGTCGGCACTGATACTCTGACGCTTTCGAACTTGGCGGGTAAGGCCGTTGGACTTGAGGTGAGCGGAGTTCAACCATCTGGCACCGCGATTATCAGTGGAGCGGTGGTGCAAAACCCGGCCATCCTATGGGATACAGCGGTGATTTCTTTCGGAGGGACGGTTCATGCAGGGCAGACTTGGACTCTTACTTTTGATCCGGAAACGGGCTCCTCGAAAGACTTCGAATATGAAGCGGTCTATCACTCAGGCACTCCTGGCGCGACCGACACACTTGCACAGGTGAGAGACGGCCTGCTGGCTGCTATTAATGTTTCCGGCTCCGACTACGTGGCGATTGTGGTGAATGGGAATCTCGAAGTGCATCGCAAAGACAATCAGGGCTTTACCAGTGCCCTGAGCATTTCAGTAGCCCAGAGCACAGGCACGATGAGCATTGGCGGCACGCCGCTCTATTACTCTGTCGCTAAAGTGAAGTTAGGTGGCGATCCGAAGCACGGTGAGCAATGGCAGATTTCATTGAACGGTGCCCCGGCAAAGTTCTACAATGTTAAATCGGGTGACAACCGGGATCAAGTGGGCGCGGGGCTGGCTTTGGCCATTGGGTCTGGTGCCACCTATAATCCAGCAACTGATGTTTTGACCATTCCTGCTCCCGACGCAGGGGGAGTGAGAGTTGTCACGAATATCGCAGCGGCGGCTGAGGCAGGGACCGCAATTTTCTCCGGCACAAAGGCCTATGTGAATGGCCTCGATATTGTTCTAGGTGCCGGTGGGACTGCGAACGTTCCTAAGAACGAAGAATGGATCGTGAGAATTAATGGCAAGGACTATAAGTCGGGCAAAGCGAGCGTGGCCGACAAGGTGAATGATGTGGCTGCCAAGTTGCTGATTGAAATTAAGAAAGACTTCGCCGGATCCAGCTATGACGCGGCCAATCACAAGATCGTTCTCGTCGTTGGAACTGGATCAACCGTCTTCACTTTGAGCACTTCAACGGGGACGACCTCAGCAAATCTTGCGAATATCGTCGCGGACCCAACTCGTTATAATTCCACTGCGACAGTGACCATTGGAGGCCCCCCTTACGAAGGGCAGGTTTGGAATTTGACAGTCAATGATGGCACTGCGACGCCGCGAGTTTTTGCATACACGGCGACTGCAACTGACACGACGCCCAATAAGATTGCGATTGGATTAGTTGCTGAGATCATTTCGCATAGCACTGGGGCTGGCAAGTATCAGTATACGGCAGCTAAGGGCGCAGCGAATCAATTCACGATCACAAATTCTGACGGAACCGCCTTCTCGATTGCGCCGCTGAGCATCACTCCGGCAGCGATCGATGGAACCTTGGGTGTTCAGCCTGAGCCCGCCAGCACGGCAAGCCATTATCATCCTGCCGAAGTCACTTTTTCTGGTCCTGTTACTCCGGACGAGATCTGGAAGATCCGTTTGATCCGTCATGACAATCCTACTAGTCCGATTATTGTTTCAGTCCCTGCGAGTGACAACACGATCGCGACACTTGGTGCCGCGTTTGTTGCTGCGATTAATATCGCTGCCCCGGGTATCTTCACTCCGCTGTTCAGCGGATCGAAGTTGACCATTAATCATGCGGCGGGTCTGAGAGTCGAACTGCTTCCTCGGGTGGTTGCGCCGGTTGAGGGCTCCGTGGTTGTGAATGGAACTCCAAATTCGAAATGGGAGCAGACAATTGAATTCACTGGAGGAGTTGGCGGAGATTCTATCGCCGGGGACGCTTGGAAGATCGAGTTCCAGGGGAAAACGATCAAGCAAGGTGCAACTGGACTTGGCTTTTCTCAGGTCGCGACAGATTTCAAGGGTAATGCCATTCTAATGGGGCTCACAGATTACGAATTTGATGCTCCTGCTGGCAATAGCCTGACATTCCGCCGAAAAGACGGGGCGCTGGTTAAGTTGATCAAAGTCGAACAAACTCGCAATCGCACCGTGACACTGGTCGATGACCCGAATGTAGGGAACCTCGATCTTCTGCAGAAACATTATTCCAAGATTGAATTGGGATTCGATTCGACTCTGACGGTCAGTGCTGGCGATATCTGGTCAGTGAAGTTGAACGGACATATTTTCTCTTACGTATCGAAACGGAATGAAACGCTGAAGAAGGTGGTTAAATCGTTGATCATTGAAATCAATAATTTCAGTGATGTCTATGTTGCCGTAGCCAAGGGAACTGAAGGTCTTGCCATTACGATCACACCTGGTGCCAATGCCTGGTTTACTGGAATCACAGCGGGAGTCGAAGTGGGCGGCGGGGTTGTTAGAGCCCTGTTTGATATCGACAACGCCAATGTAATCGAAGGTGAGTTTGTAACGGGACCGTTCTACGCTCCGCTTCGCTTCGCTTATACCGATCGTCTTTTCCTGGAGATCTTTGATGCGGCTACCGGATTAGCAATTCCGATTCCTGGAGATCTCACTGGTGCGACGAGGAACTTTGGAGTGGATGCGGCCAGTCAAATCGATTTGGGAAGCAATAGCCGATTTGACCCGTTCTTGAATTTCGAATTTAAGGAGATAGGAACTTACATCGTCCGCGTGGGAACATTCCGGGACTTTGTTGATCCTGATAATTTTTACGTTCAGGACTACCTGACCGGTGTGTCTACGGGAATGTCATACGAACTCAATATCTCGGTGCAGCGTCATGCTACTAACACAGATGCGATCGAGTTGATTGGGAAGAAAATCACAATCGTCGAGGGTGATGGGGCAGGGCAAACCGGAACAATTATTGCCTACGATGCCGCGTCCAAGACATACACGATTGATAAGATCTGGACCGAGGCGATCGGAGCGAACAGCAAATTTGAGATCGAATATTTCATCAGTGATGAGTTCAGCGGCTATGAGCCAGTTGGAGACACCTATTCTGTTGTGCTGACGACTGCCCCTGAAACCGGGAAGACAGTCACGATCGATGTTCTGCCGCAGATCACCCGGACCTACAATTCAGATCTCGCCTTCGTTCCTGAGGCCAATTACGGAGAAAGTTCCGGGCAGCAGGTCAATGTAGCCACGCCGCTTGTGATCGCTGAGTTGGCAGGAACGCCTGTCGTCGGCGAGTTCTGGACCCTGACACTAAATGGTGTTGATCACGATTATGAAGTGAAAGTGGGAGATGATCTCGCCAAAGTGGCAGCGGGTCTCGCCGACCTGATCCGGAACGATGTAACGACTTTGGAGGGAACGGAAAGATTCCTCGTGACGGTGGATTCGACCGGGACCGTGTTAACGATCATTAGCAGCCACTATCAGAAACAGATCGACGGCGTTGTTGGTGCATTGCCAGCCACTTCGTTCGCGGCAGAGTTTTCTATTACGTCAGATGGGCTTATCAGCATTAGCGCTCCTGATGCGATTGGTGGTTGGGTTAGCGCGGCTATCGAGTTGACAGGAACCGTGCACGAAGGTGCCAGTTGGACTATTCGACTGGACGGAACGAACTACACCTATGTGGCCAAGAGTGGCGATTCACTGGATGATGTCGCGCTTGCCTTGATAGCGCTCCTTCCTGAGGCCTACACCGTAACGCCAGACGCTACTGATACTTCCAAGTTTGGTGTTGTGCGATTGGATGGGGACCGGTTCAGAATTTCCTCTAGCATCCTATCGGCAATAAATCTTCGTCCTCAGTTGGTCTTTACCGATAAGACCTGGGACATCGAACAGATCGTTTATGTGTCAGCAGTGGATGATGAGATCGCTGATGGAGGTGACGCCAAGGTGGTGGCTGCGGTTGAAGGCAGGGTCAATGCGATTCGCGGTCCGCTCACGATTAATGGCGGTCTCGTAGAAGGTGTTGATCGCTCGCTCAATAATCCGTTTCTTCTGCCGGGTGAGAAAAACAATGCGGTGCGGGACGGGACTTTGGAAATTGCTGGAACTGATTCCGATGGAAACGCCTACCTCGAGGATGGCATTTCCGCGAGAGATCCCGGCAGTCCCGGTGCACAGCACGTTAATCCTGCTTTTGGACTTCTTTCCGGGTTTGATCCTCGAATGAATGACAACTTTTACGGGTTCACGATTCTCGATGGAGTTGCCGCCGGGACTTTCCTGAGAGTGAAGTCTGTTTCGGACGATCTTAGCAGGGTCACTTTTGTTGGGGGCTGGCCGGAAGATAATGTTCCTGAAATTGGAGCCTCATACTACTATGCTCCGATCAATCCAAACTTGTTGGTCGACGAGGTTGATCAGGTGGACCGAGCGTTCATCGACAACAGCGACAGTCCTGCGATTGAGATAGGTGTCCTCACGGGAACGCAACTGTCCGGCCTCGGAATGGGAGGCGGTATCGTGATCGCAGGAAGAACGCTACAGGCGGGAATCGTCTACAACAATCTGGAGCTGCTCGATATCGAGCTCGGATACGGAAGCGACGACTTCACTGTGGAAGGGACCCATGCCGGGTTGACTGTTATTCATGCGGGAGCTGCTCGTGACAAGATCACGATTCAGAGCTTGAGCGGGCATACCATTGTTGATGGAGGAATCGGAGAAGATGAAATCGTAGTGAGCAGCCAAGATCAGCTCGTTGACGAGATCGGCGCCCTTCTCACGGTAGTGGGCGGCGGCAATAATGATGTTCTCAGGATTGATGATACCGGAGACGGGAAAGACAATAGCGGAACGTTGACTCAAACGACGTTGACCGGGCTCGACATGCCGGGCGTCGGTGAGGTTCAGAGAATTGGTGTTTCAGCGGTGTCCGGTGACTTTGTGTTGCGTCATCTTCAGGGAACCGGAGATTTCATGACCGGTTCGTTAGGTTACGATATTTCAGCCGGAGACTTTGAGTCAGAGCTGAATGCTTTGTTTAGTTCAACTGGAATTCGGGTCGAGAAATATCGACAGAATGACAAGTATGTGGAATTTACGATCACTTTTGGTGGTGATCTTACGGGCCGGAATTTCGATGAGCTGGCCTGGGTAGGGACTCCCGAGAGTAGTGGTCTGGTGGCAGCACCAGATTCATCTGCCATCGTCGAAGTCCGAACGATCAGGGATGGTAGCCTGGCACCGGTGGTTGATGTCGTTCAGACCATTACGGTGAATGCGGACGGAGGAACTTTTAGTCTTGGATTTGCGTTGAACGAATTGGCGGTCGCCTCAGTGATTGGTAGTTCGGTCAATGTCACAGCACTTTACCTGCCTCATGTTTCCAGTGATGGATCGGTCGTCTCGACCGGGGCGCTCGCATTCAGTATCACCGCTGAGGAATTAGCGAAGTATCTTGATCCAATCCTTAATCCGAATAATTCGGACGGCGGCCTGCCTCACACGAAGAACTTTGCGGTGACCAAAGTGGGGAATGTATTCATTCTCACTTTCCAGGGCGAGCACCGGATGCTGAGCCTTGATCCTGGGAATATTCAGAACTCACTCACCGACTCTGGTGTTGGAAGCGGAGCAGTAGTTCTAGATACCAGAATTGACGGGATAAATTATTACGAGATAGAGACGCTGAATCTCGACCTTGGTGCTGGTAACGACACGGTCAACGTTCAGGGCACAGCTGCCATTGCGGTGACAAACATCGACACTGGAGGAGGTGATGATCGGATCTTTGTTTCATCTGAGGCGAACGGAACAGTAGGCTCAATTGCAACGCTTCCGTTGGGAGACCTCGATCTTATTAAAGGAGTGTTGAACCTGGACATTGGAACCGGAACGGGGCTTCTAATGATTAGTGACGAAGCGGCGACAGTGGGCGACGCGAATGTCCTGATTACAGATCAAGCGCTTGTCGGAGTGGTCGGTGTCGATCCTGCCGCAGAAATCAGCATCAACGGATTGGCTCCTGCGGCGATCACTTATCGTGCGGATGCAGCGGGTAGCGTTGCTAACGGAGTGAGCATTACCAGTGGTAGCGGCAATGACATCATTACGATTGATGGCACCCATAAGCGTGCCGGCCTTATGACGATCACAACACTCTCGACCGGTTACGGCGACGATCAGGTCACCGTGAATTTGGCTGCTGCCAGCGACGGCGCCTTTGTTCTCGATACGCAGGGACCATACGATAACAACGTGGCAGCAACTGACAGCGACATCGTCAATGCGAGGGGCTCTTCGCTGGGACTCAATATTTCTACCGGTCAGGGCATTGACTATATTGTCGGGGGTAGAGGTATAGACCTGATCAACTCAGGTGACGATCTTGATTATATCTTCGGAAGTGATGGCGCTGATGAAATCAATGCCGGAACGGATGCCGCTCGAGACTTCGTGGTGGGTGACCATGGGTTCTTCGAATACATCGTCGGGGCTGTCACTAAGCGTTTCTACACGACGGATACTCCCACCGCTGGGGGCGATCCTATTGTTGATGGTTTCCTCGAATTTGGAGCCAGCGGTATTTTGAAATCGATTGGAACCAGTTCGCCGGCGATCGGCGGTCAGGATGACATTGTTACCGGGGATGGGCCAGATGTTGTATTTGGTGGTAGTCGTAATGATGACATCAATGCAGGAGGCACCGATGGCTCTGCCGATGTTCTGGTGGGTGACAATGGCTTCGCGGTGTTTGATGCCGCAGGAGTTCTGATGGAAGTCAGAACGACCACACCGGGAACCGGTGGCAGTGATCTGCTGCTCGCCGGTGAAGGTGACGACGTGGTTTTCGGTGGGGTCGGTGAAGACTTTATCAATGTTGACCGGGCCGGTGTTCAGGTAGGTGCCGACACTGGTAGGGATGTGATTGTGGGCGACAACGGCTTCGCTCTGTTTGATAATTCGGGTGGGTCGAGCCTGCTGCGCCGGATCGAGACCAGTGATCCAGTGGACGGAGGTCGTGACGTGATTTTCGCGGCCAATGGATCGGACGTGGTGTTCGCTGGCAGCGGCAATGACGATGTGGACGCCGGCAGCGACACGAGCCGCGACATCCTGGTAGGCGACAACGGCTTTGCCGTATTTGATGCCGCCGGCGTGTTGACTGAAGTTCGCACTACCATTCCGGGCATGGGCGGCAGCGACCTGCTTCTCGCCGGAGATGGTGACGACGTGGTCTTCGGTGGGGTCGGCGAAGACTTTATCAATGTCGACCGGGCCGGTGTTCAGATAGGTGCCGACGCTGGTAGGGATGTGATCGTGGGCGACAACGGCTTTGCTCTGTTCGATAACTTGAATGGTTCAAGCCTGCTCCGTCGGATCGAAACATCGAATCCGAATGATGGTGGGCGCGATCTGATCTTCGCTTCAAACGGATCAGATGTGATTCTGGGAGGTAGTGGAGGTGATGAAATTGAAGCAGGTAGTGATACAAACCGAGACATCGTCGTAGGCGATAATGGCTTTGCTGTATTTGATGGAGCAGGGATTTTGAATTTGATCAGCACTTCAGAAGCGGCTGTAGCCGGTAGCTATGATGATTTAATCAAAGTAGGGGCTGGCAATAACATCATTCTTGGAGGCAATGGCAAAGACGACCTACGTGCTCTTGGTGGCGATGATATTGTTCTGGGAGATAACGGAAGAGTTACTTTTGATAGCGCTGGGAATAGCAACATAGTTCGCAGTATCACCTCGATCGATCCATTGTTCGGCGATGTCGATCGGATTGAAACGGGTGATGGTAACAATATCGTGATTGGTGGCCTTGGCGGAGATTTCGTGAATGTGAATCCCACAACTCTCCTTCCTGTCGGCAGTCCGAATGGAAGTGATATTGTTATCGGTGACAACGGTAGGGCGACGTTTAGCCCTGCCGGAGTTATCTCATTCATTACCACCGGCAGCGACATGCCACTGGATCCTAATACGGGCTCATCAGTGTTGGGTGGAGCTGATATCATCCACACCGGTCACGGAGAAAACATCGTTCTAGGCGGTAATGGCGGCGACAAGATTTTTGGAGGAGATGACAGAGACGTTGTCGTAGGAGATAACGGAAATGCCAGTTTCAACGCCGCGGGTGTTCTCACTGATATTGAGACCAGCGATCCTACCGTTGGAGGTAAAGATATTATCTTGGTTGGCGATGGAACGAATACCGTTCTTGGAGGGGCTGCTTCAGATGAAATACGAGGTGGCCTCAATCGCGATGTGGTAATAGGAGATAACGGTCGCGCGATTTTCGATCTAGTGACGGGAACACCTGCTCATTTCTTCACAACGGCGTCGGGCGCGGGCGATGACGATATCATTGAGGTCGGAGCGGGTTTTAATGCCGTGATTGGAGGAGCCGGAGCGGACCGAGTTTCAGGAGATGACGGCACTCATATTGTGATTGGTGATGAAGGCGAACTTCTCTTTGCCAATGGCATTCTTGATCGCGCAGAGATGTTGTTCAGTGGTGTTGGCGGAGATGATGTCATCACGACAGGCAACGGGCTGAATATCGTTATAGGTGGTGTCGGACATGACACAGTAACGGCAGGGAATGGAGAGAATTTTGTGCTGGGTGATGAGGGGCGTATCTTGTTTGCCGCCGGTTTGGCTGATGAACTGATTACTCTTGGGAGCGGCGTTGGAGGAATCGATTCGATCACTCTTGGTGACGGCAAAAACACAATCATTGGAGGAGCGTTTGGTGATACGATTCGCACTGGTAAGGGAACGAATATCGTTCTGGGAGATGAAGGTGAGATCGAATTTGATCTTGGGCTGATGAGGTCTGTCGCCAGCCTCAATCCATCAGTTGGAGGAATGGACGATATTGTCCTCGACGACGGATTAAATTTTGCTCTTGGTGGGATCGACTCTGACACGATCGTAGCCGGTGATGGTGAGAATGTTTTGTTGGGCGACAATGGCGAAATCGTTTGGGTCACCGGCACCGGGGTCTCGATTTTGGAATCAGTCGCGACTACCTCCCCTGACCTAGGTGGGCGCGACAACATTTTTGCCGGCGCTGGACCGAATATGATTCTCGGTGGCCAAGGTAATGATGTGCTCAGTAGCGCAGGCAATCCTTTCTCGACGGTGATCTTGGGCGACAACGGAATCGCGCTCTACACGGGGGCAGGTCTTCTATCCTTTGTTGGAACAACAGACGTCAATGTGGGTGGCAATGATTTAGTTGTGGGAGGAAACGGCGATGATATTCTTCTCGGTGGAGTAGGGGCAGATACAATTTTGGGGAACAGTGGTCGCGACTTTGTCAGTGGTGACAATGCGAGCGTCCGTTTCGTGCCGAATGATAACCGGTTCCTGATTGTTGATCGCTTCATCACGGAAGCCTTCGGAATCGGAAGCCGTGATGTGATTCTCTCTGGCCCGGGAGATGATGTTGTATTTGGTGGGAACGGTGGGGATCTGATTGAAGGTGGCGGTGGTAATGACGTGATTGCCGGCGATCAAGCTGTCTATGATAGGCTTGGTACCAATCCAGGAGGAGTGACTCTTCTGGATGAATTCAATGAAGGAGCCGGTGGATCTGATATCATCCGTGGTCAGGCAGATGACGACATTCTTTACGGTGAAGTCGGAGACGATATTTTAGAGGGAGGAACGGGGAACGACTCGTTGTTTGGAGGAACCGGGCATGACCGACTTCTTGGCGGCCTAGGGAATGATTTCCTTTTGGGAGGACCTGGTACTGATTATCTGGATGGCGGTGTGGGACAAGACACCCTCTACGCCGATATTTTTGACGTATTTGCCGGAGCGATTCCAGTCGATATAATTGTGGGTGGCCCCATTCAAACGATTGGGCTCTTGTTGACACCGGAGGTGGGGACGCTCATCCAGTTTGGGCTCACCATGACAGATGGTGCCGTTGAGCGCCTCGAGTCGGCGGTGGAAGTTGTTCTGATCGGATTGGTAGTTTCCGGCGATGGCCCAGTTGGTTCTGGAGCGATTGTCACGGCCTTTGTTTACCAGTTACCGTCTCTCGTGCTCGGCGCTGGTGGAAATATTTTTGAGATCATGACAACAATCTGGGGCGGCTTTGGCGCTTTCTTCTTCAGTAGTCAGATCGATCTTTTTGGAGAGTTGGTCGAAGTTGGAGTCGGAGTGGTGATCGAGCTCCAATGGGGGAGCATCCTCATCCTGTGGTGACCGTAGAATGACCTGAGGTCGAGAAAAGGCATTGCAAAAGTGGCCAATGCTCTTTTGGATGGGGGGAATGGCAGAGATGAGTGACAGCAGGCGTGTGTTGCGCCGAGTTAGCTGGCTGTCTTTCTGGATTGGGGTGCTGATGCTCCTGATCAAGGGGGGCGCTTGGTGGCTGACTCGATCCAGCGCAATTTTCAGTGACGCGGCTGAATCAGTCGTCCATGTCGCTGCGGTGGCGTTTGTGGTCTACAGCTTGCGGTTGGCGCAGAAGCCTCCGGATGACGATCACCCCTACGGGCACGCCAAGATTTCGTTCTTTTCGGCAGGATTTGAAGGAGGGCTGATTTCGATTGCCGGAGTCGGCATTCTGATTCAGGCCGGTTACCAATGGATCGTGGGCGCGGAGCCGCATGACCTAGGCGTAGGTAGCCTTTTGGTTGGATTGGCATTGCTGATTAATAGTTGGTTAGGTTGGTACTTGATTCGAGTCGGGAAAAGAAATGGCTCTCTGATCCTGGAATCAAATGGACAGCATGTTCTGGTGGATGCCTGGACCAGTGTTGGGGTTCTCGCGGGGCTTTTGTTAGTCTGGACAACGGGATGGGCGTGGCTCGATCCGCTTTGTGCGATTCTTGTGGCACTCCATATTTTGAGAAATGGAATCGGGCTTTTGTGGAGGAGCGCCAATGGATTGATGGATCGAGCTGATCCGGCGATCCAAGATGCTTTGGTGAAGACACTCGATGAGGAGACTGAGAATAGGGGGATCACCTGGCATCAACTGCGGCAGAGACATTTAGGCGATGGCCATTGGGTCGACTTTCATCTGGTTTTTGATGACGAAACGACCGTTCGAGATGCCCACGAGGATGCGACTGCGATCGAGCAGGCAATCAGGAAGACCCTTGGTTCAGCGACTATCGTGACGACTCACCTGGAGCCAGCTGAGGATCATGAGCGGATCCATGGTCACGCTCCGGGAGAGGATGTGCCCGAGTCTAGCGCCGGTGGAATCTATCCGGATTGAGAGCGAAGTTCGGCGTCTGGTGGGCCTGGCGTCTCAAAATTTTACGAGCTTATCGAAACGCGAGCCAAGCAACGAGTCCGAATGCGAAAACGGAAGCAAATAAGGCGACGCCACTTCCGGTTAGGATCCCCATGAAGATTCCGACGATACCTGTGAGAAAAAGTCCGACAATCGACAATCCTGGTGACACTGGCGCTTTAACGCGGTTTTCTTCTTCTGGCTCGTTCATGCTCGCAGGTTACTCTTAATCGGAATCGGATAGCAATGCGAAATCGAGACAAGGTCCCTCAGAGCGCTCAATAATCCCGATCAAGAAGGTAGTCGACGATTTGATGAAGCTGTCCCCCCTTTTTGCCAAATGGCTTGACGGCGTCGTGTGCTTTCGCTGTGAGGCGAGCTGCTTCGCGTCGACTCTTTTCCAAGCCGAAGAGGGCAGGGTAGGTGGACTTGTCGGTGGCTTCGTCTTTGCCGGCACTCTTACCAAGTTTTTCGCTGGTCTGGGTGACATCGAGAATGTCGTCGATAACCTGAAAGGCGAGACCAAGGGCCTGGCCGTAGGCAGTTAGTGCTTCGAGCTTAGCTGGCGTCGCATTGGCCGTCATGGCTCCGAGTCTGATCGATGAGGTCAGTAAGGCAGCGGTTTTGCTTTGGTGAATGTATTTGAGTTGTGTCGGGGTGAGTCGGACATCACTTCCTTCCCCTTCCAGATCGAGCACCTGACCGCCGATGAGGTGTCGGCTGCCGGAAGCTGTCGCGAGCTCGCCAATATAGGCGCCGGCGTCATAGCGTTTTGCGGGTGGTGTCTTTGCCAAAATTTCAAAGGCAATCGTCAGCAGAGCATCTCCGGCGAGGACGGCAATGCCCTCTCCGTATTTGATATGACTGGTCGGCATGCCTCGACGCAGATCGTCGTCGTCCATGCAGGGGAGGTCATCGTGAATCAGAGAGTAGGTGTGGATGCACTCGACTGCTGACGCAGGCGCCAAGGCGTTTTCGATTCCGCCATCGCAGGCCTCTGCCGCGGCCAGGCAGAGGATGGGGCGCAGCCTTTTTCCTCCGGCGAATACGCTGTATCGCATGGCTTCGTGAACGGTCGCAGGTCTGGTGCGAGCTGTGGGTAAATGGCTGTTGAGCGCCTTGTCGACGATCTTGCAGCGATCCTTGAGGTAGATTTTTAGCTCTTTAGCCATTGGCTTTTTAGCGGTTTAGCAGAGCGTGAGAAAAGTAAAAGGCTAAAGAGCAAAATGGCTCCTACAGCAGCTCTGCAATTTGAACGGCGTTCAAGGCGGCTCCTTTTCTCACCTGATCCCCTACGACCCAGAAGGTGAGGGCATTGTCGAGAACGAGATCTTTTCGGATGCGTCCGACAAGGCAGTCATCCCCATTGGTGCAGTCGAGTGGCGTAGGAAACTCCGGTGGATCAGCGAAGGGATCGTCCACCACTTGAACTCCCTTTGCGTCGGCAATGGCTTCACGGGCGGCTTCAACGGAAGGCTCGTCGTGAAAGACGGCGGTCACGGCCACTGCATGAGAACGGAAGACTGGAACTCTGACGCAGGTGACTGATGCCTTGAGCTCTGGTGCATGAAGGATTTTCTGACCCTCAAAATGCATTTTCATCTCTTCTTTGGTGTAGCCGTTTTCCTGGAATACGTCGACTTGAGGGATCACGTTGAAGGCAATCTGGCGGGGATAGACCTTGCGTTCGGGAAGAGGCTCGCCTTTGGCAATGGCTTCGACCTGGCTTTCAAGTTCGCTGATGCCCTGTGCTCCGCTTCCGGATACGGCCTGGTAGCTGGAGGCGATGATACTCTTCACTCCTCCGAAAGTTTGATGCATCGGATTGAGTGCCATCAGAGTGACGATGGTTGTGCAATTGGGATTGGCGATGATCCCGTTGTTTTCGCTAGCGTCGGATGGATTCACTTCGGGGATAATCAAAGGAACGCCTTCGTCCATTCGAAAGGCTGAAGAATTGTCGACCACGATGGCGCCGGCTTTAACGGCATGAGGAGCAAAGGTTTTGGAAATGCCTCCGCCGGCACTGAAAAGGGCGATATCGACCCCTTCGAAAGAATCGGGAGTGAGTTCTTTCACTGTGACTTCTTTCCCGCGAAAGGTGAGCGTTTTCCCGGCAGATCTAGCTGAGGCGAGAAGAGTAAGTTCGCTGACGGGGAAGTCGCGCTGCTCGAGGCACTTGAGGATTTCGATCCCTACGGCACCGGTGGCTCCTGCCACAGCGATATGTTTCGGTTGCTGACTCATCTGATAATTAAATGAAAGACGGGCTGGGAGCTTACGTATTCTCACCTCTAATGCAACCGAATGGCGAGATGCGGCAATTGGTGCCAAGTCCCGTCAGGATGCTGTTGATGAACCCAAACTTACTATCGTCTTATGAAAAATGTTATTTGTTTCTCCCTTCTGATTCTTGCGGCAGTGGCTCTTGGAGCCTGTAAAAATCGCAATCAAGTTTGTTGTGGTGCCAAAGGCGGCATCACTGAATATGTGGCAGTTCCCTACTCTGTAGCAAAGTAAGTTACGTGTCGCGGTGGGCGCTTCGGGGGATTCTCCGGAGCGCAGCAGCGATTTCAGGAAAGAATGGAACCCATCGTATCGCCCATCCGGGCATACAGTTCGACGCCGTTGGCTGAATTTTCTTTCAAGTCGGGAGCGGCGTCGAATTGGCCCTTTTTGAAAAAGGTCATGACCATGGATCCACCGAATCGGAAGTATCCTTTTTCGTCTCCTTTGGTGACTGGTGATCCAGGCTCCGCCGTATTGATAATTGATCCGACATTGGTGGCGCCAATTTCGAGAAATAGGTAGCTCCCGGCGGGCGAATCAGAAACGAGCGTCAGCTGCCGTTTGTTTTGCCAGAGGTAGTTCAGGTCGCGAGCCAGGGCGATGGGATTGACCGAAAACAAGCTGCCGTTGATGAGGCGGGGTTCACCTGGCACGCCTGAAAGGGGAAAGTGAAATCGGTGGTAGTCGCTTGGACAGAGCCGGGAAATCACAGCGGTGCCACCTTCCAATTCCCGGGCAAGGCCTTCGTCACCCGTCAGCGAGGGCAGATCAAGCGCCTGTCCTTTGGCGTAGATGATTTGCTCGTTGTCCAGATTCTCGATGAGTAGATGTCGGCCGTCAGCAGGAAAGCTGGCGAGCTTGGGTTCGGAGGCAATGGGACGGGCTCCTGGCTTGAGCGCGCGGTGAAAGAATTCGTTGAAGGTTCTGAGTGTTTCGGGAGAATCGAGAAACTCATCGGGGTCGAGTTCGAAGCGTTCAATGAAGGGGGCGATTTCGCGAGCAGAGCAAGGGCAGTCGGCCCAACGGCCATAGAGGCCAGAGAACCAGCGCCGTTTGATGACGGCGTTGAGACAGAACCGCCCGATTGTGGTTTGATAAGCCCAACGAAGCGGCTTCTCGCCGTAAATTTTTTCCGGCTTCAGCTGCTGCTCGTATCGGTCATAAAAAACCAGTTCTTGCCTTTGTTCCACGGTTGAGAGATAGACCCTGAGTGCTAAAGGGGCAAAACTGTTTTTGAAGATCCGGTAAATTATGATCGCTCTATTAACGAATGACGACGGAATCGAAGCGGAGGGGCTGAAAGCTCTGACTCGTCTTGCTGAGGAAGTTTTTGATGAAGTATGGGTCGTTGCTCCGGCTTCGGAAGCCTCGCAAATCGGTCATCGGGTGACGACGGACTCTCCCATTCGATTTGAGAAACGTGGCGATCGATCCTATGCCATCCACGGCACGCCTGCCGATTGCACGCGGGTGGCTCTAGCCCATTTGATGCCGAACAAGCCAGACTGGGTCTGGTCGGGAATCAATCACGGTGGAAATCTGGGGCGACATGATTTCGTGATTTCTGGAACGGTGGCGGCGGTGAGGGAAGCCGCTTTTGCGGGGATTCGCGGGATCGCCTTTTCTCACTTTATGAAGCGAGGTCTCGAACTTGACTGGGAACGGGCTTCAAAATGGGCAAAAGATTCGTTTGAGACACTCCGGAATGAGGAAACTGGTGCCGGAGAATTCTGGACTGTCAATTTTCCTCATCCGGCAGCCGGTGAAAGGTCGCCGGGGATTATTCGTTGTGAGCAGGAGAAACATCCTCTTTTAGTCGCCTATGAGCAGGTGGGGAGTGAGGAGTTGCTCTATGTGGGGGATTATCATGATCGACCGCGACGCGAGGGGAGTGATGTGGACATCTGTTTTGGTGGTGACATCGCGGTTTCTATCGTGTCAGTTTGAGAAAGATTCAGGATGCGCCGATTGGACAAAGAAACGGTCGAACTGAGCAGGCAGGCCCGAAAGATCCTGGCTAACTGGGATGGCGCTTTCGGTCTCGATCCTGAGCCGGAGTTTTTCCGCGGATGGGAGGAAATGCCGAATTTTGAGTACGGTGAGGATGCCTTCTCCCCGGAAATGGCCTGGTGGTTGGCGGAGCTTTGCCGGCTGGCATATACCCCGGATCATCGGGAGGTGCTGAGAGATAAAACCGGGAAATTGCCGAACCGCAGCCAGATTCTTAGTGAACGCACTTCATTTTGCGAAGTGCATTCCGTCCACAAAACGGGCAATCATGCCTCAATTTATCGACCGCGGTCAGGCGAGGGCCCAACCATTGTTTGTTTCCGGGGAACCAGTAAAATTCGGCAGTGGATCATGAATGCAGTCGTGCGGCCGCATGGGTGGCGTCGTTTTCGGTTGGACACGGATCCGGACTCTGCTTTCGTTCATTCGGGGTTTTATGTGCTTTTCAAGAGGGTTTGGTCTCAAATGGAGGCCGAACTGGAAGCGCTCCCCCGACCGTGGATTTTCACTGGGCATTCCCTCGGTGGGGCATTGGCAATGATTGCGGGTGCTGTGGTCGAAGCGGAGCTCGTATGCACCTTTGGAACTCCAAAAGTAGGCAACAGTGACTTCTGTCGTCTGAAAAGCGGGCGAAGAGTCTGGCGCTTGGTCAATGATATGGACATTGTCCCGCGTTTGCCCTTAGCGGACGGGCGATTGAAGGAGCGGCAGTATATTCATGGATTCGAGGCCATGAAGCTAGTCAGTCCGGCAATGATTACCAAATTCGATTCCTCCGCACTGGAAGATGAATTGCCGTTTTCGTTGAGCAATTTATCAGATGATATCCAAAGTCCTCCAGATTGGATTTTGGATCATCGAATTGGGGAATATTGCAGCCGTTTGCGGGGTGCGGTTTTGGCTCGGATGCATGATTGATCCTGACTGGATTTCTGCGATAGTTGGGGAGTAAGAATATGATTCGCAGATCTTTCATTTTATTTCTGAATTGCATGAGGGCGCTTTTTCTCATGACGGCGTTAGCTACTTCAGTTGGTTCGGCTATTTCTCAAGACGATGACGTTCCCGAGAGCATCGATCTGATTAATTTCCCCGGTGAGATTGTTGACAAGGTAGTCGTTCCGATTCCCGCGGAAATATTTGCCGTGCTCGACAAGCTCGGAGAGCCGAATTGGAGCAGTGGTATCGTGGCGCCGTCTGAACGAACCAAGACGACGGAGAGGGCGATTCTGGCACTCACTTTTGGTAGCCTGGTAGGGGAAGGCTTTATTGCGGTTCAGGCAAAGGATTCGGGAGAGATTCAGCGAATCGGGAAAGAAGTATTGAATCTCTCGGAATCATTGGGACTCGCTAGTGCAGTGAAGCCCCATAGCCTCAGTATAATTGAGGCTGCCGGGGAGAGAGATTGGAATCGTGTGCGAGATGAACTGGATAGCACCCAGCAAACGGTTCGTGAAATGATGGAGCGGCTTCGCGACGATGAGTTATCGGGGCTGGTTAGCCTGGGAGGCTGGTTGCGAGGCACTCATGTGGTGACTTATTTTATCAGCGAGTCTTTTAGCGAAGACAAAGCTGAATTGTTGAACCAACCGGGATTAACTTATTATTTCCGAGAAATGCTGGGATCGATGGAGGGCCCTTCGAAGTCATCATCTGAGATTCGAGCAATTTCGATAGGTTTGGCTAGATTGGAAAGTATCATTTCTGATGAAGATGTGATTTCGGAAGAGGACATTAATGAAATGCGCGACATCAGCCGGGCGATGCTGGAAGAGTATTATTTTGACGAAGAAATCGATGAGGGGGAATCTGGTGAAACCGCTCCTGTAGTTGAATGAGATCACAATGACCTTGATGCACAAAAAATTCCGATCCTATCAAGTTGCTGTCATTGCACTGATGGTAGCTGCCACCTTGTTGGTTGCCCCCAAAGTGTATGCATTTATCAATGAGGCCATATCCATGGCTCAAGAGGCTGCAACGCCATATGTGAAGGAGGGATTCGAGGTGCGAGAAGACGATTGGTCGGGCGAAGTTGAGCCGGGCAAACCGCTCCTCGTTAAGCATCAATTGTTTCGAGGAAATGAATATTGGTTTTGGGCTGGAACGAGTTGGCCGGGATCCAGCGTGGAGGTTGGTATCTTCGACAGCAACGAAAAGTCGATCGCGCTGGAGACATTCGAAAACGGGCACAATGCAGGGGTCAGGGCTCTTCCTCAAAAAACAGGAACTTACTTTATTCGTGTGAAAGTCGAGTATGATCCGAAGAAAGCGGCTCAAGAGGAGAGGGATGCCGGATTTCTTCCTGCTGCCGATGGTGTCGAAGGGTTTGAAGGCACGGTCGATTGGGGACTAATTTACGGCTATCGCTAGATAGACCGATCAATCGAGAATAGTGATTCGATTCTTTATCTCGAATGTGATTCATTGGATCACTTTGGGAGATAGTCGCTGACAGCGGGCATGGCAGAAGAGTTCCTGACTCGTCTCGGTGAGGGCTCAAAATGCTTCATAGCGGGAGACCCGTCTCAGATTGATCTGAGGCCGAATTCAAAGCCAGGACTGCTCGAGGCGATGGCGCTGCTGAACGGAATCGAAGGAGTGGAGTTCCTTCGACTTGAGAAAGAGAATGTGGTGCGTCATCCGGTGCCTCTCGTATTTTTGACGCCCTACGAGCAGGGCAGGGATGAGAGCGACGACGTGGGACTGGAGCCGTCTTAGTTGATTGCTTCAACAGGAGGTTTAACTTCGAGGCACTCGCCGATGGCTTTTTCGATAAGGAGAAGCCGATCTGGATCAGTAATCTTCTTTTCGTTGTTGGAGTCGACCAGAAAAAAGCGGTCGATCGCGGCGCCGGCCTGGGTGCTGATTCGGGCGGTGATGACTTCTGCTTCAAGGTTGCCGAGAATAGTGAAGACATCGTAGAGCAAGCCGATGCGATCTTGAGCCTGAATCTCGAGAATAGTTACGTCATCGTCGTCTTTGTTGGAAAGGAGGACTCGATGTGGGATATCAAAGTTAGGGGGCTCAGCCTGAGTGATGGACGGGGCTGCTTGCTTTTGGATGAGATCCACAAAATCGACCTCATTTTCGATTCCGAATGCGTCAGTCACTAATTTTTCGATCCGTTCGATTTCTCGTGACGAAGTGACCGGATTGAAGGTGGCCGTACAGATTCGAAAGATATCGATAACGAGATCATCGTGCCGCGTATACAAGTCGGCAGAGAGGATGTTTAGATTCCGAGCGGCGAGAGCTCCGGCAACTTTCGAGAGAAGGTGGTGCCGCTTCCACCCGGCCACTTCAAGCAGGCTGTATCCTTCATCAGGACGTGCCTCCCAGCCAAGTTTTGGAACGATGCTTTCGAAAGAGGTACGATGGGCCGATTTGAAGAAACGCCGAAACAACTTGATATGGCGGGTGATGCTGGTTGACCCGCGGTGGCGAAAATAGCGTCCTGGAAGCGAATTGAAATGAGCTTCCACTTCTTCGATGTAGCTATCGGGAAGTCTAGAGAGGACCTTCTGTTTGGTTTCTGCAACGGGGCGAATGAATTGTTCCTGAAAGGTTTTCTTGTCCTGAAAATAGGATTCCGTAGAGCGATGCAACTGTTGCATCAGTGATGCCTTCCAGTCGTTCCACGCCTCTTCGTTGGTCCCATTTGAATCAACGTAAGTAAAAAGGTGAAGGGCCTCCATTGCCGGTAGATTTTTTACGGTCCCGGCAAAGTCGGCAATAGTGTCAGGATTACTGATGTCTTTGGTAGTGGCAGATCTCCAGAAAGTAAGATGGTGATCAACCAGGAACATAATGAGGCGGAGTCGGTCTCCGGTGTAGCGCAGCCGTTTGCAAACCTTGGCGGCGAGAATGGCGCTGGCATCTTCGTGGTGGCGGACTTCTTCTGAGCGTCCGGTATCGTGCATGATGAGTGCGACATAGAGAGCGACAGGATCTTCCATATCCTGAAAAACCTTCCGGAATAATTGCTCCTTGGGGTCCTCGGAATGAATCAGGCTGTCGAGCACATCGATGCAGCGCAGGGTGTGTTCATCTGCTGAATAGCGATGAAAGAACTCATGCTGAACGAGGTCGGTCAGCTTTCCGAATTCAGGAAGGTAACGTCCGAGGAAACCATTTCGGTGCATTCGCCGGAGGATGTGGGCGACTTGACCGCGGGTTTGAAGGATTTCCTCAAAAGTCTCGCGGTTGGATTTACTTCGTCGGAAATTCCCATCAATGAGGTGCCAGTTCAGCTTGAAGAGACGGCGGATTTCAGGGCTGGTGCGGAGGTGGCGGCGCTGGGTGTGCAGGAAGAAGCGCATTAACCTTTTGGGGTCTTCCGTAAAAATATTGTCGTTGTCGGGGTAGATTAGGCCGCCCTTTGAGTAAAATCCGTCGAACGATTCTTCACCGGTTGCCTGCCGGGCAAGGAAATTGAAGATTGGAATTCGGTGTGTGTCGTCACCGACTACCTCGAGCCGGAAAGTTTGCATCAGTGACGTGCTATGCTGAAACAAGTTCCGGGTGTGCCGGTAGTAATCGCGCATGAAGGTTTCGCTTCGGCGAATGATGTTTTTTCCGGGGTAGTCTAGATTGGTAGCTACGACTCCCTGGAGTCGTAGGGTGAGAATATCTCCTGATCGGCCTTTTTGGGAGTAGTGGAGCTCATTCCGAACGCGCATGAGAAATTCATATGCCTGTTCGATTTCCTCAAATGCGATATCGGTGAGTCGGTCCTCCTTCACGAGAGCTTCTAGTTCCCTTGATTTTCGAAGCACCCACAGAACCCAGATCAGATTGTGATAGTCCCGTAAGCCCCCGCAGCTTTCTTTTACGTTGGGTTCTTGTAGATGGATGGTGCGGCCGTATTTTTTATGCCGGCTGCGAATATCCCTACTTCGTTCACTGAGGTAAGACTTTTCGTGCCCGCGAATGCAGTGTTCGAAGAATGCATCTTCGAAGGTGTCGAATAAGGTGCCGTCTCCGGTGATGAAACGGGCGTCCAGCAAAGTGGTTTTGGTTTGGTGGTCTTTGTTTGCGAATTTACACGCCTCTTTGATTGAGCGTACCGGGTAGCTGACGTCGAGCCCGAGATCAAAGAGCATCAAGGAGATTTGATTGACTGTTTCCTGAACACTTTCATGGATGGAGCGACTTGAGCCTGAGATCAGAAATTGGAGATCAATATCGCTGCCTGGATTGAGTTGCCCTCGCCCGTAGCCACCGCTTGCTACCAGGGTGATGGGATATTGTTCGCCGGTTTTTTCGACTGCAGATGTTTCTTTGAGGCAATGGTGAAATAGATCGTGGATCAACACGTCCATCATGGCTGATCGTCTTACTGATATTTCGATGCCGTCAGCACCATCGCGATGAGCCTTTCTAACTTCGGAGCGTGCTGATTTGAGGAAGTCCCTATACGTCTTTAGGCGCGAAGTATTTTTCCCGGCGCTGTCCAAGAGGGACTGCAGGCTATTTTCAGCTTGGGATCTGGCGTCTTCAGTTAGATTTGGGGATGACATGCTTACGGGATGTAATGCGGGATCGATTTGAATGCTAAAACAATTTGCGCTGAATGCGAATGGGGCGCTTAGCTAGACTTGACTATGGCAGATAAATTGAATCCCTGGATCCCGAGCCTTCAACGTAATCTGTCTTTTATGAAATATTCCGCGACGGGAGTTCTCTTGGCGGGATTTGCATTTGCAACACTTGGGCATGCCGAAGACAAGATTGGCGAGGTGACTCGAATTGCGATGGGGTCCTGTGCTGATCAGGAAAAGTCCCAGATAATTTGGGAGGCGATTGTGGAATTGAAGCCAGAGCTTTTCCTCTTTTTGGGTGACAACGTCTACGCCGATACTGAGGACATGGGGGAAATGAAGGCAGCGTATCGAATGCTGGGTGAAAAGCCGGGCTATCAAAAGCTGTTGGAAACTTGTCCGGTGCTCGCTATCTGGGACGATCATGATTACGGGGTGAACGACGGCGGGGCTGAGTATCCGGCGCGAGAGGGGGCGGAGAAGGAGTTTCACCGATTCTTTGAGACTCCTACGGATGCTGATATTCGAAAGTGGCGGGGGATTTATGACGTCGACTATTTTGAAACGGAGAACGGTGATCGGCTTCAGTTGATTCGGCTCGATACGCGGTACTTCAGAAGTGAATTGGTCGAACTGCCGGAAAGATCACGCAATGGGCCCTACGATCGGAATCGTGATGAGAATGCTACGGTGCTTGGTCAGGAACAGTGGGCCTGGTTGGAAAAGGTGCTCAGTGAGCCGGCGGATCTTCGGGTGATTGCAACCAGCATCCAATTTTTGCCGCAGGATCACCATTGGGAGTTGTGGGAAAACTTTCCTCATGAGAGAAAGCGGCTTCTAAAGTTGCTGGAGGATTCAGAGACGGGACCAGTGATTTTTGTCAGCGGTGATCGTCACATGGGTGAGATCATGAAATTGAGTGTCGATGATCCGGATAGTCCCGGGTTTCCAGTTTATGAAATGACAACTAGTGGACTCACTAATGCCGGTGGCGGTATGAAGGGAGAGCCCAATCGACACCGAGTCAGCCCCACGAACTTTCAGAGCAGAAACTTCGGGTTTATGTTAATCGATTGGGCGAAACGCTCGGTGCAGCTTGAGCTGCGCGATGTCGATGGCAAGTTAGTGGATCACTATGTGATCAGTTTGGAAGCCCAAAAATAAGGCGACCATGGACGTTTACCGGCTAAGCGGAGTCACTGGACGCTGACGCGGGCCTAATACAGGGACTTCGGGCGGTGGAATTCGCACGTTCTGGTAGCTGTTGTAGCTTGGTTGGGAAGATGGAATGCTAAGCGGCTGAGTCAATGAGCCGGGGGATACTGAAGTGCTGCCCGCAGGGGCTGGAGATCGATTGGCGGAGCGAGGTGGCGTTGTCGACACATGAGAAGCGGACTCTTTTCTTCGCTGATCAATTGGGGCTTCGTGTTTCTGGAGGTTGGGATGGTAAGCCACCGCGTCTTTGTAGTGGAGCCACATGGCATTTTTAGCAGCCATCAATCCCAGAATAATGGTGGCGATACCGAGACCGTAGCCGATTCGGTTTCGATTGATGCCAATCATGATAGTGACTGTGGCAGCAAGGATCAGCAGGCGAAATTTCCACGAGTTAGCGATCCACTGTTGAGTGTTTTCGTTGAATCCCTTCATGCGGGCCGGGGAACTGATCTTGTAGACCTGTTCCATTCGCGGCTGTGCGGAAAGGCGGGCGTCTTTGTAGGGCACGTGGGCGAGAGCCGCAATTCCGACTACGATGAGAGCAGCTATCTGAAGCTTTGGCGCTTTCATGAAGTAGCCGATGCTCAACATGAACACTCCGGCGAGAATCCCGTAAAAGATAAGGGGCTCGAGTAACAGGAAACGATATTCTGGATCGCCGTAGGCGGACAGGAGTTGTTCGATTTGAAGGATGAACTCGCTCATAATATGGCTCAGAGTAAGTTGGATTGACCAGTTTGAGTGTTTTCCGGAGGGGTTGCTCCGAGTTTCTGATAAGCCAGGGGCATGGCAGATCTTCCGCGAGGGGTGCGTTTCAAAAAACCTTTCAGAATGAGATATGGCTCGTAGACCTCGTTAATCGTGGCTTCGTCTTCGCCTACTGCGACGGCAATCGAATTGAGGCCTACGGGACCGCCGTCGTATTTGTAGACGACGGCTTCGAGGATGCGCTTGTCCATTTCGTCGAGACCGTCTTCATCGATATCCAGCATCGAGAGGGCATCGTGGGCGACAGCTTTCGTAATAATATTATCAGCGCGGACCTGAGCGTAGTCACGGACCCATCGGAGTAGTCCATTGGCGACCCGGGGAGTACCACGGCTGCGGGACCCGATTTCCATGGCGCCGTCGTCTTCGATTGGCACGGAGAGCAGAGATGCGGAACGTTTGATGATCGTGACCAGTTCGGCGGGTGAATAGTAATCCAGCCTATTGGTGATGCCGAATCTTGAGAGAAGTGGGCGAGTCAGCATGCCGGCCTTCGTTGTGGCGCCGACGAGAGTGAATTTGGGGAGGGTCAGGGAGATAGAGCGGGCATTGGGGCCGGTATCGATAATGATATCCAGCTTATAGTCCTCCATCGCCGGGTAGAGATACTCCTCGATAGCGGGGTGAAGGCGGTGAATTTCGTCAATAAAAAGGAAATCTCCATGTTGGACGTTGGTCAGAATACCGGCCAGATCTCCGGCTTTTTCGATCTGCGGACCACTAGTGACGTGGATTTCACTGCCAAATGCCCGGCAAAGGATATGGGCAAGGGTCGTTTTGCCTAGTCCCGGCGGGCCGCATAACAGTACATGATCCAAGGCATCCTTACGCTGCTTGGCGGCCTCAATCATGAGCATGAGCCGCTCTTTTACTTTCGCCTGGCCACAAAACTCCTCAAAGTCGGGCGGGCGCAGACTTTGCTCACAATCACTTGCCGGAAGGGCTTCGGACTCAGCTGGAATAGGAGTGGACACTGAATTTATCGCGTGGACGATGGAAGAGATTTGCTTTTGAGGGGGGAAATAACTTACTTGAAAACTTTGTATTTACGAATATTTAAGATATCCTAAAAATTATAAAAGTCGATATGTTTTGGTTGCGGAATTTGGGATTTGAGATAAACGATTGCGAAGGCAATGGTTTGGCAGTTTAGTTGCCATGGTTTTTGCTGTCGTAGTACGGAGTAAAAGGCAAATTTCAACTTGACCAGACGCTTGATTCTCTTATCTAAACAGGCTCCTTTCGAAGTCGTTTTTTAAACGTCTGAAACACTTTCGCAAACACCGAAACACGCACACATTACTAATGGATTTTATTAGACGAAGACTGACGAGTCATTCTGCTACATGGCTTGTAGCGTTAGCGGGTGGCTTACTGCTCACCTTTGGTGCACCCGAGAGTGCCGATGGCCAGGAGGGAAAGAGCGTCAAGTCAATTGACGTTCAGTATGTTGGTTATCAGACAGTGGCGAAAGACCGGATTCTTTCGAGAACTTCGACACGGGTTGGTGATAAGCTTTCTCTCGCGCAGGTCGACGAAGATATTAAGAGCCTATACGAAAGCGGTGACGTGGAAAACGTTCGCGTTCTTGCTGACAATGTCAGTGGTGGGGTTGCATTGGTTTTCGTCGTCCAGACAAGAGCGGTCTACGGCGGAGTTCAGTTCACCGGAAATACGATCATTGACAGCGGCAAGCTGAAAAAGAAAGTCGATCTCAAAGTGAATAGTCCTATCGACGAGGAGGCTTTGAAGACCGCTCGTCAGGACATACAAGAAGCTTATCGTGGTAAAGGTTTCTCCGAGGCGACGGTTTCTTACCGCATTGGGGCTCCTACGGCAGAAGGGTATTCAGTCGTGGTTTTTAATGTGAACGAAGGAACTCAAGGGGTTTTGCGACATGTCGAGTTTGTCGGGAATTCCGCTTTCCCATCAGATCGCCTTAAGGATTTGATGAGCCAGAAGGAAAAGGGGCTCAAGTCAATCTTTGGTGACGGTGGTGCAACTGATGCCGAGACGCTGGCACAGGATGTTCGGGCAATCGAAGATTTCTATCGCGATAATGGCTATCTCAACGCCAAGGTTGTTAATGTTTCTCGCGTCCGGGCCGATGCTAAGTATGTCGATGTTGTCCTGACTATTGATGAGGGCGGAACTTATCTAGTCGACAGTCTTGCGATTAATGGAGTTACTGCGCTCTCGATGCCGGACGATATTTTGCCTTACTTGAAGACTAAGGCTGGTGATAAATTTGCAGGCACTGACCTGAAAAGCGATATCAAGCTCATTGCTGATCAATATGGTACTCGTGGATACGCTGATGCTCGCGTGGTTCCCCGCCTTGATGATGCTGGTGACGGCTCAGTGAGAGTTGTGCTGGATGTTACGGAAGGTCGTCCGTATCGGATCGGGGTGATTCACATTGAGGGCAATACCAAAACCAAAGATCATGTGATTCGTCGCGAGCTTCCTCTTGAGCCGGGGCAGGCGTTTGATACAAACAAGACAAGCGTGACTCAGCGCCGTCTTGAGAACATGAACTACTTCTCCAGCGTTGAGTTGAGGCCTCTGGATACGAGTTATCTCGATGAGAAGGATCTTCTTATCCGGGTGATTGAGAAGCCAACCGGTTCAGTGAATTTCGGGGCAGGATTTAGCTCGATTGATAATCTGACTGGATTCTTTGAGGTGACTCAGAGTAACTTCGACTTGTTTGATTGGCCTGACTTTTCCGGTGGTGGTCAGCGATTCCGCTTCAGTGCTCGTGCGGGTAGTGAGCGCCAGGATTACTCCCTGTCGATTACTGAGCCATGGTTCATGGGCCAGCGCCTTGCTCTCACCACAGAAGGTTACTACCGTGAGTTGCAGTTCCTCAGTGATCAGTATGATCAAACTGATGTTGGTGGTGCGATTTCCCTGCGTAAGTCTCTTGGTGAGTTTACCTATGGATCCGTGGAATACCGGGGTGAGAATATTGAGATCGATCCGGAATTTGGTGCTTCTAAAGCTTTCATGGCTGAAGGCGGCAAGTTCTTCAAGAGTTCGGTATCTCTGAACGTCGTTCGCGATTCTCGTGATAATCTTTTTCTTCCACGGGAAGGTAATAAGGTTTCCGCGGGATTCGAATTTGCCGGTCTTGGCGGCGATGTTAACGATACCATCTTTACCTTAACGGGAAGTCAGTATTTCAGTCTGCCACATGATGCAATTTTGAGCTTCAAGGGGCGCTATCAGCGCTCTTCTGATGGGGATCACATCTTCACCCGTCACTTTCTTGGAGGTGCTAACAATCTTCGTGGTTTTGACTACCGCGATGTCGGCCCACGTGATCCTGTTAGTGGTGAGATCTTGGGCGGTAATATGAGCTGGTATGGAACCGCTGAAGTGACGGTCCCAGTCGTTGAGAAAATTCGCGCGGCTTTGTTCTATGACGTGGGTGAAGCTTCTGACGGACCCGCTGGTAGCGTTGAAGGTGGCTTGAACTCTGACTGGGGTCTCGGTGTTAGAATGTTCATTCTAGGCAATGCTCCGGTGCGACTGGACTATGCTTTCCCATTACAGAGCGATGGGTTCAATGATGATGGTGGACGCTTCCAGTTCACCATGGGAGCACAATTCTAATTCCTCCCATTTTTCTGATTTTCCCTAAGAAAACCCCTCGATGCTTCGTCTGATGAAAGACTGGTGATCTGGATGCAGTATCAACTTTCCCCTTTGGAACATCTCGAAATACTACCAAATTTATATGAAGTTTAATCTGCCTACCTTTGTTTGTGCCCTCGCCTTAGCTGTTACGGGTGTTGGTTTTAACGCTTCTGCTCAAGAGCTGAAAATCGCTGTTGTCGATATGCAGGAAGCGCTCAATGAATACTATAAGACCGACATTGAGGTGGAGAAGATCAACGCAATGGCCGATGAGAAACGAAAGAATCTCGATGAGCGCCAAGCGGCATACCAGCAAATGACCAGTCAGATGACTGAGTTGGACAAGACAGTTCGCGATACCCTTCTTGCTGAAGATGTTCGGAAGGACTCCATGGAAAAGCTTCAAGCACTGGCTCAGGAGCGAGCAGTAAAAGGAAAAGAGATTTCCGATGCTCAGCGAAAGGCGTCTTCTGAAGTGATGCAGGCTCGAACTGAGATGGAGGGAACTTTGGTCAAGGAAATCAAGGAGGCTGTGGATGCGATCGTCGAGGCGCAGGGGCTGGATCTTGTTTTCGACAAATCTTTTCTTCCTAAGGCAAACAAGGCCATTCTTTACACGTCTGACAATGTTAAGGATCTCACTTCAGAAGTTTTGGGAGCACTCAATGCAGGTGCACCAGCTGCTCCTTAATCTTGAATCAGCCCGTCTTTTGAACGGAAATTCAGAGCGGCGGTATCCCGCCGCTTTTTTGTGTCCACCACCTCCGGGCCGCGTATGAAAACGACAGTCTCCGAAATCACAAAATTGGTTGGTGGTGAATTGCTGCGAGGAAATCCTGATGCTGAGCTAAGTAATTTCGCAGCGTTGGACCAAGCGGACCATTCTTGCGTCAGTTTTTTCGGCAATGCCAAATACATTGAACAGCTGGAGGGAACTTTGGCGGGTTTAGTGTTAGTGCCAGTGGCCGAAGCACCCGTTCCTGAACATTCCGCGGCAGTTCTAGTTGAGAATCCTGTCATCGCTTTCGATGCGATCATTCGAGAGTATGGAGTCAAGCCCCCAGAGTTTGTAGCGGGAGTTCACGAGGCAGCCTGGGTCGACCCCAGTGCCAGTTTTGATCCTGAAAAAGTCAGTATTCTTGCCAATGCCACGGTTAACGCCGGAGCCGCTGTGGGAAATGGGAGCCGGATTGGGTCGGGTGTTGTTGTTGGAAATGGAGCGGTGGTTGGAGAAGATTGTGAAATCGGACCCAACGTGACGATACGAGAGGGTTGTATCATTGGCGACAGAGTCATCATCCACTCTAGTGTGGTAGTTGGGGCGGATGGGTATGGATTTGAATTTGTCGAAGGTCGTCATCGGAAGATCGAACAGCTAGGGATCGTTCGCGTCGGGGACGACGTCGAAATTGGAGCTTCTACGACGATTGATAGAGCTCGCTTCGGGGAGACTGTGATCGGTGAGGGCACCAAGATTGATAATCAGGTTCAGATTGGGCACAACGTCATGATTGGTAAGCACTGCATTATTGTGGCGCAGACAGGAATTTCGGGAAGCACACGCATCGGCAACTATGTGACCTTGGCGGCCCAATGTGGTATTGCGGGGCACCTCGTGATCGCTGATCAAGTTACCTGTGGTGGGCGCTCGGGAGTGATTTCATCGATCACCGAGCCGGGTGGGACCTATTTTGGCTACCCTGCCAAGCCCTTCAAAGAAGATCGTCGTGAGAGCATGTGGATCAAGCAGCTCGGCGGCTTGATTAAGCGGGTCAAAGCGCTCGAGTCGAAGTCAGCGGAATAGAGCGCAAGGCGTCTATTTCTTCGGGGCTAACTCTAGAGCTCGATATCTTGACCTGGTTCGGGGACAATGATGCGTGAGTGAGGCAGCCTCTCTTCCAACTCCTTGCGGAACCAGTCTTTCGCGGGAGGGTCGCCGTGGACCAGAATGATGTTATCGGGGGAGCAATCCACTGCAAAATCAGCGATCTGTTCACGGGGGGCGTGTCCGCTGAAATCAAAACGATCCACTTCACATTCGATGGGCGTTTCGTGATCGCGAGATCCTTCCATTTGAACTCGGCCGCCCTGACCTGCCTCCAGAATTCTCCCGCCCGGGGTAGCCTCATCCGCATAGCCAATGAAAAGCATGGCGTGTTTATCCGATTTAAGGATATGTCTGGCGAAGCGGTTTGATACGGTGTGCTCTGACATCATTCCGCTCGAAAGAGCGTAGATCCGGCCGGGATGAAAATCGGGTTCGCGGTGTCCGCGGGGAAGAACCTCTAGGTTTTCGAAATCTTCCAATAAACGAAACCCCGGATGCATTCGGTGTCCTGAGTCACGAAAGCCGTCCGCAATTTGTGTCATGCGAGTGCTGAGGCCGCCAATATGAACTGGTACGGTAGGGATGACTCCTTCCTCCCGCAATTCGTGTAGCATGATGAGAAGTTCCTGTGTTTTGCCGAAGGCAAAAACAGGGATCAGCACTGCGCCATCTCGGTTCAGCACTTTGGTGATGGATTCTCCCAGGCGTCTTTTTTCGTCGGCCCGGGTGTATTCCGGAGGCCGGGGATGTTCTCCCCGTGTCGTCTCGATGATAAGCGTGTCGAGTTTTCCCCTCGGAAAGTCGGCTGCTTTGGTGAGGCTTTGATCTTCAAAATGCACGTCGCCGGTATAGAAGACGGATTTCCCTTCCCAACGCATTCGGACTCCGACGGCCCCTTGAACGTGACCGGCATTGAAAAACTCGCATTCGACCCGATCCCGATCGCCTACAGAAAAGACTTCACCAACGATCCGGGTGAACCAGGATCGCTCCAGTTCATTGACCTTCTTGTGAGAGTAGAGAGGATATTCAGGGATGTTGAGCTCGGTCTTTTGTGACTTCATCACATTGACTGAGTTGTGGAGCAGAGCGCTTCCACTCTCGCGAGTTTCCTCAGTCATGGCCACTGCGGCATTAGGATGCTGCTGCATGAGGCAGGGAAGACCACCAATGTGATCGAGGTGTGGATGGGTCACGAATATAGCATCGAGCGAATCTTCTTCGAGGCGCTCAAAAAGGGGAAGCGTATCTTTCCCTTTGTGTTTGGGATGAGTGCCCGCGTCGAGAACGATCCGAGTGTCTCCCAGTTGGACGAGACAGGAATTGGAACCGATATCAGGAAAGCGCGCCAGATGTTGAAAACGCATGGGAAGTTGTCGACAAAAAGAATCTGACTGTGCCTCGCTTCAGTCTTCGTTGCTAGCCTTCTTTTTGGTTCTCGCTTCGAGGAAAAATGATTTGAGAAGGTACTTGGATTCTTCCTCGAGAACTCCGGGAGTGACTTCGCTGAAATGATTCAGTGTGGGTTGTTGCAGCAGATTGATGAATCCGCCAGCCGCGCCGCCCTTGGGATCGCCGCATCCGAAGATCACCCGCTTGATTCGGCAGTGAACGATTGCTCCAGCGCACATTGGGCAGGGTTCTTTGGTCACATAGAGGTCACAGTCAGTGAGCCGCCAGTCGCCTCTGGCCTCCTGGGCCTGGGACAGGGCAAGCATCTCAGCGTGGGCGGTGGCGTCTTTGAGCGTCTCAACCTGATTGTGAGAGCGGGCTATGATGCGCCCTTCGGCCACGATGACAGCTCCAACGGGCACCTCACCATCGAGGTAGGCCTTCTGAGCTTGCCTCATGGCCTGGCCCATGAAGAACGTGTCGCTGGCCAAGTCGATGACCGGGACGTCTTCAGGAATGGTGCTTGGGCCGGCTGCGGGGGCATCGGGATCGTCGGATCCCTCTTGAAATTCACTGACCATTTTGAAGATGTTTGGACAAAAGTTTTGCGGTTGTGGGAAAGCGTGAAGATAATGCGTTAGAATGAGTGACTGCAACAACCGAATCATAGCTCCATCCGTACTGGCTTCTGACTGGGCTCAGCTGAAAAGCGAGATCGAACGAGCTGAGGCATCCGGTGCAGACTGGATTCATCTCGATGTGATGGATGGGCACTTCGTGGAAAACATTTCCTTTGGGCCGCAGTTTGTCAGTGCGATTCGTCCCCATACGAATCTGACCCTGGATGTGCATCTCATGATTACTCGTCCGGACAAGTATTTGGCGGAGTTTATTAAAGGTGGGTCTGATCGAGTTACCGTTCATGTCGAAGCTGATCACGATGTTTCAGCGACCTTGCGAGCCATTCGTGATGCCGGGAAACTTTGTGGGCTGGCGCTGAATCCGGCGACTCCGTTTGATGATGTGGTTCCGTATCTGGATCAAATTGATTTGCTGTTGGTGATGACGGTAGTTCCTGGCTTTGGCGGGCAATCGTTTATGGAGGAGGAAACGATGCCTAAACTGAGAGCAGCCCGGGATTTTCGCGAGAAACATGGACTGAGTTTTCATATCGAGGTGGACGGCGGGATCGACCAGAAGACGGTCCACATTGCCGGTGAGAACGGTGCTAATGTGATGGTAGCCGGAACATCACTCTATAAAGCAGATGACATGACCGCTGCGGTTGCGGCGATGAGGGGCTGAATTCAGAAAGATAATTTTATGCCAGAGCAGGTCTATACCGTATCAGATATTACCGCGGACATTCGCGAGAGTCTGGAGGATCAGTTCAACGGGGTATGGATTGAAGGCGAGATCAGTAATCTGCGTTTGCCGGGTTCAGGTCATCATTATTTCACGCTGAAAGATTCGGGAGCTCAGCTCTCATGTGTCTTATTTAAAGGGGCTGCCACGAAGAATCGCATCCCGCTGACGGATGGGATGCAAGTGCAGGTGTATGGCAATATTTCCGTCTACGAGGCGAGAGGCCAATATCAGCTCATCGCTCAATTGGTTCAGCCGAAGGGTTTTGGAGACCTCCAGGCGAAATTTGAGGCCTTGAAGCAAAAGCTTGAAGGGGAGGGTCTCTTTGACCCGGTTTTGAAGAAGCCCATCCCTAAGTTTCCACAGCGTATTGGCGTGGTCACCTCGCCTACGGGCGCCGCTATCCAGGACATGATCAATGTGATGGGGCGGCGGGCTCCGTGGATCCGGTTGATGATTCAGCCCGTGAGAGTTCAGGGGGAAGGTTCTGCAGAAGAGATCGCTGAGGGAATCAGACTGCTGGAGCATGCCGCGGACATTCCCCGTCCGGACCTGATCATCGTGGCCCGGGGTGGAGGCAGTATCGAGGATCTCTGGGCGTTTAACGAGGAGGTGGTGGCTCGGGCTATTGCGGAATCTTCGATTCCTGTGATCTCGGGCGTCGGGCACGAAATTGATTTCACGATTGCAGATTTTGTCGCGGATCGTCGCGAACCGACTCCGAGTGCTGCTGCCGAGAATGCGGTACCGGACGGGGAGTCGCTGAGGCGGCATATGGAGGCGGTAAAGGCGACCCTTGATGGCAGAGTCGAAGGAGCTATAGAATCGTTCTCGCGGCAGGGAAATGCCTTATACAGAGAACTGCTGGCGAGGGAGCCGGGACGGAAGATCCAATCGTGGGCTCAATCTCTTGATTATCTGGGCGAACGTCTCGAAAAAGTCACTGATGTTCGTATGGAAAACGCTAAGTCCAAGGTTGGAGAGCAAGCAAGGCTATTGGACGCAGTGCAGCCAGAGAAAGATATTGATCGTTGCAGCGAGCGGTTGGGGCAGCTTTTTCGGGATATGGAACAGGTGATGGAAAGTGGCGTTGGGGATTGTGATCAGCATCTTTCCCATCTCGCTGAACTGATGCATTCCCTGAGTCCGGATGCCGTGTTGAAGCGGGGATTTTCAATGACTCTCGACGCTGAGGGCCAATTAATCGCCAAATCAGAGGAAATTGACTCTGGGGATAGGCTAAGGACTCGATTTTCCGACGGCGAGATATCCAGCATAGCGGAATAGGCGACCGGCTCTGTGCTTTGCTGGTTTTTCACAGGGTCCAGAATTCCTGTAAATTCAGACGCATATTGGGTGCTTCTTCTGTTGTCGCAATGAGGGGCTTGGGGTAAAAGAAACCCGTCCCAAATGAGTTTTTTGTGAACTTTTTGGAATCAAACAGCTTGGGTCGGAGTTAAATCGAGACCCTTTGGTCGATTGGGATCGAAACACACAAATGAGTGACAAACGGAGTCGAAGATTCCGGGCAACGAGAAGCCCGGCTGGGTGGGCCTTGTCCCTGTTGATGGGCTGGGCATTAATTCAGGCCAATGCGCAGGACAATGCTGAACGTGAAGAGTTGAGGCAGGCGCCGTCATCTCTTCAGAGTCCTGGAGGGGGAACTGATGGAGATCGAGTCAGCTTGCAGTTTCCGCTGAACCCGGTGAATGATATTCTCAATATTTACGAGCGCCTTATCAGCAAGCCTCTCGTCAAAGACAGTTCGATTTTCGAGGGGCCTCAGGTGAGCCTGGTGACTCCCAATGATGTTTCAAGAGATGAAGCGATTCGTCTGATCGAAGCAGCTCTTTTAGTGAACGGCTATGTCGTCGTGAGCGAAGAGAATGGAGAGAGTGTTAAAATATTGCTGGGCGGCCAGCGACAGGGTGGGGAAAGCCCCTCTTTCAGTGAGGGGGTCGTTATCTACACCGATTCTAGTTTACTGCCTGACGGAGAATCTCTGGTCGGTTTTTTCATGGAGCTTGACTATGTGGACCCGGAAGATGCCGCTACGATTTTCGCAAATCATATTGTGCTGAACGAGTTTGGGCGAATCACCCCGGTGCTGAATCCAAAGGGGCTTTTAATCACCGAAACCTCGCCAATCGTGAGGCAGTTGATTCAACTCCGGTCCATCATAGATCACCCCGTCGAAGATGCTCCTCTGATTACGGAGTTCGTACATTTGGAATACGCGGAGTCTAATGTGGTGGCCCAGATTATTCAGGCGGTCATGGATGCCAGGATGGAAGAGCGTGCCAGACAGAGCGAGTCGCGAGGTTCAGTGACGGGGCAACAGACCAGCGGTGATCGTGGCAGTAACAACAACAACAATAATAACGCGCAACAGCAGAGCGCTCGAACTACTCCGACCAATAATGTGAACGGGGTCGGTACGGCAGATCTTCCCGCGGCGCAGCTGATCCCTGATGATAGGCTCAATCGCATCATGGTGGTGGCCTCGCCTTCGGACGCCGCTTATATTATGGAGCTAATTCGTGAGTTCGATCAGCCATTGGACAATCACAGTCCTCTCGAGAGAAAGCTTCAATATGTGAAGGCCAATGACATCCTTCCGGTGATTGTTGATATCCTGCAGGACACAGGGACCGGTCAGACTCAGTTGCCCGGCGGCAGACAAATCCAATCTCGGCCTACGCCAGTGACATCTTCTCAGTTGGCTACTCTGACGGGGGCTAATCAGGGGCAAAACAACCAGAATCGAACTCAGCAGTCGGGTGCTGAAGAGGAATTTGCTGGTCGCTCTGATCAAATTGCTTTTCCAATTGATGAAGTGGCTCCTATTTCAGTGCTGGTAGGCAAGACTCGAATCATCGCTGACCGGCAGTCTAACGCAATCATCATCATTGGGACGCATGAGTCTGAGGATATTGTGATGGATATGATTGATCGACTCGATCGGAAGCCTGTTCAGGTCTATCTCGCCACGGTGATTGGGGAGTTGATTCTTGGCGATGATTTTGAATTGGGAGTTGATTACATTCAGCGTTTTCGTCCATGGAATGGCGAGAATCCTAGTCAGGGAGGATTGACCGGAGGCCTTTTTACCGGGCGTACCGATGTGATTGGTCAGACTAATACAACTGGCAATATAGCGGACCTGGCCACGATGGTGACGACGACTCCATTTGGTCCGACTGGAGGGCTGAATCTTTACGGTCAGATCGGCGATTCACTCGATGTCATCATCACGGCGCTCGAGTCGACCAATCGATTCACTGTTCTTTCACGGCCTGTTGTTTATACCCAGAACGGAAAACGAGCAGAGATCACCAGCGGTCAGGAAGTGCCATATGCTGACAGCGCAGTGAGCGATACTACGAACCCCAATTCCATTCGTTCTACGGTGGCGTTCAAGGACGTGGTGCTCAAACTGGAGGTTCTTCCTACCATTAACGAAAATGATGAAGTCACCCTCGATATTGTGCAGATTAATGACCGTGTTATTTCAACGGCACAGATTGATCAAAACGAAGTTCCTGTGATTGGAAAGCAGGAGCTGAATACGACGGTCACTGTCGCCAATCGATCGACCATTATATTAGGCGGTTTGATCTCTGAGACCGAGGAGAATGTGGAATCCGGCATTCCTTTGCTCAAAAATATCCCTCTTCTTGGACTGGCCGCGAAGACGACCAGAGTGAATACGCGGCGATCAGAGTTGATGATCTTTATTCAGCCGGTGGTCGTTCATGACGATTTTGAGGCAGTCAATTCGAGCTACGACGAAGATGTCCGGTCAGATGTGGGGGAATATTCGGCGACAGCTTTTCCTGAGCCTGGTATCCCAACGATTCAGCACCAAGCTGAGGTGATTGAAGAACACACCAATCCTAACGCCGATAACGCTTTCAAAAAGTTCGGTCAGAAAATTTTCGGCAAAAAGAAGGAAGAGCGCGAACCGCTGCCGTACAATCCTTAGCGAAAGAATTCAATTTCGTTTCACAGGGTTGGATGCTTGATCTAACCCTGTTCGAATTTAGCTGACGCCCCTTAGCTGGCGATTGCTTCCTTCTTCGCAGCAGGAAGATGTTTAAGCGCTTTCTTCACCGCATCTTCGACGGTGAGGCCGTGCTTCTCGCGAAGGATGTTGACCTGACCGTGCTCGATGAATTCGTCGGGCCAGCCGATCCGTTCGACTGGAGTCTTGATCCCCGCATCGTTGAGATGTTCGATGATGGCGGCTCCGAACCCATGGTGTAGGACATGGTCTTCGAAGGTGAGAACGACGGGGCAAAGGGCGGCGAACTTTTCGATGCAGTTAGTGTCCATCGGCTTGATCCACCGGGGATTGATCAGCGCGACGGAATAACCCATTTCCTCAAGGCGGTCCCGGGTCTGCTCTGCCATTTCGAAAAAGTTTCCAAGTCCGAAGAGGGCGATGTCGGTTCCTTCGGCCACGACTTCTGCTTTTCCAATTTCCAGGAGTTGGGGTTCTTCTTTGGGGGCGACTCCGGTTCCAGCTCCGCGCGGATAACGGATCGCTGTGGGGCCATCTTCGTAGTTCGCCATGGTCCACAACATGTCGACAAATTCGTCCTCGTCCTTGGCCTGCATGAAAGTCCAGTTGGGAATGTGGCGCATGTAGCCGATATCAAAGAGGCCGTGGTGAGTGGGGCCGTCGTCGCCGCTAAGTCCTGCACGGTCCATGCAAAGACGCACCGGTAGGTTCTGGATGCCGATGTCGTGAACGGCCATGTCGTAGGCCCTTTGGAAGAAGGTGGAATAAATCGTGAGGAAGGGCTTGAGCCCCTGAACCGCCTGCCCACAGGCAAACAGGGCGGCGTGCTCTTCAGCAATACCGACATCGTAGTAGCGTTCTGGAACGACTTTTTGAAATTCAACGAGGCCCGTGCCGTTAGGCATCGCTGCGGTCACAGCGACGATTTTTTCATCCGCCTGCGCAAATTTACCCAAGTGCTGCCCGTAGAGTTGGGAATAGGTCGGTGACCCGCCAGCCGGGGTTTCCCCTGTCTCGGATTTGTAAGGGCCGAGACCATGAAATTTCATGGGGTTGGCCTTGGCCGGCTCATACCCGCGACCTTTTTCGGTAATGATGTGGAGGATGACGGGTTCTTCCTGATCCTTCAGGAAATCGAAAGTCTTGACGAGCAGATCGAGGTCATGCCCGTCGATCGGTCCGTAGTAGCGCATGCCGAACTTTTCGAACAGCACGTTGGGAAAGAGCAAGTTCTTGGCGCTGCGCTCCACTTTGTGAGCAATATCGCGGACTGATTTTCCGGCAATCTTTTCGACGAAATCCGCCGCTTTTTCGTGAATGTGTGAATAGGTCGGACTGGTCTGAAGCGCGTGGAAATATTTTGCGATCGCCCCCACATTTCGGTCGATAGACCACTCGTTGTCGTTGAGTACGAGGATGAATTTCTTTGTGGTCGAAGCAATGTTGTTGAGTGCTTCGAAGGTCGGGCCACAGGTGAATGCGGCGTCTCCTGCCACTGCGACCACGTGGTCATCGGTACCTTTCAGGTCTCTTGCTGCTGCCATGCCAAGCGCTGCAGAGACTGCGGTGCCGGCATGCCCGGCGCCGTAGCAATCATGGTCACTCTCAGTTCGGAGGAGAAAGCCGTTGAGACCTTCGTATTGTCGGATGGTATGAATCTGGTCCCATCGCCCGGTCAGCATTTTATGAACGTATCCCTGATGACTGACATCGAAGATGAACTTATCCTGAGGGGTATTAAAAATGCGATGGAGCGCGATGGAGAGCTCGACCACACCGAGATTCGGCCCGAGGTGACCGCCGGTTTTCGCCAGAGAACTGATCAAGGTTCGCCGAACGTTCTCAGCCAGCTTTGGAAGATCCTCCACTGGGAGCTTTTTCAAGTCCTCGGAATTATCGACTTTTGGGAGATCCTCTGTAGGGATCTCGGGAAATTCAAAATAGTTCTCCATTATCCTGTGATTCTTCCGAATCAGTCTCTTCGTCAGTGGTTGTCTCGGACGCCTCTTCTCCGAAGGGCTCCAATACGTTTGCCTGATTGCGCTTCTTTCGAATGATTTCGATACGTCCGCGAGCCTCATCGAGCCGCTTTTCACAGACTTGGTAGAGGAGTGTGCCTTGCTCGTAGCTCTTGATGAGCTCCTCCAGCGGCATTTGATCGGATTCCATGTCTCTCACCAACTCTTCTAGTTGAGAGAGGGCATCTTCGAAAGCCAGCCCGGTATTGACTGGTGGATCTTGATCGGTTGCTTTTGGCATCTTGGTTACAAAAGGGACGGGTCTTCCCGGCACCCTTATCTCTTCCCTTGGAAGGGGCCGAATTCAAGCCGTTTTCAGCATTCCTATCTAGCTGTTTTTCTTATGGTAAGGGGAGGTTTGGGGCAATTATTTCCTCTTTTTGGACAGCGACTTGATATAAAGGACGATGGAATCGATCTCGTGGTCCTTGAGAACACCTAGATAAGAAGGCATTCCGACCCCTGTTTTCTCGGTATCAAAGCCCTCAGCGACCCGTCTGCCGGGATCGAGAATTGACTCTCGGAGGTAGGTCTCATCTGCATTTTTCACGAATGAGCCATCTGTAAACGTCCGCAAAGAGTTCCACAATCCGATCCACGGGGGGCCAACTGCGACCATGGCTCCGGCTCCGGCTCCGGCTCCGGCGCTGATCGGCGCTGGAGCGGGAATCCCGCTTTCGCCGGTGGCATGGCAAGCCACGCACCCGTAGAGCAACGCAACTTCCTTGCCGAGCTTTGCGGTGGGTTCGATCACTTCTCCGCTGGTGGTGAGGCTCGGATCCCAATTTAGGTCGACTGTGTTGTCCTGAAATCCGTTTTCGGTCAGGTCAATTTTTGGCAGTGAGCGAATCGTGAGATAGGCGCTGTCGACCTGGGTCGATTCTGGTACCGGAATACGATAGGTGACTCGCAAGGTGTGGGATGGCTTCATGCCGACAAGCCCAAGGAAGAGGCTTTTCCCATCATTTGAGAGTTGGGTGCTGGCCACCGGAACCGCTTCCTGCCCTGGTTCGCCATCGAGTTTGAAATTTCCTGAGCCGTAATTATGAGTCTGTTGGTAGTTCCAGCGATCGACGGAATAGCGGCCGAGCTCGGAAGCCAGCTCGGGAGAGAGTTTCTGATCAAAGGTGAGTAATACTCCACGCTTCGATGCCTCGAGTCGACGAGGTGTCCATGAAGGCGCGCCGGTTGGCCTGACTCGGAAAAGCCCGCTGATTCGGTCTCCTGAGGTTCCCCATATTTCAAAGCCACACAGATAGAGGCGTCCATCGATGGGATTAATTCTGCCTTTGAGTATTCCGGAAGGAAATCCTGAGAGGACTGGTACGACAGCTCCCTGGGAGTGAGTGTCGTCGAGATAAACTTTGAAAATTTCGGGTCGATTGTAGCCGATGTGAACGAGGTCTCCATTGAGCGGACCCATGCGAGCCTTACCGTTCATCCATACCTGTGAGGCGCCGGATTGATTGATAAAGTGGGGAATCCAAATTTCAGGCGGTGCGATGGGAGCAGGGTGGACCGCTTTCTCCTTAAACTTTGACGGTTGGAATCCGTAGTATTTTCCCTGTTCTATTTGGTAGATCGGTGTGGCCGGTTTCCAATGCCCTTGTTGATCACTGGAAGTCAGGATCCCAGTTTCGGCATTGTATCCGATGTAAGGTTGGCGCAGGCCGGTAGCGATGACTTCGTAAGATCGCCCGTCAGAGGAAACTTTGACGATGGTGCCATTCAGCTTGCCTCGCGTCGAACCGACCTGGCCACCTTTGGCGAGATAGAAGCCACCACTTGAGGCCGCCGCCATGTCCATAGCAAATTCCCGGGTCTCAGCCGTTTGCGCAACGATGTTGGAGAAGTTTTCATACCAGTCTGCTTCGCCGTTGCTATCGGTGTCGTTGAGTTTAACAATCCCGTTTCTGTCTGAAACGTAGATTTCATCATCAACGATGCAGATGGTTTTGGGCTCGTGCAGGCCGCTGGCGAATCGAGACCAGGTAATTGTGTCACTGCCTTCAGTGAGGCCTTCCGCGATCCAAATATCGCCATCAAAGGTGCAAAAGGCGGCCCGGCCGTCAGAGTAGAAATCGAATCCTGACAGGCGTACGTTTCGCTTCCAGGGATTGGGGACAGGGAGGGCTAGATCGTCGAAAACGAAGGCGCCTGAACTTTCTGACGTGGTGATTGAAGTTTGAATTGTTTCCGCCCAGGCGGGTGGTGCGGGGCTGGAAGGAAGGTCATTAGCGACCGGTGTTGAGGGATTCGCTTTAGACTGTGTGAGGCCTTTTTTAGCGAACGTAGTGACCTGAGTTCCCGACCCGGTCCATTTTTTCCAGTTTGGGTATTCAGGATTGTGATCCCCCTGGCCACGAGCAGACTGCCAGACAGTCGTATTTGCCTTACCCGTGACTTCAAGTATCCGCCTAATGGATGCGGTGCCGTCGCCCTTTTCCGATTTGATCTGTTCGCGGACTTTTAAGCCTCCCATTTGATACTCGAGAACAACTCCGTCGTCAGTCAGTCGAATTCCCGAAAAGCGGCCAATGGATTCCGGGATGGGGCCCAGTCCGATTTCACCTTCGTCTGAACTGCCTCTTTCTCTTGGGTCATTCGCAGTTGGTTTTTTTCCGATGCACCAACCAGGTAGTGCCGCAGATGCAAAGATTGGTTCCCCCATGGGAACGGGCAGGCTATCTTGCCCGGGCGGTGCTTTTCGATTGGGGAAGCGATAACTTCCCGGCCCCATCCCGTCCATGGTCAGATACTCTCGGTCCTGGTTGGCTTTCCAGATAAGTGACCAGCGAAGCAGGTCAGGATCAAAGCAGCCAAAGAAGTCTTGTCCTAGAGGAATAATGATTCCCCGTGGTGTCAGATTGGTTTTTTCAGGGTTCGCCCCAAAATTGCGGGCATCGAGAGTTTGAGTGAAAAACGGCGCCCCCTCTTCAACGAAGCTGCCAAAAGGCGAATCGATGCTGAGATGTGCCTTATCCTGTGCCGGTAGCAGGGGCAGAAAAGCGAATAGCGCGAATGTAGCGAGATAGTGGCCGGTCTTCATGGTAGAGACAAGAAGGTGCTTGAGAAGCGATGGTGGTTCAATGGCGTGATGCTTAACGGATTTTGCGCTGGATGGTTTGTGATTTTGAATCATACTGCAGCAGTAATATTCAATCAGGAAGTATATGTTTAAACGATTCACATTGGTTTGTCTGGTGCTCTTGGTAGCTCCATTGGGAGTTGCGGAAAATCCACCTCAGTTGAGAGCAAGTGGAGTATTTGCCTGGCCGCCTGCGTTTTCGGCGCTTTTTGGTGATCCTGTCATTGTGACTAAGAGGGGAATGTCGGAGAGCGGTAGAGCGAGAGTTTTTGGGGGTGGGAGTTACCATTCATTTGACGGTATCCGACGACCCAAGGCCTCGGCGAAGGTGTTTTTGTATTCCAGGGGATCTCTTTCTCCAGCCGAAGTCCAGCATGAAGCGGCGGAAGCCCTCGCCCGTAAGTTTTTTCGTCTTGTGCTGAATCCAAATAATCTTTCGACTTACGAAAAGAGGATGAAAATGGGGGAGTTGATTCCCATGGATGAAGAGGTCTTTGTCGAATTGGCGCGGGAGCAGTTGCTTGAGGGAAGCAGCAGCGAGGATGTTCGAAATGCCTGGTGGACGGTTCGGATGGGCCTGCCGGGGACACCGGATCCAGGGCGTCGGCTCGTCATTTTGAATCAGCATTTCGATCACAATGGGGAGAAAGAAACGCACGGGCACTTTTGTTTTGGTATTAGAAAAGAGGGGGGCGATCCCAATGAGGATCGCGTTTATGATTTCAGAGCGCCTTGGTTTGAGGATCGTAATCCGCGATTAACCGAAGCGGTGAACCTTCACGGTCGGCTCCAGTTGTCTGGATTTACCGAAAACATGTACGACTGGCTTTACACTCAGACAGAGTATCGAAATTGTTATGTGAATTTGTGGTTCCTCCCGGTGACCCAGGAGCAAGTGAAGTTACTCAGTTACTTTTGGAAAAGAGGAGAGCCTCATGTGGCAGGAGATTTTAGGCCTTTCCGGAAGAATTGCGCGTCTTTGGGACTGCTTTTTTACGATAGGATATTGCCGATAAACACGGAGCTGATTGCCGCGCGTGCACCATCTGTGGATTTGCCTGTCGCAGTGGCTGAAAAGATTGTGGAGCCGGTCGATGAGGCTGTGTTTTACCTGCTGCCGAATGTGACTGATGAGAGAGGGCGTGAACCGACGGCTAAGTCGTTCGTTCATACTCCTCAGCCTTCCAGAGCATCGTCGAGGCCGTTTCGCAAGTTGGCGACGGTGCCGGGTGCCAATTGAAGCCGGTGATCAGAGATTGATGATGTAGAACCGATTCTGTGATACTTGCTCTGCCTCCGGAACAGTAATCCAGCGCTCTAGGTATCTTTCCCCCCAGGAATCGCTGAAAGCGATTTCATTGGTGTCTTTATTATATCCCATGATGATGACGACATGGCCTTTGTCGCGATCGGGGTATAGGGCAGGAGATTCTGCCGCGGCAGCGGTAAGGGATTGGTAAGAACTCCAGGGTTCTGTTTTTCTCAATTTGGTGCGTTCTGACGAAGTTTTGTTGAACTCACTCGTTGAATAGCAGGCCCAAATAATGGGGATTCCGTCATCGATCGATCTTTGGATATCGCGCATTTTCAGCTCACCCGTCTCGATTTCAAAAGATCGCCCCTTTCGTTTGATGTCGCGCCCGATATTAGACAGAAGAAGATCAACCGAGGTGCCGCCGCCGGCTGAAGTCTCTCCCACCATGGCGAGTAAATACATGTCGGCGGGTAGCCCGAGAAAACGCATACAACGCTCTGCCGTAGCAGGAACGCAGTATCCTTTTGGTCCCTGATCTACCATTGGAATGTTGGAGATGACGACATCTCCATTTTCTCGCTGCTCGACGAAGCTACGAGCTCGCTCGCGAACAGTAGCATCGGAGACTCGGGCGAGTCGACCTCTGGCATCAGCAAAGCTGACGGTTTGGACGGCAAGAGAAACGTATTCATCTTCAACATGAGACAGAAGAAACGAGTGTCCTGCCCAATCCCACCGCTTCACATCAACTCTGGATTCCCCCTCGCCGAACTTCTGGGTCTCGGATTCGCCGAGTAATTCAGTGAGTCCAAGGGAGATAACATCCGCATCATTCTGCATGATGATCCGAACTCCATCCATACCTCCGGGAACGGGTTTGCCATTAATGAAATGATCTTCACCGCTACCACCGGCACTGAACGAATCTCCTTTGTTGGCAAAGACAATGGAAAGGCTGGTTATTTTTTCTTCTTCCCCGTAAAGGGCAATCGAGTGGGGGCGGGCGTCGAAAAACCGATAATCCTCTTTCGGATAGGCTCGATAGCTTTCGCCGATTGCTGTTTTCGATTCCCGTTTCCATTTTAGGCGTGTTGCGATGGCTTCTGGATTGCTATCCCAAAGTGTCATAGGGCCGAACAGTTCGTGGCCAATGGCCTCATTGATGGTCTGTGCGCTGATTCCGTTTGTCGAGAGAGTCGGGGCTGTGGAAGACGTCCAGGCATTCAAATATTCCTGGTCGGCTGGAGAAAGGGAAGTCGCTGGAATCGTGAATTCCCGGCCACTCTTCAGAGCGATTGCAACCTGACCATTTGTGATTGAAAGCACTTTGGCTACAATCGTTTTACCGGTGGAGTTAGTGAATGGCCGGTATTCATCTCCCAGCGCAGGAGAGAGTGGAATCAACAGGCCCAGAAGTAAAGATATGGCACGGAGGTACGCCTTCATGAAGGCAATTCTAAGGCATCACTGAAACGACTGCAAGGCGACTCGCTTCTCACTGATATGAAGGATTAAGGCAAAAGCCCCAGAATAAGGCCCGGATTAATACCTACCGCGATGATGGCGATCGTTAATGCGATCATCGCGATTCGGGTCGTCGTTCTAACAGGGATGGCTAAAGCGTCATCGTCAGAAGATTCGAAGAACATCGAAACCGCGATTTTCAGGTAATAGTAAAATCCGGCAGCAGCACCGATGAGCCCTACCACTAAGAGCGTCCAGTTCTGTTGTTCGGCAGCGAGTTTGAAAACGAAGAATTTCCCGAAGAATCCCGCTGTCAGCGGAATACCTGCCAGTGAGGCCATTGAGATGAGGAGAGTGAAAGCAAGGAATGGTGAGCGTTTGGCGAGGCCTTTGTAGGCATTCAGATCTTCGCCAGCAACTTGGCCGCGAACGGTAGTCATAACGAGGAAGGCAAGAAGCGTCATGAGCAGGTAGGCTCCGAGGTAAAAGGAGATTACGGTAGTCGGTGACATGGATTGTCCCGCCGCACTGGCGTCAGGGGAGGATGCCAGTGCCATGATGAGAAAGCCTGCGTGAGCCACGCTGGAATAGGCGAGCAGTCTCTTAAAATTCTTTTGCGGCATCGCAGCGAGGTTGCCCATCAGCAGGGTCAAGATAGCGATAACACTGAGGACGGTGGTTACTTTGCCGACGAGGGGAGCGCTAGCCAGGAAGGGGTCAACCAGTCGCAGAAAGACGATGAATCCAGCGGCTTTCGATCCGACCGAAAGGAAGGCTGTGATCGGTGTTGGAGCACCTTGGTAAACATCCGGAATCCAAAAGTGGAAGGGGGCACCTCCGACCTTGAACGCAACAGCGACCAGAATCAGAGCGAAGGCAAAGAAGGCAGCCGTGGTGTTGATGGAGGGGTCGGCTAGTGCGGTGGCGATCTCTGAAAGTTGCATGCTTCCGGTGATACCGAAGAGCCAGGCGAATCCGTAAACGAGGAATCCCGTCGAGAGGGCGCCAAGGATGAGATACTTCACCCCTGCCTCAAGCGATCCTACATTGCGCCGCAGGTAAGCGACCAGGATGTAGAAGGTGATGGTAACGGTTTCGAGGGAAACAAAAATGCTAACCAGGTTATTGGCGGAAGCCATCCACATGAGTCCGGCACAGGCGAACATGGGCAGGGCAAAGAACTCTCCTAGTCCGGCTTGAGGGTGTGCGCCGGGTTCCGGGTCTGCTGTTTGGCGGACCACGATCGGACTGAAATCCGACGCCATAATCAGCACGATTAAAGTGGTGAGGACTGCGATCCCTTTGAAAAAGAGGGCTGTCTGATCACCGGCAGAATAGAATTGCCAAAAAACGCCTTCGGTGGACTCAGGGGGCACCACTTTGAAGAGAAGTCCGAACACCACAATGAGACCAATGATTCCGATCGAAGCGATGGAACGCTTGTCGTCGAGTTTGGCGAAAGCGTCGACCATCAGCATGAGAAGGCCAAGAACGACAACGATGATTTCCAGATAGTAAACCGGCATGAAGGGGAAGCGTTAAGTCAACGGAGTTGGAAAAAAGAGAGTGGGATCAGCCGGCCTTGATGAGAAAGAAACCATTGATGGCCGGGCGAATAAATTGGTTGAGCAGTTCGGGAATGAACCCAACTGCCATCAGTGCGACGAGAAGCAGGAGGAGGGGTAGCCGGGTTGCCCATGTCAAATCGGAGGGGGCTTCCAGCTTTGATGCAATTGGTCCCATGAATATCGAGCGGTAGGCGCGAAGCATGTAGACGCCGGAAATGACGACACCCCAGAGAGCGATGATCGTGGTCCATTGGATCCATCCAATTCCGTTTTCGGCCCCTTTGAAAGCCCCAATAAAGATCTCAATTTCAGCGGCAAAGTTGGCGAAACCGGGGAGCCCTGCAGCAGCAAAGGCAGCAAAACCGAATAGTAAGCCCAGTCGGGGGACTTGTTTTGCGATACCACCGAGTTTTTCAAATTCGAGCGTCCCGTATTTCTCCTGCAGCCATCCACAAAGAGCGAAGAGCAAGGCGATTGAAATTCCGTGCGCAAACATCAGTAAGACTGCTCCGGAAATTCCAAGTTCGTTCCCCGCCGCAATACCGAGGAAGACATAGCCCATGTGCATAACGCTGGAATATCCTAACATTCGGTCGAGTTGCTTCTGGGCGATCGTGACCAAGCCGAGATAGATGATATTTCCGAGCAGCAAAACCAGCACCAGATTGAGATAGGTCTCGAAACCGGCGGGAACGATAGGGAGCGCCACACGAATGAGACCGTAGAGACCAAATTTCTTCAGCACGCCGGCGTGGAGCATGGCCACGGGAGCAGGGGCTTCGGCATAGGCGGGAGCCGCCCAGCTATGGAAAGGGAAGAGCGAAACGAGAGTGCCAAATCCTATCAGGAGAAGCAGGAAGATTCCGCCTTGCTGTTTCGCCGCGATTCCTGTTTCGGGATTCTTTGCAAGGGCGACGAGGTCGGCGATGTTGAAAGTGGTTCCACCCAGGGCGATAACGGCGAGGATAAGTCCCACTAGTAGGACGAGGCTGCCAACACCAAGATAGATCGTGATTGTCCAGGCGGTGCGGACCCTGTTTTCTCCCCGGCCGAATATGCCGATCATGAGAAAGGTTGGAATTAGCGCAAGTTCGTGAAAGGCGTAGAGGAAAAATAGATCGGTTGAGCAAAATGCTCCGATGGCACCTCCGCCAATGAGAAGAAGTGAGAGGTAGAAGAGTTGGGGACTGCGCTTGAGCTCAGCTTCTTTTGGCGAAACCAGCACGGCGGCTACCATAACAATGGTAGAAAGCAGCAGCATGACGAGGCTGATGCCATCGAGCCCGAATGAGAGACTCAAGGTAGGAAACTCTGCTATATCCAGCATCGTTCGAGAACTTTCGAACTGGAAAGGGCCTTCTACGTTGGTTTTGAATTGAATGGCAAGAACGAGGCTCGCGATCAATGTCAGTGCTGAAGCACCGAGTGCAGTGAATCGGGCAGGGGCACCAAACCCGATCGCCAAGGCGGCGACGAGTGGTAGGAAAACGATGATTTCGAGAATGCTCACGGTTGTCCGGGGAAAAGGTTGGGATCAGAGGATGAGAAAGAAAATGAGTGCCAGAAGGGCGGCGGCAAACATGAAGGCATAGGTCTGCACGTTGCCCATTTGAAAGATTCGGAGGATGGATCCCGCGGTCATTGCCGTCATGGCGGGGAACCTCGCAACGAGCGGATCAATGAGATAGCGGTCGATGATGTCGAGTGCCTTGGCGAGGCCATCCTGAAAGAAGCGTATGAGGATTGCGTAGAATTCGTCGACGTAAAATTTGTTGGCGAAAAGTTTGATCTGAACCGGGTCAGAGTCTTTTCCGCGATACAGCACTACGGCGGCTCCGACTCCGACGATCAAACCGATCAGTGAGAGGGTTGCTGTCATGCCGAAATGCTGAAAGAGATGAGGGATATCGGCGTGGCCGCGTGCCAGAAGTGGTCCGGAAATAAAACTGTAGGCTGAGGCAATTGCCATGATCGCGAGCAGGGCTAAAGGCACCCACATGATGGGTTCGACCTCTTTGGCATGGTCGGCGTCGTCGGTTCTCGCTTTTCCGAAGAACGCCACGATGACGAGCCGAGTCATGTAGAAGGGAGTGAGGAAGGCAACGATCATCCCGAGGCAGTAAGGGCCGAACATTTTCTCATGAAGAGCCGCTTCGAGGATGGCTTCTTTGCTCCAGAATCCTGAAGTAAAAGGCACCGCGATGAGAGCCGCTGTTCCGATGGCGAAAGTCCAAAATGTGATTGGCATTTTCTTTCGCAGGCCGCCCATCTTCCACATATCCTGCTGATGGTGGCAGGCGTAAATCATTGCGCCGGCTCCGAGAAAGAGGAGCGCTTTAAAGAACGCGTGTGTGTAGAGGTGAAACATGCCGGCGTCGCTGCCTCCATGGATTCCCTGTGCCATGACCATGTAGCCGAGTTGGGAAAGGGTCGAGTAGGCCAAAACGCGTTTGATGTCGTTTTGCTGCAGTGCCATGAGAGCGGCTACGAGCGCGGTGATCGCTCCAATCCAAACAATGACTGAAGCTGCCATTTCAGCTCCGCCAACCAGGAAGCTGACGCGGGCCAGCATATAGACACCGGCGGCGACCATGGTGGCAGCATGGATGAGGGCAGAAACGGGAGTGGGGCCTTCCATCGCATCTGGTAGCCAGATGTGCAGTGGGATTTGAGCTGATTTTCCGACGGCTCCGCAGAAGACACAAAGGACGGCGATATTTAAAAGGTGCAGGTTAGTGACACCGCCCACCGCTTGGGCGATTTCATCAAAGTAGAAAGAGCCGGTCAGGGACCAGACCAGGAGGATGCCGATCATGAAGCCGAAGTCACCGATTCGATTGGTGAGAAAGGCTTTTTTCGCAGCGTCGGCGGCAGATTTTTTTTCGAACCAGTGTCCGATCAGGATGTAGGAGCTGACTCCCACCAGTTCCCAGAAAATGAACATCATGATGAAATTGTCAGCGAGGACAATGCCGGTCATGGAGAACATAAAGAGGGAGAGGCCGGCGAAGTAGCGTGACTTGCCTTCGTCGTCCTTCATGTAACCCAATGAGAAGAGGTGCACGAGAAACCCAATCGATGTGACGATCAGCATCATGCCCCGACTGAGTTCGTCGAGGATTAGGCCGATATCGATTTGTAAGTGCTCACCCATATTAATCCAGGTGAGGGACTGAGCTTCGGCATCTTCGCCAGCGCTCAATTTGATGCAGAGCAGTAACGCGATGAGAGCGGAGCCAGTCGATACCAACGAGGTCAGTCCTGACCAGCGCTTCAGTCCAAGCAGGATCGAGGCTGCCACCAGAAGAGGTAGCAGCAGGATGGTCCAGGCGATTGTGTTCACGTCCATGAAAAATGATCAGTCAGAAAATCAGTGCTTCATTGTGTTGAGCTTGCCAACATCTGTTGTTTCGCGTGAACGGAAAAGCGCCACGATGATAGCAAGTCCTACCGCTACTTCAGCAGCAGCGACGGTGATAATAAAAAAGAGGAATACGTGACCTTCGTAATTGGGTTGGCCTTCCTGCACGTTGAAGCGCGAGAACGCGACCAGAGTTAGGTTGGCGGCGCTAAGCATCAGCTCGAGGCACATGAAGATGATGATCAGATTGCGACGGACCAACACTCCGGCAAGCCCAATGGCAAACAGGATGCCGCTGACGATCAGAAAGTGGTTCAGGGTGAGGGCGGATTCCATGGCGTCGTAAAAGTTTACGTTATTTGAGCTCCCGCTTGCTGAGGACGACCACGCCGACCGTGGAGACGAGTAGAAGTATGCCCACTACTTGGACAGGGAACCAGTATTGGCTAAAAAGGAGTTCACCGATTTTGTGAACATCAGAATTTCCCGGGCCACCAACACCGGTGAGCTCGGGGAGCTTGGCGGTGCCGATTTTGCTTCGTTTTAGAACGGTTATGAGCAGTCCGATAAAGGTGACGACGAGGATAATGGTGCCTCCAAGAGTGAAAACAGGAAATCGCTTTTTCTCCTCTTTCGGAATGTCCAAAAGCATAATGATGAAGAGGAAAAGAACCATGATAGCTCCTGCGTAAACCAGGATCTGAAGAATGCCTACGAGGTAGGCATCGAGCTGAATGAAAAGAGCAGCCAGTCCAAGAAAGGAAATGATCATGGAGAACGCGGAGGTGACCGGATTTCGGTTCACCACGACTCCGATTCCACCGATGAGGGTGAGTGCGGCAAAGATGTAGAATAGGAAAGTCATTCGTCGCTACTTCAATTCGTTCCACTTGTTAACCAGTCCTTCGCGGACTCCGCCGATTTCGTAGAGCCGTTCTTTGTCGTGGACCATTTCTTCGCGGCTGGTTCCGGTGATGGCGTAGTCCTTTCTCAGATAGATGGCCTGCTCCGGGCAAACTTCTTCACAGAGGCCGCAGTAGATGCAGCGGATCATATCGATTTCGAATACCTTGGGGCGCTTCTCGACTTTGGACCACTTGTCGTCCGATGGGATTTCCTCAGGCAAAATGGTGATGGCGCGAGGCGGACAGATGAATTCGCAAAGCTGGCAAGCGACGCAACGTTCGCGTTCCTGCTCATCGGTCACTAGCGCGGGAGCGCCGCGATAGTATTCAGGAAGATTAGCATCCCATTTTTCTTCGGGATACTGCATCGTGACCTTCTTCTTTCCAGAAAGCATCACGAAGAAGTGTCCCATGGTGAGGCGTAGCCCTTTCGCAAGCGCGGGGAGGTAGAGGTGTTCCCACCACTTCAATTTTGGACGTTCAACTACGATGGCCATGTTAGGAAGGAGTATTGAAATTTACTTGAGCCACAAGAGTAACAGGGCGGTGACAATGACATTGGCGAGAGCTATTTCGAAAAAGAAGACCCAGCCGAGACGCATCAGCTGATCGTAACGGAACCGGGGTAGCGTCCAGCGAACAGCGATGAAGAAAATAATGAAGACAATGACCTTAGCGAAGAAGGTGCCGAGGTGAATCAGACCATGCCACCATGGAACGACTGCGTCCGCACTTTCCGGCGCTAACCAGCCGAAGGGGAGGCTCCATCCTCCGAAGAATAAAGTCACCGCAAGGCCGGATCCGATGATCATGGCGGCGTATTCCCCGAGAAAGAAGAGCGCGAATTTCATCGAGCTGTATTCGGTGTGGTAGCCGGCGACCAGTTCGGTTTCGCACTCGGGAAGGTCAAAGGGGAGGCGGTTCGTCTCGGCGAACATTGAGGTCGTGAAGATAACAAAGGAGATGAAAAGTGGGATCGCGAAGATGAATCCTTTCACACTGAGTCCTTCGCCCCAAAGAGGGAGTAGTGCCCATCCGTTCTGAGCCTGTTCCAGAACGATGCGGCTCAGGTTGAGCTCGCCGTAGATCATGATGAGGGGGACGATCGAAAGGCCCAGTGAGATTTCGTATGAAATCATCTGGCTGGTCGCCCTGACGCTACCTAGGAACGGGTACTTCGAATTGGAGGCCCAACCGGCGAGGACGATGCCGTAAACAGTCAAGGAGGCTACCGCAAAAACGAAGAGCGGACCAACATCGAGGTCGGCGATGACCATTTTCTCGCCGAAAAGTTTGCTTCCGAATGGAATGACTGCGCTGGTCAGCAGCGCTGGCACCATGGTCAGGGCCGGGGCGAGCCAGTAGTAGGTCTTGCGAACGTGGTTCGGGGTGAAATCTTCTTTGAGTAGGAATTTGATTCCGTCAGCAACTGGCTGAAGCAATCCAAATGGGCCAACTCGATTGGGTCCAACGCGATCCTGAATCGCAGCGCTGACTCGACGTTCTGCCCACACTGACATAGCGACCAGTGGTAGTGTCACGAAGAACACGAAGACCACGATCTTGATGGTAGCTGCGATGATGATATGCCAATCCATGAAAGAAAAAGTCAGCCTACGATGATGCCCTTGGCGATGCGTTCCTTCTCACGCTCCAATAGCGGGATAGTTTTGCCGGTTTCGATGAGGGGTAATCCGAGGTCGCCGATTTGGCCCCAGCTGAGGCCTGAAAACTCGGAGATATTTTCTGCGAGTTGTTTAAAAATATCGATGGCTGAGTAGATGCCGTTGCCGCCACCAGTTGCCTGAATGAGGTCTCTAATGATTTCCCAGGACTCAAGCGTTTGGCCCGGGCCATCGACCGCCTTGTTGAGACGCTGCAGCCGTCCGGTGACATTGATCATGGTGCCGGTCTTTTCAGCCCAGCAGGCTCCTGGCAAAACCACATCCGCGACGTCGGCGGTTGGGTTGGCCAGAGGATAGGAGGTCAGGAAGAAGTCCAGCTTGGCGAGTGTTTCGGCATCGAATCCACCGTCGTCGATGAGGTTTTCCTGTAGGCAGATGAGGGCTTTAATTCGCCCTTCCTGAATGCCTTTCCTGATAGAGTCCAGTTGTGCCCCGGGCTGATCGAGTCCGAGAACGAGTTTTACGCCGTTAGTGTTAGGATTTCCGTCTGCGGAAATGAGGTAGTTGTCCGATTCGCCCTGACGGGAAACCGTATCGACGTGGCCAGCATCGAGGTGTTTGACGAGTCGGTTGACCATGAGCAATTCTTCATTGGTCATTCTCGCTGAGGCGATCACGGCGATTTCACTGCCTTTGATTCCGGCAAGCTGTTCAGCCGTCTTGGCTAGCGCTTCCTGCCATGTCGCGATACGATGGTTGGCGCCGTCTTTGATCAGAGGGTCGGTCAGGCGTTCGTCTCCGTTGATCCAATGGAAATTAAGGCGATGCGAATCAGGCATCCAGTCCGAGTTCACGTCGTTGTTCTGACGCGGCGTGATGCGATAGATTTTTCCTTCACGGGCGAAGACAGTGACGTTTGAGCCGGTGGCGCAGTTCACGTCGATCGTATTTGTCTCCTTCATGAACCAGACTCGCATCTGGAACCTGAAGTCGTTGGAGGTCAGCGCGCCAACGGGGCAGATGTCGACGGTATTGAGCGAGTAATTGTTGGCCAGTTCTTTACCCGGGTAAACTGCGAGGGTGGTGTGGCTGCCGCGGTCGGTGAAACCGAGGACGGGGTCGTCGGCGATTTCTTCAGTGAAGCGGATGCAGCGACTGCACATGATGCACCGCTCGTCGTCGAGGCGAACTCTAGGGCCGACATCAACGTTTTTGGGTTTCTTGACCTTCTGTTCTCGAAAGTTTGATTCGCCTTTTCCGTGTTCAACGCTGAATTCCTGAAGGGAGCATTCGCCAGCCTGGTCACAAATAGGGCAATCGAGCGGGTGATTGGCCAGAAGCAATTCCATGACACCCTCGCGGCAACCTTCGGTAAGAGGGCCGGTGGTGCGGATTCCCATATTGGGAGCGACCGTGTTGGCGCAAGCGATGACCGGGCGTGGCATCCAGGAGATAGGAACGTGGCCGTCTTCGTCGGCTAAAGGGGCCTTATCACCGGGGCGCGGTCGCGGCGGCATTCCCATTTCGACAAGGCACATGCGGCAGTTGCCGGGTGATGTCAGTTTGGGATGGTAACAGTAGTGCGGCACTTCCACGCCAGCCTGACGGCAAGCCTCGATCATGCGGGTGCCCTTGGGGAACTGGTGCCATTCTCCGTCAATTTGGACGTCGATGAGATCTGTTTTTTCGTCGCTCATTTCAGATTCGCAGCAGCGGTAAGGGCTTCAGCATTGACGAGTTTTTCCTCAAGCTCAGGGACCGTGTCGCTGATCAGTTCTTCGCGGAATTTTTCAACAAAGCTCTCAGTCGGCCAGGAGCTCGCCTCACCAAATGCGCAGATGGTGCGCCCGTCGATATTGCGCGCCACGGCATCGAGCTGATCGATGTCAGAAGGGGCTGCTTTGCCGGCGACGAGGCGGTCAGTGATTTTTTTCATCCACAAAGATCCTTCACGGCATGGCGTGCATTGGCCACAGGATTCGTGGGCGTAGAAATTGTTGATGTTGTTAAGGACCCAACTGATCGAGCGGCTGTCATCGATCACAATCACCCCGCCGGAGCCAGCCATGGAGCCGCAAGCGGCGAGGCTGTCGAAGTCCATCGGAATGTCCCAGATCGAAATTTCTTTGGCGTCGTCGCCACGGCCTATCGTGAAAGTTTCATCTGCGCGGAGAACTTTGGCTGAGGATCCGCCGGGGATCACTGCCTTGAGGCTGCGTCCCTCTTTGAGGCCGCCACACATGTCGTTGATGAGTTCGCCCATCGTGACTTTGCCGACTTCGACTTCGAAGTATCCCGGGTTTACGACATCGCCGCTTACGCAAAGAATTCGAGTGCCGGTGTTATTCGGGGTGCCGGTTTGTGACCACTCAACACCGCCGATTTCCATGATGTGTTTCACATGGCAGAGCGTTTCAACGTTGTTGACGATGGTTGGGCAAAGATAAAGGCCCATGGCCGCCGGGAAGTAAGGCGGCTTGATCCGTGGGTATGGGCGTTTGCCCTCAAGTGACTCGATCAGACCAGTTTCTTCGCCGCAGATGTAGGCGCCTGCACCGCGGTGAACGTAGATTTCCAGATCAAACCCGGTGCCTTGAATGTCCTTACCGAGGAAACCTTTTTCGTGAGCTTCTGCGATTGCTTTTTCTAGAATCGCAGCGCCTTCAGGGAACTCTTCACGAATGTAGATGTAGGCCAGATTTGCCCCCACCGCGAAGGCTGAAATCGCCATGCCTTCGATGAGTTGGTGGGGATCCTGATGGATGATGTATCGATCCTTAAAAGTGCCGGGCTCGGATTCGTCTGCGTTGCAGATGAGATAGACCGGCTTCTCATTGTTGGGTGGAATGAATCCCCACTTCACGCCGCAGGGAAAGCCAGCGCCACCGCGGCCGCGTAATCCGGCCCTTTTGACTTTGCCGGTGATTTCCTGGGGCTCGAGCTGGTAAGCTTCTTTTAGCTGATCGTAACCTCCTTCAGCCATGTAGGTTTTGATGGAGGGGTCCCATCCGACGCGATCTACATTGCGAAAGATCACCCGATGTTCATTCGGGTGAGGTTCTTTGCCTGCCTTGTATTGAATCTCGCTCATCGATTACTGGTACTGGCTGAGAAGGCTGTCGACGTCTTTGACTTCTTCGTGAAATTCGTCATCCACGAGGCAAACTGGGCCGGTTCCGCAACTGGCGAGACACTCGGCAAACTCGATGCTGTATTTTCCGTCTTTGCTTACTGCAATAGGGTCGTGGTGGGTGATGCCAGAGCGATCGATGCCGGCTTTCTCACAGATTGAGTCCATGAGTTCGTGGCTGCCGGCCATGGCACAGCTGAGGGTGCGGCACACCCGAATGTGGTATTTGCCGGGGGCTGACTGGCGAAATCCCGGGTAGAAAGTGACGACTTCGAGCACTTTGATCGGCTCGAGTTCGAGTTTTTCGGCTGTCCATTCGACAGCGTCATCAGCAATGAAGCCAAAGTGATGCTGTAAGGCATGTAGCACCGGCAGCACCGCCGAGCGCTTGCTCACCGGGTAGTGAGTGATGCGCTTGTCGATTTCTTTTTCTAAATCTGTTGGGACTTCGAGTGACATGCTGGTGTGGCCGTGAATCGCGTTTCTTGGTTTCAAACCTACCTGTCACATTCTCCCATGACAAAGTCGAGGCTACCGAGGATGGCGACAGTGTCACTCATCATGGAACCCTGCAACAACTGCGGCAGAATACTGAGGTTGATAAAAGAAGGGCTCCTGATCTTGAGACGGTAGGGAACTCCACCGCCTTTGGAATGAATGTAGAATCCGAGTTCGCCCTTCGGGTTCTCTGCTCCGAAGTAAACTTCGCCTTCCGGTGCGTCGAGCCCTTCAGTGACGAGAATGAAGTGGTGGATGAGCTCTTCCATGCTCATGAGAACCCTCTCCTTTTCAGGGAGGCGCTCTTTGCAGTCGGCCACATTGATGGGACCGCCGGGCATGTCATCGACACATTGTCTGAGGATGCGGACGCTCTGACGCATTTCCTCCATCCGAACCAGGTATCGATCGAAGCAGTCACCGGTTGACCCGATTGGGATATCGAAATCAAAGCGCTCGTAGTCGAGGTAGGGATTGGCCTTGCGAAGATCGTGGTCGACGCCCGAACCGCGGAGGTTAGGGCCGCTCAGGCCCCAGGCGACGGCGTCTTCTTTGGTGATGACGCCGATGTCGCGTGTCCGGTCCAGAAAGATTTTGTTCCGCGTCAGGAGAGTGTCCACTTCGTCGAGGCAATGCAGGAGTTCGTCGCAGAATTTTGATATGGCATCGAGAAATCCCTCTGGAATATCCCGAACCTGCCCTCCGACTCGCGTGTAGCTCGTCGTGAAGCGTGCGCCAGTGAGTTGTTCGCAAAGATTGTAGACCGTTTCCCGTTGGGTGAAAGTGTAGAGGAATACGGTCATCGCTCCGACATCCATGGCGTAGGCTCCGATGCCGAGCAGGTGAGCCGAGATGCGGGCCATTTCGCAGCAGAGGGTTCGGATGGTCTGCCCGCGAGCCGGTAGTTCCCAGCCCATTAGTTTTTCCACGGCGAGGGAGTAAGCGACGTTGTTGGCCAATGGAGCCAGGTAGTCCAGTCGGTCCGTGTAGGGGACAAACTGGTTGTATTGCATGTTCTCGGCGATTTTTTCATCTCCGCGGTGGAGGAAGCCGACATCCGGGTCTGCTTTGGTGATCACTTCGCCATCAAGCTCGAGGATGAGACGAAGCACACCGTGGGTTGCTGGGTGGGAGGGGCCCATGTTGAGCACCATTTTTTCACCGACCAAATCTTCAGTCGTCTGCTGGTAGCCTTCCAGTTCGGCACCGGCCAGTTCGGCAGCACGGGCAGCCGAATCTGGGATCTCGATTTCTTTGGTTGTGTTCGCCATGGCAGGTATTTCTCGACGTCTTTCGAAGTGACGGCAAAAGAAGCGATTATCGGTGCGCTATTTTCCAGTTTCAAGGTGACTTTGTGAAATTTTTCACAAAGTCTGCCCGGGGTTGATACGTTATAAAAACGAAAGCGGTTTGTAGTCGCTCTTCAGGGAGGAAAATCAGAGGATTAAAGCCATGGAAAATGAAAAAACCGTTCACGAGGATGCGAAAAGTAAACGCGGGCTTCTCAGCTCGCTCATTGTAGGAGGATTAGGGGCATTCAGCGCCTTTTATCTCTTCAACCCGACTGCTGGCCTGATTGAGTTGATTCCCGATAATATTCCGATAATCGGTAATCTGGACGAAGCCGCTGCTGCGGCACTGCTGATCAGCTGTTTCGCCTACTTTGGGGTGGACTTAGGCAATCTGTTTGGACGCAAAGTGAAGTCAGCTGGAGATAAAAACGACGTAATTGACGTCGAATTCGAAGAAAAGTAAGCTTCGCGTCGCGACCAAACAGGGTCAGGTGAGTGACCCAACAGGGTTGAAATCAACTCAGTTCCCGCCTCTCGCGGCATAGATCCTGGGCATGTAGGGCTCAGGATTGGCATCGAATGCTCTCAAACAAGGAGTGCAGCAGAAAAGGACTTCCTGTCCTTTGTAGATCCTCTGATGACGCGCGGGCTTTTCGCTGAACGGTTTCTGAATCACGGCGCAGTTATCAAGCGGATACGGGGTGTAAGGGGTCTTGGAGCGAAGCGCTTTCTGGGTCACTTCGAAGGAAGATACTGATGTGTCTACCGGAGTCCCTGATGATCCAGCTGAACCTCCGTCAGTCGTGGTGCAGGCTGTCAGCGCAAGAAAGGCGGCAATCGAGGTGAGCAAATAAGCGATAGGTTTCATGGCGAGCTTCATTCTGCGCTCTCAGAAACTTTCGATCAAGTGGATTCGTGTGACGTACAGATTGGATTTTCGTTTGCAGAGAGAGCGGATTCCGCTTTGCTATGGCGCTGTTGGCTCCTGCGTTGAAAAGGGCTGCAGTGAAATTTCTTATGGCGACGATTAAGGTGGCATGTCCAAAATGTGGGCAAAAGGTGTCTGGAGACGATAGTTTCTTTGGAACAAGCGTGGATTGCCCGATTTGTTCGGCTGTGATCAAGTTTCCTGAATCGGCCTCCGGTCTGAGAGGTCAGCCTTCATCCCGTTCTGCCCCTTCTAATAATCAGGAAGGGACTATTGCGGCGAATCATGACTGGGACCATGAGTCGGAACAATCGAAAGATAAGGCCGCAAGCAAAGGAGCGATGGATGATTTCCCGCCCGCTTTTTCTGATGAGGTCGTGCCCCAAACTCACCAACCAGAGCATGATTTTCCTCCTGAGGAGAAAAAAGAGAGTGCCCGTGGCGAAGGGGAGGCCGAAAAAAAAGACCAGGATGTCGATGAAGACGACGGGGACGATGAGGGAGGGGCAGAGATTCCGTCTCCCATGTACGGTGCGATTTCTCTGATTTCAGCGATTCTCGGTCTTGTGACTTGCTTGGGCGTTGTTTTTGCCCCGGTTGCTATCATTTTCGGGCACAGCGCCGGAGCCAAGGCCCGTAACAGCCCAGTCCAGCCCGCACCAGGGCAGGCTTTGGGTCTGTTCGGAATGCTGATTGGCTATGTGAATTTGGTTTTCACCATCATTGCCCTCATCGTTGTGGTGATTCTCAAAGAGACGAACCCCGAATTTGCAGGCTGGATGAAGGGCCTGTTCGGTGGTGAATCAGGCGGTGAGTGAGCCTTGTAGCGGCCTTGCCACTTGCAATTCGGTCGGTTTCGTTTACCGCTGCGCGACAGGAGTAGGCTGAAATAACTATAATTTCAGCTTTTTTAATATTGAAGATTTCTTAATTAATAGGAAACTAAAGAAGATAGACCCATGCTAGAGACGACAATCATTAATATTCGGGGACGTGAAATCATCGATTCCCGAGGAAATCCAACCGTAGAGGTTGATGTGGAACTAGAAGGCGGAGCCATTGGCCGCGCCATGGTTCCCAGCGGAGCCAGCACTGGAGAGCACGAGGCTTGGGAGCTGCGGGATGGCGACAAGGATCGCTACCTCGGCAAAGGAGTTCTCAAAGCTATTGCCGCGGTGAACGAAAAGATTTGCCCTGAGCTCATTGGCCTCGATGCCACGGAGCAGACGGTCGTCGACAAGGTCATGTTTGAGCTTGATGGCACCCCCAACAAGAAGGAACTCGGAGCGAATGCGATTCTTGGTGTTTCTCTTGCGACGGCACACGCTGCTGCCAATCAGCTCGGTCAGCCTCTCTACAAATACATCGGTGGCCCGAACGCTAAGGTGCTTCCAGTTCCGATGATGAACATCATCAACGGGGGCTCTCACTCTGATGCTCCGATCGACTTTCAGGAGTTCATGATCATGCCAAAGGGAGCTCCTAGTTTCCGTGAGGCGCTTCGCTGGGGAGCTGAGATCTTTCACGCTCTCAAGAGCGTTCTTCACGATCGTGGTCTTTCCACTGCGGTGGGTGACGAGGGTGGTTTTGCTCCTAAACTCGATTCTGCTGATGATGCTCTCAAAGTCATCGAGCAGGCAGTTGATAAAGCAGGATACAAATTCGGAGAAGATATCTTCGTCGCTCTCGACGTCGCTTCCTCTGAGTTCTACGACAAGGAGAAGGGCAAGTATGTCTTTCACAAGTCTGACAATTCCGAGAAGTCTGCCGAAGAGCTTGTTGATTACTACCTCGACCTTCAGTCCCGTTACCCAATTCTCTCAATCGAAGACGGTTGCGATGAGAATGACTGGGACGGCTGGAAAGTCATCACCGAGAAAATGGGTAAGAACACTCAGCTCGTCGGAGACGACCTCTTTGTGACCAACACCGACTTCCTCCAGAAGGGAATCGATTTGGGTGTTGCCAACTCCATCCTCGTGAAGGTGAACCAGATTGGTTCGCTCACCGAGACGCTTGATGCGATCGAGCTGGCCAAGGAAAACAGTTACACCAGTGTCATCAGCCACCGTTCCGGTGAGACTGAGGACAGCACCATCGCGGACATCGCCGTGGCAACAAATGCCGGTCAGATTAAGACTGGTTCTTTGAGCCGCTCCGATCGGATCGCTAAATACAACCAGCTCCTCCGCATTGAGGAAGAGCTTGGTGAAGACGCCATCTACGGCGGCAAATTGCGAGTATAGTCGCAGCCGCCCGGATCGCTTATTACCTTATGCGTGACCCGGAATTTCAGGACAATATCGACCTTCCTCTTCAATTTAAAGGAGCGGAAGGTCCTCCGCGCGCCAACGCTTGGCGCCGGATGTCCAGGGTCATGGAGGTAGTGATTTATCTGCTGCTCTTGATCGCCGTCTACAAGTTGTTCGGCCCCGAGTTGGACAGGCAGGACGAACTCGATTCTGAAATCAACCGGCTCACCCAGGTCCGGGATGATAGAGAAGCCATTGCCGTCAAATTGAGGCAGGAGCACCGCCTGCTGAAGACGGATCGGGACTACCTGGAGACTGTCGCCCGCGATCGCCTAGCCCTTCAGCGCGAAGGCGAATACATCATTCGCATTGATCGTGGAGAGGATGATTAAAGACTCTTTTTCTCATCCTTTATCTTTTTCATTTTCTCCCGAGCTTTGCTGTTAGCAAAGCCCTGTAATTAGCGAACCATTTCGATGATCGCGGCTAAGGGCACCCCAATCGTTACTCTTAAGAAAAAGAAAAGGAGTAAGAAAAGGAAAAAGGAATTGGGCTAATCGCTCCCTTACGCCGGATAGCTCCCCAGCACCTTCACGAAAGAGCAGTTGTGTTCCAGTTTACTGATGACGTCGGCGAGCTTGGGATCGTCGCAATGACCGGCGATATCAACGAAGAAGAAATATTCCCAGGCTCTCCGCTTGGATGGTCGACTTTCGATCTTCGACATGTTGATTTCGAATTCTTCGAACGGATCCAGAGCTCGGTGTAGTGATCCGGGCTCGTCGCGGACGGAGAACATCACTGAGGTGCGATCCTTTCCGGTCGGTGGGCAGGTTTTGTGGCTGATGACCAGAAACCTTGTCGTATTGGTAGAAATATCCTGAATGGATTGCTCTAGCAGGGTCAGTCCGTAAAGCTCTGCGAGAAGGCTGCCACCAAGGACGGCGGAGCCTTCTTCCTGCGCGGCGACTTGAGCTGCGGCGGCCGAACTCGACATCTCAATGGGTTGGATTTCCCGAAAGTTCTGCCCTAACCAACCACGACATTGAGCTATGATCTGTGGGTGGCTGTAGATCTTGGTGATCTCTTCCTTTGCGCAGTTGGCCATGAGGTTGTTCTCAATTGGCATCATGACCTGCCCATAAATTTTTAATGGAGAATCCGCAAAGAGGTCAAGGGTGTGAGTGACGGCTCCTTCGGTGGAGTTCTCGATCGGAACCACTCCGTAGTCAGCAATGCGCCTCTCCACTTGATTGAAGACATCAGCGAAGCTGGGCTGGGGCAGGAATGCGACACTGTGGCCGAACTTACCGATGGCAGCTTGATGGGTCCATGTTCCCGCTGGCCCGAGATAGGCAATTTTAAGGTCCTCCTCAAGCGCTAGTGCAGCGGACATGATCTCACGGTAAATGGCCCGAATAGAATTTTCGGGGAGACGTCCGTCTTTGCCTTTGGCTATCAAGCCGCGGAGAAGTTTTTCTTCTCTTTCGGGGGCGTAAATCTCGAGGCCGTCTCGTTTTTTGATGACCCCGACTTCGTGGACGATATCGGCTCGCTCATTGAGCAACCGAATCATATCGGTATCGATTGTTTGGCGCAGGTCTTCGAGGCTCATAGGGGAAATTAGGCTTCTTCTTCCCTCACCTTTTCTTGCGAGGCGGGGATGTCGGTTTCGATGGTAGCTTCGTCAGCTTCGTCAGCTTCGTCAGCTTCGGACTCGGACTCGGACTCGGACTCGGACTCGGACTCGGACTCGGACTCGGACT
>CAXBMX010000008.1:0-171062 GCA_963977055.1 uncultured Verrucomicrobiales bacterium
TGAGGCCGTCACGAATGTGCATCACTTCGCGGTCCATGGTCAGGCTTTCCATCTGGCGATGGGCGTCGAACAGGATGGTGCCACCCGGGGTTTCGTAAATGCCACGACTCTTCATGCCGACGAAACGGTTCTCGACCATGTCGATTCGGCCGATGCCGTGTTTGCCGCCGAGGAAGTTGAGGACACGCATGACGCCGTAAGGATTCAACAGGGTATAGTCGCCCTGCCTACCCTCTTTGGTCACGTCGCCGAGTTGGTCGATGACTTCGTCGATGGCGTCGAGTGAGAGCCCAATGCAGTTTCCTTTTTCGAAGAGGAGTTGGAGGTATTCAGGGGCGTCGGGAGCTTCTTCGGGAGAAGTGCTCAGGACATACATGTCGCGATCGGCTTCGCCGGATGCGTCATACCAGACGTCTTCGAGCACGCCGCTTTCGAAGCTGATGTGAAGAAGGTTCCGGTCCATGGAGTAGGAATTTTTGGCGGATGCCTGCACGGGGATATTGTGCTCAGCAGCGTATTCGATCATTTCTGCGCGGCCGGGAAACTGATCGCGGAAGCGTTGCTGGCGCCAGGGAGCGATCATTTCGATCTCAGGTGCGAGCGAGGCGACGGAGAGTTCGAACCGGACCTGGTCGTTCCCTTTGCCGGTGGCGCCGTGAGCGATGGCATCGGCTCCGTTTTCACGGGCGACGCGAACCATTCCCTCGGAGATGCAGGGTCTGGCGATCGAGGTGCCGAGCAGATACTGACCTTCGTAAATGGCTCCGGCTTGAATCATCGGGTAGATGTAATCAGCGGCGAAGGGGGCTTTAAGATCATCGATGATGCACTTGGAGGCACCGGTCATGAGTGCTTTTTCTTCGAGGCCGTCGAGTTCCTCCTGCTGGCCGACATCGGCGCAATAGGCGATGATTTCAGCCTGGTAGGTGTCCTTCAGCCAAGTGACGAGGACGGAGGTATCAAGGCCTCCGGAGTATGCCACCACGATTTTATTGATGTTTTCGCTCATGAGAAATCGGTCGAATAGGTTTCGGCGGCCATTCTAACTGCCGGTGACGGTCTTGCAAACGGGTTTCAGTCGCTGCCGTTTCCGGAAACCAATTTTTCGAAACCTGCGGTCAAATCACTTCTTGGTTTTCACCGCTCGTTTCCGATCGGGAAAAAGCTCGCGGCAGAGCGGGCAGACGGTCCCGTCGCATCCTCGGGCGGAGCAGTATTCGCGCCCGTAGAAGATGATTTGGAGGTGGAGTTTGTTCCAGGTGTCTTCGGGGAAAGCCCGCTTCAGGTCTTTCTCTGTCTGGACGACGTTCTTTCCGTTCGTCATTTTCCAGCGCTGGGCGAGCCGGTGGATATGGGTGTCGACGGGAAAGGCTGCGACACCGAAGGCCTGGCTCATGACGACAGAGGCTGTCTTGTGGCCAACGCCGGGAAAGGCTTCGAGGGCCTCCATGTCCTCAGGCACTTGGCTGTCATACTTTTCGACGAGTATTTTTGAAAGTTCTGAGATGGCGACAGATTTCCGGGGTGACAAACCACAAGGCTTGATGATTTCCCGAATTGTTTCGACTGGGACCCGGGACATCTTCTGTGGCGTGTCGGCTTCCGCAAAGAGGGCCGGAGTGATTTTGTTCACGCGGACGTCGGTGCATTGAGCCGAGAGCAACACGGCCACAAGAAGGGTGTAGGGGTCAGCATGATCGAGCGGAATCGGAGTCTCGGGGTAGAGTTCCTCCAGTCTGGCTGCGATATGAGCAGCGCGTTCAGCTTTGGTCATGCTGAAAAGGCTCGAACGATCAGGCGCTACCGCCGCGGGATTCGGTGAGGTAGCCGGCTTTGCCCTTTTTCTCGATCTCGCTCAGCATTTCACGAACGTGACCGGCGTGGCGGACATGTTTGCGGCTATCGAGGATGCGAGCGCTTTCTTCGAAAGAACCCCATTCGAGCACGCGGATGGGAACGTTTCTCACTCCCCAGTGCCCGATGCCGGATAGGTTGGGTTTGTAAATATCGATGGTTTCGGTTCCACAAAGGGCGCTGCCGTAGTCGTCGACAACGTACTCGTAGGGCAGCCCTTCGATCATAAATCGGGTCCCGAGTGGATACTTGGACCAGTCAGCTGCGGCGCTGCGGACCTTGTTACCATATTGCAAAGTGTTGCCAGCGGCACTCTTGCGGCCATAAGGCAGGCTGTCAGCTTCGAGGTGGGAATAGGCGGTGGTGCGCACCATCATGATCTGATTGGTGGGCATGTGGTGAACCGGGGTTCTGGGCACCGAAGCGAGAACGATGGGTGGCTTGGATCTGGCCTGAGCGGGTCGTTCCTGCGCCACTTGATCGATGGCGACTGGTGCGCCGGCGATGACTTGGGTGGGCTTTGGATCTGAAGCGGTGATGGTTTCTGCCACCTTGACCTGACCGACAGATGAATCCGCCGAGAATGACGAAAGATTGGATGTCGTGGTACAACTGGTCAGTGGAAATACTGCCAGACCACCCAGCAACAATAGCGGGGTGGGTGTATTCGTGATTCGCTTAAGCCAGGCCAATCTCATCCAAGTCAGTTTCTCGAAAAAAACGTCCTGCATGAGCAGGACGGTCCGTAATTTACCACTGAATCTCCAACCCGGCGAATATTTCTTCTTTTTGACAGAAATCGGAACCCTCCCTTTTGAGAGCCCACCTAAGGGCTGGGTATTCAGGGGTCTGATACGGAAAAGGTTGAGGGATTATTAGAAATATTCCTGTTTCTGCCGGTTTCGTGGGCAAAAACAGGGGGGCGTCACGGGCGCAAGGTGGAGAGCCGCAGTGCAGAATTCGGTTCAGAAAAAGGAACAATTTTCATGGAATCTTTTTTGACTGACACGGTGACGACTCCGGTTCTATCGAGCTCGAATAGTGTCACATCGAGGGCTGCCAGCTGTTCTTGCAGGGCGGCCGGGATTCTTTCGGCGCTGGGAAAAGTCGAGTGAGTCGATATGACGGCGCGGGGGGAGACTGCTTTGACGAATGCCGTCAGGGCAGAAGGAGAATTACGGTGCTGCCCGCGGATCCACAGGTCGGACCGGAGATTGGCTCCAGAGTTGAGCAGCCATTTTTCGGTTTCAAAACCGGCGTCGGAGGTGAAGAGGATGACCCAGTTGTGACAAGTGAGCTTGAGAACGAGCGCTTTGTCGTCGGCGAAGCGGTAACTGTTGTTCGAGTTAGTCGATGGGGCGAGGACCTCCCAGGTGACCTGTTCATTGAGGTGAACTCGCTGTCCTGCAGCGAGGGAGGTGGTCTGGACTCCAAGCGAATCTGCCAGCGCTCGGATTTGGGGATAAACTGGCGAACGGCTTTTAAAGGGGCCCTCAAAGAGGAGGGGTGGTCTTAGCTGTGAGAGTAGCGCCGGGGCGCTTCCGATATGTCCCTGGTCACCGTGGGTGATGATGAGGGCATCGAGGTGATTGATGCCCCGATTGCGCAGTAGGGGAAGGAGCTGGCGTTGATAGGTCAGAGTTCCTCCGCAGTCGACCATCCAGAGCGTTTCTTCTTTGTCAGAAAAAGACAAGAGGTTGGCGAGCTCTCCTCGCTCGCCCATGACGTCGAGCTGGAGGAGTGGCGGGGATTGGCTTTCGGCCATGGGATCGCCGGTGTGATGGTAAGCTCCCGGAAGTGCGGCAAAGAACTGAGCCAGGGCGGTCAAAGCGGTGGCGAGACCGATGTTAAGTTGGTTGATGATGCCCCCGAGCCAGGGCAGTTGGAGTCCGAAGCAGGCGAGAGAGGTGACGGCCATCGTGACCATGGCGGAGGCGAGTGGAACCATCAGCAAGTTCGCGACAATGCCAACGGATGAGAAACTTTGAAAATGCCAGGTCAGTGGTCCGACTGAACCAAACCAGGACACGATCGAGATGGCAAGGGCTGCTGTGATCGCTATGACTGAGTGGTCTTTGAAGCGACGGACTGGGCCAAGCAGGGTCTTCGGAACGAAAGAGTCGGACAACCACGGTTGGGCGAGTCCTTTCTGCACCCATTCACTGAAAAGGATGATGGATACCAGCACGGCGAACGATAGTTGGAATCCCGGCAGGAACAGTTGCTGGGGATTGAAGGCAAGCAGAACCAGTCCAGCGAAGGCCAGACTGTTGAGTAGGCGGGGGCGCTCTTTGACAATAAAACTGGCGAGGACAATGGACAACATGACGGCAGCTCGGACGGCGGAAGGGCGAAGCCCGGTCAGCAGGGCATAGAATAGAATCAGCGGGATGATGATGAGGGCCGCCCATTTCTTTGGGATTCGGAAGAAAAGGGCGATCGCCAAAAGGATGCCTGCAACAATTCCAACGTGCAGTCCTGAGACGGCAAAAAGGTGCATCGTGCCGCTGAGTCGGAACCAGTTTTCGAGTTCTTCGGGGGAGTTTTCACGAGCGCCCAGAGACATGGCTGCAATGAGTTGGGCATAGGGGAGGTCAGCGGGCTTCAGGCCTGTGTGGAGGTTCGACTCAAGGTGATCCCGGAGGCGGTGAGAGAGAGCCACGAGAGAGGTTCCCCTGGTGCCGTCCAGAATCTCGAATGGATCACCATCTCTGATTTCGATGCTGGCGAGGGCTCCCAATTGGCGATAGTAGAAGCTTTTCGGGTCGAAGCCACCGGGAGCGCGCGGACCTTGGAGGGCTTTGATCAGTCCGGTGAACCGTATCTGAGTGCCGTAGGAGATGTCGCTGGCTCCAGATTCGATCCAGAGGGGCATTCGGTGGTCACAGGGGATGGTGTGATTGCCGATGTTGACGTTGCTGAGGTGCAAGGTTCCCCGCGATGATCGTCCTGTCTGGGTCATCCGTGAGGCAATCCACCCTGTTCCGGAGACTTCGATCGACTGGTCTGTGGCCAATGAATTGGTGAATGGGAACTCAGCAATCTGTTGTTGGACCGAGGCTTGTCTCCAGGCGAAGGCCGATAGGGCAAGCGCACACGCTAACCAGACTGGCCAGCCAAACCGGGCACGTCTTTTGGTGATGACCGTGGTCGTGACCAAGGCCAACAAGAGGAGAATCAACCAGAACCAGGCACCTTGATCGGCCCCTATAATACCAATCATGGCGGCGATTCCGGTGGGAAAGAGCGGTGTCTTTCTTAGCGCGTAATCAAATTGTCGGGGCAGCGGTTTCACGCTTCAAAAGCCGGGGGTCAAGATTTCTGGAAAATTGAGGTTGGCATTTACCAAGAACTCGCTAAATTCCCGTCCCCTCACGCCAGTTGGCCGGGGGGGGACCGATTCTTTTGAATTGTTTAAACTATGTTAATTTTTAGAAATTATAAAAATTAATTGAAAGTTTAATAAAATTCGAGGATCGTATACGAGTGCGGGTATAGCTTAGTGGTAAAGCCCTAGCCTTCCAAGCTAGTTATGTGGGTTCGATTCCCACTACCCGCTCCACTTCAGCCCCATTCTATAATGAAGCTCGTATTCGTGGTGATAATCACTTTCTGTCTCTCAAGCACCTTTTGGTGGTTGGAGGGATCTGAATCCGCGTCGGATTGTGAATCCGCCATTTCTACCTTGGAGGCTGGAATTAACACGCGTCCGGATGATCTTCTCGAGCTCTACCTCGACGCCTTGAGGACCAATCCAGGATGTCGCCGGAGCCTATTGGTTACGGCAATTGGAGCGGCGCAAGGAGATGCCATGAAAGTGAGATGGGTCGTTTTCATGTCCCGTCAGGAGTTTCCCAACGAGTTGACCCTGCTCGCTGAGGCAGCCCTCGGCGCAGCGCCGGAGTACAGTGACATTATCAAGAAAGCGTTTTTTGAAGATGAGAAAATCATGACGGCGGAGCTAGCTGATTTGGAAAAGGAGCGTTTCGCAAAAATGGAAGTGGAGCCCGATATTCACTCAGGATTGGTTCAGTTGCCGGAAGAAACCCAAAAGCTGGATGAGGACATTCGAGAAGCGATTGCCCGGATGACGGCGAAGGTGGAAGGCAAAGCCTGGCCAGAGCAGCAAGTCGAGAAAATGAATTTGGCCTACAAGAAGGCGGATGAGCTACGTGTTTCGGAATCTCGCCGTCAGACGGATGAGACAAGTATGGAGAATCAGCTGCCTTTTGATTCGGTGGATGAGAGGAAATTGGTGCGTAAGCCTGTCGTGATCGATGACGCTGGGCGTCCTGAAAATGAATTCCACTTGGACGAGTCAAAGTTTGCTATGAATGGACGAAGTGACTCGCGCATGGCGGCCGAGGCAAGGCAAAGGGAGTTGGCTCCTGCGGGATCGATTGGATTGCCGGCAGGTCCGCAGCTTCCCCGTTCAAGTGTCTATTACATTCCTCCTGCTTCGGGATACTACGGCTCGACGATCGATCTTGATAATCGAGAACAACCGCGACCGTCTTTGGTGATTCGATCGGCCCCAACTTCGCCGACGGATCTTCGTTAAACGCCATTCTGCCGTGATTTCTTAAAGGCGGGGAGGATTGAAAGGCGCGGTCGGTATCTTGCCGCTCGCTTTCGCTCGCAGGAGTGGCTGCAATCGATCCATCACTTTTTGATTCTGAGGAGACGCTTCGATCGCGAGATTGTTGAACTCCATGGGATCCGCCCAGTGATCGTAGAGTTCGATTCCTGAGGCACCTTCTGCCCATTCAGTATAGCGCCACCGATCGGTGCGGATACTGCATCCCATGACCGGCGTTTCGAGTCGGTCGTCGGCTGGCCGTAAGATCTGAGTAACGGCGTGCCCGTTCCATTCGGCGATGGGATCATTGAGAAGCGGAACGAGACTTTTTCCGTCGAGGTCAGTTGGTGTTTCGATGCCTGCTGCTTCGGTTAGGGTCGGGTAGACATCGACGAACTCAACAATACGCGGGCTGCTTTGGCCGTTGCCTGGCGCTCCTGGAACGCGAACGATGAGAGGAGTTCGGGCCCCTTGTTCGAAGAGGGTTCGCTTTTGCCAGATTCCGTTGTGCTCGCCGAGATGGTAACCGTGGTCACTCCAGAAGACGACGATGGTGTTGTCGGCCAGATCCAGTTCATCGAGGGCGTCGAGCAAGCGCCCGACCTGGGCGTCGATGAAGGAAACACAGGCGTAGTAGGCCTGAAGCGCTCCGAGCAGGACGGGGCGGTCGAGATTGTAATTGGGAATCGGGCAGTTGTGAGCAAAGGCGGCGGTGGGAATGTCATCACGATCTCCGTCGGGGGCGTAAGGAAGCCTCAATGCCTCAATCGGGTAGAGATCGAAATATTTTTTTGGGGCTACAAACGGGGTGTGAGGCCTGAAGAAGCCCACCCCGAGGAAGAAAGGCTCGTCCTTTTTTTCCTTCAGAATCTTGATGGCTTCCGTTGTGATCATGCCATCGGTTTGTTCTTCGTCGGTCCCCTCGGCGGCTAACCAGCTAAGGGCTCCACTGATCTTGCGGTGGGGTTCAGCATTAAAAATGAGATCCTCTTCGTCTTTGTCGCGCCCCTTGGGATTCACCGTTCGCTGCCAGGATGGAGGATCATCGAATCCATCAGTACCGATGCTGGCAGGAACATTGTAGTGATATATTTTGCCGACCCGGGCGGAAAAGTAGCCAGCCTTCATGAACTGCTGAGAGAGGGTGACGGCGTCGGGTAGTTCATCCCGAAAATGGCTGTCCAGATCGTATACCTTGATCTTGTCGGGTCGGAGACCCGTCATGATGCTGGCTCGGGTTGGATTGCAGAGGGGGAGCTGGTTGTAGGCACGATCGAACCGAACTCCGGTGGCGGCGAGACGATCGATGTGGGGAGTTTTTGCGATCAGGTCACCGTAACAACTCAACGAAGCGGCCAGGTCGTCGACCGCGATGAAGAGAACGTTGGGTTGATCGTTGGCAGCAGGGGAAGAAAAAGTGCTGAAGCAGGCGAATACGGCGGCGAAGCCAAGTCGGAGGGTAGGTCGAAAAAAATGGGAGGGCAGCATGTCGGTTGTGAAAATGCCAACTGCAGAAACGTGTGTCCAGCCCTATCCCGTCCCGGTAGCTGGCGAAGGTCATAGCTCAATTTGAATCCGAATAGCGCCATAGGAAAAACAGCCGAATGCGTGCATGTTTGCTTTCCTCCTATCCAAAATATGAATTATTTACCGTTTTCCTGCCGACTATTGATCTTGGCCATGATTCCAATGGTGACCCAGATGGCTGCTCTGAAAGCAGCTGAAAATGGTGTCGGTATTATTTCTGAAAATGATTCACAGACTAAGTGGTACCGAGTGGTTTGGGTAAAAGATCCAACGACCACTGCTACCGTGGCCTGGAATCAGGTTGAGGGGGACCCCGGTGTGGTTCACTACGGACGAGAAGATCAACAGCGCAAACACCATCTCTATGATTCGGTTCAGGAGCCGCAGCGGGTGGAGGACTTCGATGGGATGACTCACTGTTTCGCTCGCCTCTCAGGGTTGACGCCGGACACGGAATACTTTTTTTGCATCAAAGATGCAGCTGGCGTGAGTCGACGACTTCGGTTCACGACAGCATCCGATCAGCCTACTTCTTTCACTTTCGTCTCAGGCGGAGATTCGCGAAATTTTCGCGATGCACGAGTGAAAGCGAACCAAATCAGTCGCGAACTTCGGCCGTTGTTTATCTCGTTTACCGGGGACATGATTTCGACTGACGATGCCGAGCACTGGGAGGAATGGTTGGAGGATTGGCAGCAGACCATCGCTCAGGACGGAAACATCATTCCCATCGTGCCGCATCGGGGGAATCATGAGAAGAGACCCGAAACGATTTATCACTATTTTGATACACCGGCCGATGCTTATTTCGCATTCAATATAGGGGGAGAAATGTTCCGCTACTACACCCTCAATTCTGAGATTCCGGCGGACGGCGCTCAAGGGAAGTGGTTGGCTAAAGATCTGGCAAAACATCGGAAAAAGGTGACCCATCTGGTGGCGGGCTATCACAAACCGATGCGACCTCATGTGGGAGCCAAAAGTGAAGGGACCAATCCGCTGAAATGGGCCAAGATTTTCTACAAGAACGGTCTCGATCTTGCAATCGAGTCTGATTCACACGTGGTGAAGAGAACGCTTCCATTGAAGCCGGATGCCAATGGAGACGAAGGATTTTCTCCGGCGAGTAATGATCCCAATGCGACAGTGTTCATCGGTGAGGGTTGTTGGGGAGCTCCCTTGCGGGCAGCTGACGACGCCAAGTCGTGGACGATCGACTGCGGTTCATTCAATAGTATTGATTGGTTATTGGTCACTCCTGACCAGATCGAGGTGAAAACGATTGAGGTTACGGAAACACAGGGCCCCGAAACTGTGAAAGATCCCAAATCGTTCGATACCCCTAAAGGGCTGAAAGTTTGGCAGCCAAAAGGCGGTGAGGTTCTGGTGATCAACGGTGATAAGTAAAACCAGGAATGCGAACCTTTGACTCAATTGAAGCCGGTCAAGATTCGGCTGAGCGGTCTGAAATTTCGCCGAAGTCTTCGTCCTGGCTGACGGGCTTGAAGGTTTGTGTTTCCATCTTGCTCCTGGCGAGAGGGTGGTTGACCTGGCATTGGGATAGTCCTCTGCGATCTCTGGTCTGGCAGGAAGATTGGTGGACGCCGCTTATTGAAAAATACACGGAATCGACCTGGGCAGATTTTGCCTATCAGTCCGACCCCTACATTACGGGAAGCCTGACCGGCATTGGGATTGGTCTCATGTTGCTGAGTATTATTCCGTGGATAGCGGGGCGGCGATGCTGCCAATGGGTGAACTGGCTTTTGATTGTCGCATCAGCGATTTTGTTGCTCGATGGATTCGCCCGGTTCGTGAACCGCGAGTTTGAACTGGGAATGGCTATCGAGCACAGTCTCCAAATAGGGGCGCCGGTTCTTTTGTTTCTGGCTTTAAGATTCCCGGAACGAAAGAAGCCCTGGATCATGGCTTCGTTGATTTTGGCCGCCCTGACATTTGTTGGCCACGGGCTCTACGCGATGGGGTTTCACGCAATTCCGCTCAGCTTTCAGCTGATGACGAAAGCGATTCTGCCTATCGGTGATGGCGCCGTGATTGTCTTTCTCAAAGTGGCAGGTTGGTTGGATATACTCTGTGCCGTCGGGATCTTTGTTAGGGCAATCAGAATTCCGTCTCTGGTCTACATGATCGTATGGGGAGGATTAACCGCCCTAGCCCGAGCGGTGGCTTATTTTGATGTCGGATCAGAGGGATTGGGACTTGATCCATGGTTGGTCGAGACATTGGTGAGAACACCACATTGGCTTATTCCTGCCCTGGTCCTGGCACTCATCGTCCCCGAGGAGTGCTGTAGGCGGAAGCAGGACAAGGAAGCAACGCCGAGCTAAGGAGATTACTCGTACCAGTTTTTGGTCCGGTTGCCGAAGCACCAGAGGCTGTCATTTTTGGCCGAAGCCAAGGTAAGAATGGTCTGGTAGTTTCCAACGGTTCGGAGGCCGAGGTACTTGTCCCCGCCGAAGTTGGCACGCTTCCCGTAGTAGTAGGCCCCGTCATTCGGATCGAAGGGCTGGACCAGAGCGAGCATCCAGCGGTGATAGTCGAGCGTTTTTCGAAAACTCTCGGGATCGCTGTTCTTGATTCCCATGAATCCGAAGATCACAGCCATGGAAGTGACCGCATGGCAGTTGGTGGATCGTTTAAAATTGTCATTCATCCAGAGCTTCATTCCTTTGAGGTCGGCAGCCGATTTTTCGGCGAGGGTTAAAGCGGTGGCGACTGAACCGGTCCGAGCCATGGATTGGTAGTCTCCGCGAGCGGAAAAGTTATATCCGACATTTCCGTTTTTACCGATGGCGGCGGCCACAGATTGATAGGAGAGATCCCATTTCTCCCAATTGACATCAATTCCTGCCTTTGCGGCCAGTGCCCACATGAGATGAGCGTGAGAGCTGGTGATGACGAGAGCCTTGCCTCCGTAGGGGAGTTTGCTTTCCGAGTGACCGAGGCGTCCGTTCTCGGGTTCGAGGCGGCTGGCGACGGCGGTGCAGCAGGTTGCGAGAGCGCCCAGGACTGAGTCATCGCCTGTTGCGAGAAAATACTCTGCGAGAAGGATCCCCGCCGCGGATGTGTGCCAATTGCTTTTGGGCGCGCCCTCTGAATTGATGGTTTCAACAAAACCATTTACCGTTCTGAGAAGCTCTTCGCGATACTTTGGATCACCGGAAGCAAGGAGGGCGAGGGCGGCGAAAGCGTTGGAGTATTCACCTTTTTTTTGAAACGTGCCGTTGGCTTTCTGCGTGCCGGCAAGGTAGTCACACGCTGCGGCAATGAGAGCACCGGAGCGGTCGCAGCCAATGGGAAATGTGTTGGTGAACGCAGGCACCTGAGGGAGGGGAACTTTGATATCTGCGCTCTTGTCATCCCGTCTGACGGTCAGGACGAGGGGGGCGCCAGAGTTTTGGGCTTCCAGAATCGCCAATCCCAATTCAAGCGGGAGACCGTCTCCGCCAGTTTCGGCTTCGCTGCTGTAGGGGCTGAATTGATTCCCACCAACCGCTGTCAGGACATCGCCTGCTTTGAGGAAGCTTGTTGCCCCCGGGCCGTCTTTTGCTAGAGAGACAATCGTTGCTTCACTGGTTTCGTAAGTGACTGAAATAATTCCACCCACAGGCCCAAGCGGGAACTGCTGGGAATCGAGACCTTTTCCGTTTTGCAGTTCAGGGAAGTAGTCTGCGCGTGAGTGAACTGTCGTTCCCAGAGTGACGAAGGCCAGAAGGGTAGTGAAAAATATTTTCATTAGGTTGGCAAAGATACCAACCCGGATTTATGGAAGCGAGAGGATTGTTCCTGTATGACGCGTTTCGATCAGCGTTGGCGCTTCTCTGGGTGAGCGACCCGACTATTTGAGAAACTTTTTCAATTGCTCGAGCCGATTCTCATATGGCGGTGTGACAGCGAAAAGATCGCGAGAGAACCCTCGGCGGGTGACGGCGCGCTCGTAGGTGAAATTTTCGAAACCCGCTTGTCCCCGGTATCTGCCCATGCCGCTTGCACCGACACCGCCGAAAGGAAGGTTCAGGTTGGTGGCCTGTTTGAGCACGTCATTGAAACAGACTGATCCCGACGGAATGGCATTGGCAATGGCTTCCAAGAAGGTGGAGTCTTTGGAGAAGGCATAGAGAGCCAGGGGGGAGGGAAGCTTTCGGAGATGGAGAAGTAGCTCATCAAGGCTCTGATAGGTGAGGACGGGAAGAACTGGGCCGAAAATTTCTTCCTGCATCGCAGGGGAATCCCAACTCACATCAGGAATTAGAGTTGGGGTGAGATAACGAAGTTCGGGGTGGTCTTTTCCGATTCGAATAGCCCCATCCGGAATGAGATTGGAAAGCCGTTCGTAGTGCTCTTGACTAACTATTTTTGCGAGATCAGGACTGGGGCATTCAGGGTAGGCCGACTGCAGTGCGGCGGTGGCCTTTTCGATAAAAGATTCCTGCAAGGTTTCCGGAAGCACTACGAAATCAGGGGCGATGCAGGTTTGCCCAGCATTGAGAAATTTTCCCGATACGATTCTTTGGACCGCGATATCCAGATTAACATCGGGGGAAATGACGCAAGGGCATTTGCCACCTAGTTCGAGGGTGATCGGAGCGATGGCTTTGGCGGCGGCTTCGGCGTAGAGACGTCCGATTCGCTCGCTTCCAGTGTAGAACCAGCAGTCGAATTTTTCATTGAGCAAAGCGCGTCCGATCTCAGGACCTCCTTCGATTACGGCGAAATGTTCTTTGTCAAAAACGGAACTGATGATTTTAGCAATGAGGCGGGCGGTGTGAGGGGCCGATTCCGAAGGTTTGAGCATGACCACATTACCGGCAGCGATGGCGGAAACGGCGGGTGCGAGGGAGAGTTGTAGCGGGTAATTCCAGGCAGAGATGATCAAGGTCGTGCCATAGGGCTCTCTTCTGACTTCGCTTCGTGATGGGAAAAAGTAGAAAGGATTTCTGACTCGTCGAGGTCGAGACCAGCGTCGGAGTCGTTTGGTGACCAGTCTGATTTCTGAAAGAAGAAAAAAGATTTCGGACAAATAGGATTCCACCGGGGGTTTTCCCATATCGGCGGAAAGGGCTTCGATGAGGGCGTCGCTTTGCTGCTCGATGGCAGTTCCCAGGTTTTTGAGAACTTGAATCCGATTCTCCAGGTTTCGGGTGCGCCCGGAGTCAAAATGGCCCCGTTGTGCCTCCAGTAGGGCCGGAACGTCGTAGACTTGGCTGTTTGATGGTTCCTCAGACATCAATTAACAAAGATGAAAATCACGGATTATGACAACTTCGCATCGTTAGAAGCGTATCAAGGGATACGCCAGAGGATTGTCGGAGTCGAAAGGATTGTCGAGGAAATCGCTGGCGGATGTAGAAAGGAATGAGATAAAAGAACTGCAGGGGTGAAAGTCTACCGCTTGAATTGTGGGAGAAATGACACCATCGGTGTGATTAGAAATGTGATGAGAGGACCTGGTTCGAATGGATCAAGCGCTGGGCGCAAGAAGGTGATCGTGGTAGGCGGAGGTCCTGGCGGCGTTGCCAGTGCTCTTTTGCTCGCGAGTCGCGGAATTGAAGTCGACCTTTACGAGAAGCAAGATCGTTTAGGGGGGCGAACGGGGGCGCATGAAATAGACGGATTCCGATTTGATATTGGGCCGACTTTTCTCATGATGAAATCCCTCCTCGATCGGATTTTCACCGAGGCGGGAAAAAGCTCAGAAGATTATCTCGATTTTGTTCGGTTGGATCCGATGTACGAACTTCGTTACGACGATGAAGTGTTCCGCGCGGGAGACAATACGGAGGACACTAAAGCAGAAATCGAGAGGCTTTTCCCAGGTCAAGGGGCAGGGATGGATCGATTCCTCAAGCGCGAAGGTGAGCGTTTACATCGTCTCTTGCCCGCTTTTGAGCGCGATTTTTCCAGTCCGGTCAGGACTTTAGATCCAACACTGCTTCCTGCTCTGCCTCATCTATCTTTGGGCACGACGGTTTTTGACAACCTAAAGAAGTATTTTTCGGACGACAAACTGGCCCTCTTGTTTTCTTTTCAGAGCAAATACCTGGGCATGTCCGCATGGGAGTGCCCGGGAGCGTTTGCGATGCTTTCCTACATGGAGCATGAGCACGGGATTTATCACACTATTGGGGGACTGAGCGAAATTCCAGCCGCCTTAGGAAAAGCGGCTGAGGAATGCGGAGCCAGGATTCACACTGGGACGCCAGTGAAAGAGCTGATTCTCGATGGACGAAAAGTCGCTGGCGTGGAGCTGGAGAACGGGGAGTGCGTCTATGCGGACAGCGTGGTGATCAACGCAGACTTCGCTCACGTCATGGCCAATTTAGTTCCGTCGGATTCGTTGAAAAAATACACGAAGGAAAAGTTGGATTCGATGAAGTTCAGCTGCTCGACTTTTATGATCCATCTGGGCTTAGACAAGCTCTATGATCTGCCGCATCACACGATCGTATTTGCCCGGGACTATAAGAAGAATATCGAGGAGATTTTTAATAAGAACACAGCATCCAGCGATATTTCGTTCTACGTTCGCAATGCCAGTGTGACTGACCCGACCTTGGCCCCGGAAGGGAAATCAAGTCTCTATATTCTGGTGCCGACCCCGAATCTGGATGGCGATATTGATTGGGATGAAATGCGGGACCGGTATCGAAAACTTGCCTTTGAAGCGATTTCAGAGCGGCTTGGAATCGATGATCTCGAAGATCACATTGAGGTGGAGAAAATATATACGCCCAAAACATGGGAGGAGGAGCTGGATATTTTCAAAGGAGCAACCTTCAATTTGTCCCATTGTCTGAGCCAGTTAGCTTTCATGAGACCGCGTAATCAGTTTGAAGAATTCAAAAACTGTTTTCTGGTAGGCGGAGGCACCCATCCTGGTAGTGGATTGCCCACCATCTTTGAGTCGGCCCGGATATCTTCAAACCTCATTTCCGATTCATTCGGTCTGACCTACGAAAAAACGAAAATCAGTGTATGAGCCAACAGCCGTCTCCACGGAATAAATCTGTCATCGTAGTGGGAGCCGGCTTGGGAGGGTTGGCGGCAGCGATTTCTCTTCGCGCCGAAGGATTCGACGTAGAAATTGTCGAAAAGAACGAGCGAGCCGGGGGAAAGCTCAATTTTCTTGAGAAAGAAGGTTTTGGATTTGATCTGGGCCCTTCGATTTTTACCCTGCCCCAGTATTTCGAGAGTCTCTGGGAGCGGGCTGGTAAGAGGATGTCGGATTACGTTGAACTCGAATCGGTCGTTCCTCATTGGCGGAATTTTTTCGAAGACGGGTTAGTAATCGATCTAAATCAGGACCTCGATGAAATGCGGGAAGAGCTGAAGAAGCTACCTGGCGATGCTGAGACGCATTGGGCACAGTTTGAGGGCTTCCTGGTCTATGCCCGGGAACAGTATGATCTGGTTGAGGAAGGCTACTTCGCCAAGGGACTCGACAATGTCTGGGAAATGCTTCGCCACTACGGATGGCGGATGATTTTCAAGATGGATCACAAGAACACGATGTCCGAGTCCATTGCTGCTCGCTTCGATGATCCCTATCTCCGGATGATCTTCGAATATTTCATCAAGTATGTTGGCTCTTCAGCGAAGGATGCACCCGGCTACATGAACATGATGCCGATCATTCAGTTCGATTATGGCCTCTGGTACGTGAAGGGCGGGATGTACAATCTCGCACGCGGGCTCACCCAATTACTGGAAGATCTTGAGATTCCGATTCGCTACGAATCCGAGGTCACCACCATCGAAAAGACCAGGAAGACTGTGACGGGCGTTACTCTGACAAGCGGCGAAACGCTCTCGGCCGATTATATTGTCTGCAACATGGAGGTGCTTCCAGCTTACCGGAAGTTGCTCAGCGAACCTCCCAGGTTCATGAAGAAATTGGAGAAGTTTGCTCCTGCCTGCTCGGGTCTTGTCATTCATCTTGGCACGGACAAAGTGTATCAGCAGTTGGCGCACCATAATTTCTTCTTCTCACAGGATCAGGATAAGCATTTCGACACCGTATTCCAGAAGGGTGAGCTACCGGAGGATCCTACGATCTACCTCGTCGCTCCGACTCGAACAGATCCTTCGAAAGCACCCATTGGTTGTGACAACATCAAAATTCTTCCTCACATTCCACCCATCGATCCCGAGAACCCTCATACCCATGAGGAATACATGGCCTTAAAAGATCGTGTGATCGACAAACTCGAAAGGATGGGACTGACTGACCTCCGCAAACACACGGTGGTGGAAGATATCCTGACGCCTGTCGATATTGAGCGGATGTACAACTCCAACGGCGGCTCGATTTACGGTGTTGTTTCCGACTGGGATAAGAACCAGGCGTTTAAAGCTCCCAAGCAGTCCTCCAAATACAAAAACCTGTTTTTCACCGGAGGTAGCGTTAATCCCGGTGGCGGCATGCCAATGGCAATCTTATGCGGTCAGAAGGTGTCGGACCGGGTCGTCAAGCAGGAGGCGAAGAGCGGATAAGCTAGACCATGGAGGTCTTTATTTGGGTGTTTCTCGGGCTTTCGTTCCTTTTTTGGATCAGTGGCTGGGTCGTTTCTGCTCGCTTTCGAAGCGTCCCCAATCTGTCGGGAGAAGGCGAGGTGGGGTCCGTCAAAATTTCTGTGATCATTCCCGCGCGAAATGAGGAAGAAAATCTGAAGCGGCTCCTCCCTTCGTTGCAGAATCAGGGCCTGGCTCCTTATGAGGTGATCGTGGTTGATGATCAGTCGGATGACAGGACGGCTGCAGTCGTCCTGGAGAACGGAGCAACAGTGATCTCTGGCAAGGCATTGCCGGAGGATTGGTACGGTAAGCCATGGGCTTGTCAGCAAGGGGCGAACGAGGCGACGGGTGACTGGTTACTCTTTCTGGATGCCGATACCGTGATGGAACCTGGGGGGATGCTTCGTATCGGGGGACTGTCCAAAGAAAAAGACAGTGTGCACTCGATCTGTCCTCATCACCGGGTGACTCGCCCGTATGAACAGCTTTCGGTATTTTTTAATATCATCATGCTCTTGGGAATGAACGCCTTTACGATGAAAGGTTCTACGGCCAAGAGCATTGGGCTTTTTGGGCAAGTGATGTTCATCTCTCGAGAGCAATACGATGCGGTATCCGGGCATGAACCGGTGAAACAGGAAGTGTTGGAAAATTTTCACCTCTCCCGACATCTCGCTAAGGCCGGATACCGGTGTCGGTGTTACCTGGGCAAAGGAACCGTTTGGATGAGAATGTTTCCGACAGGTATCGCGGATCTGGTAGCTGGATGGAGCAAGGGATTTGTGTCAGGAGCAGATAACACTCCGAGGAGTGCCGTGGTTGGAATATCCTTCTGGTTGTCCGGTTTGATCATGAGTGTGATTGCCCTGACGTTTCTACCCATGGCGACAGCTATCGCAGCAAAGGCAGTTCTTGGTTTCTATGCGCTTTGTGTTGTTCAGTGTCTCTATCTGTTTCGGCACGCTGGATCGTTCTGGTGGGCGGGGGCTTTGTGTTTTCCGGTAGGGTTATTCTTTTATCAGTGGGTATTCTTTCGAGCGCTTCAGCGGAGGAAGAAAGGGGAGGGCACCCAATGGAAGGGGCGTCATGTGGATTGAATTACCAGCGTTCTGGCTCACGCTTTTGAATCTCTGCGCAATTCCGGCGATTCATCTTGGGGTATCGTGGTGTTACACCGGAATGCCGGCGAGTTGGTTTGATCCCGAGTCTCTCTGGTTTCGACAGAGAGGTTGGGAGCGCGGCGGTTCGATATATCAGTCCTTTTTTAAGATCCGCTCCTGGAAGGGTATGCTCCCGGATGCGGCCCCCTGGTTCGGCGGTTTCGCCAAGGGTAAACTTAAGGAGAAAGATCCGAGCTACATCGCCGCGTTCATTGTTGAAACCTGCCGCGGTGAGGCAGCGCACTATGCGCAGATGGCGGTCCTTCTTGCTACTTTGATTTGGAATCCGTGGCCGATTGCAGCCCTTGTCATGATCATCTATGCCCTATTTTCGAACCTGCCCTGTTCGGTGCTGCAGAGGTATACGCGGGCAAGGTTGCGCCGTTTGAGGGATCAGTTGGAGCAAAGAAGTTGAAAGGGATTCAACGGCAACTCGAAATGTCTTTTCTAATTTCTGATCCTTTTCTATCGTCCTGCTAATGCACTCTTGTTTGATTCGGTGCGTTCTGAAGATTCGATGAATATGAAATTGAAATCCCTATTCCTGTTTTTTGGTATTGCTCTAAGCGGCGCCCTGGCTCCGGTTCATGCTCAGGTGTCTGATCAACTCAAGGAGCGATTAATTGGAGTGGAGAATGGCAAGATTGTGGATTTCGAACTGAGTGGCACCGCGGAATATTACGTCTTTTATCATTCCGCTTCGTGGTGAGGCGCTTGTGGCGTTTTCACGAAGCAGTTAGCTTCGATTAACAGCAAGAACCTCGAGATCGCTCCGGCAGATCGAAAAGTGCAGATCATTCTGGTCGGCGGTGATTCTACCGAGGAAGAAAACGAGGCTTACCTCATCGACAAAGACATTAATTTTCCTGCTCTGCGAATCGGAGGGCGTGAAGGACTTGAGGAGCTGATTCCGCCAGCGAGCCTCATTCCTTATCTGGTAATTTTGAAAGCCGACGGAACTAAGGTCAGTGAAGGCGGTGACCCGAAGGCTGTCAACGAAGTGGCAAAATTGATTGAGGGTAACCTTTATTAAACGCCTCTTGATATCCGTTAAAAAAGAAAAAAATCCCCCCAAAGAAAAAATCTGTAGCGATTGGTGTTTGGGCCGGTTTTGCAACGATTGGGCCGGCGGTTGAGTTTGAGGATCCGGTGATGTTATTCGGAGGGGATGATCCCATCCGAGTGGAAGCGCCAGGATACGCGGCGCCTTGTTGGGCCGACATTGATGGAGATGGATCAGCAGAGTTACTGGTCGGGCAGTTCGCTCAAGGTCATATTTGGGTCTACCCCCATCAGGGCGATCTTAAATTTGGAAAAGGAGCGAAGCTGAAGGCTGAAGGCGAAATCGCCGAAGTTCCCGGTGTCTGGTGATGCACCAGTTCGACTCCACAGGTGGTGGATCTTAATAGTGACGGACATCTCGACATTCTTTCGGGATCGTATTCGCGCAGTGGAGAGGCCATGGCTGGGCTCTTTCAGGTTCTTTGGGGGATAGTCGATGGGAAATTTCAGAAGGCCGATTCTTTGAAGGGTACCGACGAAAAGGAATTAATCATTCCCGTCAGTGGCAGGGAGGAAATGGCGAAAAATATCTGTACTCGACCTTGGGCGGTGGATTGGGATTTCGATGGTGACCTGGATTTGTTGGTTGGCAATTTCGAAGGGACTTTCTATTTATTCACCGGAGAGGGGAATGGGCAGTTCAGCCCTGAGCCTGAGGCGGTGAAGTCCGGAGCTGAGGATCTCCAAATTCATGGGGTGCATAGTGATCCCACGATGGTGGATTGGGATGGCGACGGTGACCTGGATCTTCTGAGCGGGTCCAGCGAAGGCGGTGTCCAATGGGCTGAAAATTCAGCGGGCGAAGGCAATCTTCCGGTGTTGTCGTCTTTTGTATCTCTCATCGAAGGCGTCGAGCGTCGAAATTCCGATGGGCTAGTTGGGGTTGAGGATTTGAAGAAGCCTTCTCGTTCATCCCGAGTTTGGGTTTCTGACCTCAATAACGACGGTAAATTGGATTTGTTGGTGGGGGATAACACCACTCTCGCTGAGCCAGTGGAAGGATTGTCGATAGAAGAGTTCCAAAAGAAACAGAGTGATTGGGAGGCCGAAATGGCTGAGGTTTCGAGCCAGATGTCGAACCCTAAGAATCAGGAAGAAATCCAGAATCGGTTCCGTGATCTGTATTTCGCGAAGAGCGAATTCATCAATGAAGAGCGGACGGGTTTTGTCTGGGCGTATTTGAGAAAATAGGATGCGTCATTCTGAACGCGGGGATGCAACGAGCTCTGGTGAATTGAGAGCAATGGTATAAGATAGGCTCTCTGATTCTGTATGACCCGCATCCCACCTTTTATCGTCGTGAGTGTGTTCGCGGCATTGGCGGCTTTCAGCGTTTTTAACGTTAAGTTCTCGGCCAATCTCTATGAAATGCTCCCGGAGGATCTTCCGGAAGTGCAAGGGATGGACCAGCTCAACCGTTACTTCAATCGTGACGGGCAGCTCATCGTTACCGTCAAAGCGGAAGAAGCCTATGTGGTAAACGAGGCGGTCGATTCGCTTTCGGAGAAGCTGGAGTCTCATCCGGAGCTTTTTTCGGATGTCTATCGGGAGCTGTCTCTGACCGAGCTCGTCACCGAAGGAGGAGGCTTGCTTGCCTGGTTATGGCTCAATGGTCCCGCGGAACCGTTGCTGGAACTAGCTGGGCAATTGGAGGAGGGGTCCTCGGCCAAAAAAATTGCAACTGCGATGGAATCGATTCAGAGCGGATTCTTTGATCAAAGTGCCGTGATTTCCAGCTATGATCCATTGGGGTTTTCTAAAATTGGAGAGACTTTAGGGAGCGAGCTCGAAGGTGATGATGCGGCCGGCCCGGACCCGATGGCTTCCGAGGATGGCACCTTTCAAGTGATCTACGTGGAGGGGAGTGGAGTCGATTTTTCGAACTACCGCGAAGCGGCTCAGTGGCTGAAGGAGGTGCGTCCTATCGTGCATCAATGGGAGGAAGAATGGCTCAGTTCTCAGGCTCCGGATACGTTTTTGGAAATCGGATTAACTGGAACTCCAGCGTTCATGGCAGAAGTGGGCGCGGAGATGGAGAAGGATATGACCATCTCGGTTTTCGCCACCATGATTCTAATTTCGATTCTTTTTTGGGTCATGCATCGTCGTTCAAAACCGTTGGCGTGGTTGGTATCATCGATGTTTGCGATCCTGGCAATCACGCTTGGATTGGGTGGTTTCATTTTTGGTGATCTCAGTGTCATGAGCGCTGGCTTCGCCGCGATTTTGATGGGCTTGGCAGTCGACTATGGCATCGTGATTTATCGGGAAGCGATGGATAGTGGCCTGAAGGCTCCTGAGTTGAGGCGAGCGGTGGGGCCAGGAATCCTTTGGGCGGCGGCAACGACAGCGGTGGTGTTCTTGTCGCTCAATTTCAGCTCGATGAGGGGTTTGTCAGAGATGGGAAATTTGGTTGCGATTGGGGTAGTCATAGGTGCCCTCGTGATGCTTTTCTTTTTTGCGCCAGTCGCTGTCCTGTTCAATAGCGATCCAATTGAGCGCAAAGGAGTGCAGTTGTCGGGAGGGGGAGTAACTAGCCGCTTCGCAGGGATTATAGCCATGGCGATTCCGGTCGTGGCCGTAGCGTCGGTGATAGTGGGCGATATGCCGAAATTGGAAGCGAACTTTCATCCTTTCCGAATTCGCGAAAGCCCGTCGATGAAATCGTGGCAGCAACTTCAGCACGAATTGCGTGGTCGAGAGAATTCAGTGCCAACTGTAGTGACGGCGACCAACGCGGTTGAATTGGTGGAGAATCTGGAGGCAGCGAAACAACACATCGAAGCGGCCAAAGATAAGGGGCTGCTGAGTCGAGCCGTGTTGCCGATGTCTTTTATCCCGAACCCTGAACATCAGCGGGAAAACCGAAAGACGATCCAAGCCCTTTCGAATGAGAAAGAAAGAGTGATCGCTGAAATTGGAAAAGCGGGATTCTCTGAAGAAGGCGCTCAGCTCACGGAAACCATTTTTCAGGCGTGGGAAAGTTATGCGGCGCAGTTGGAGCACCAGGCCTATGCGAATCCAGAAGGAAGGCTGGCCGAGTGGTCTATCAATCGCTTGTTCTCGGTGAAGGATGGAGTTTTCGCTGCTCTCGCCACGGTGAAGCCGGTCGAGCCGCTCGATAGAGCTTGGGTTGTGGAAGTATGCGATGAAAACACCACGGTCGCCAGTTTGGGGTCTCTCGGCACCGCACTTAACGAACGCATTCGGGAAGATTTGGTCCGGGTATTTCTTCCAATGATGGGATTACTCGTGCTGATGTTGGCGGTAGTCTTTCGTTCTTGGCGGGATTTGTTGCTTAGTTTGTTCTCTTTGGTTTTTGTGACGGCGGTGATGGTCATTCTTACGGTGTGGACGCCGATGAAATGGAATTCATTCAATGTCTGTGGGCTTCCTCTTCTTTTTGGAACAGGGCTCGATTTCGGCATTCATATGATCTTTGCCTTACGGCGCTGCAGCGGCGACGTCACGAAAGCGCGCCACGGAATTGGAAAAGCTCTCGTTTTTTGCGGCACTTCATCGGCAATTGGTTTTGGATCCCTCGCAACCGCGTCGGCCTATGGTTTGGCTAGTCTTGGTGTGGTTTGTGCGGTTGGTATATTGATCAATATGCTGGTTGCTGTGTGGCTGATGCCTCGTTGGTACCGGTGGGTTCATCGAATCAGTAACTGACAAGCCCAACGACTCAGCCTATCTTTTTCGGATGCGGTCTTCATATTTGTTTGCAGCCCTTTGGGGTAGTTTGGCTCTGATGGTATTTTCTCCTCTTCACGCGGCTGATCTTTCCGTGGTCGAAAAGTGGATGGCTACCAACTCGGGAGTCAGTTCAGTTAAGATTTCTTTCGCCCAGACCAGAACGATGAGGTCTATCAAAGTGCCTATTCGTCAGAACGGTACATTGTGGATGGACTACGGGAGAAACCGCTTTCGCTGGGAAACAGGTATTCCGACTCAGACCATCGTGACGAAGCAAGGCAGCAAGTTGCTGATCATGCGTCCGATAGGGAAAAAATATGAGCGTAGGCCTTTCGGATCCGGAGGGGACAATCAAGGGATGTCGGTCATGGCCGGTGGGTTTCCCCGTTCGATGAGTGAGTTCAAACGCAAATACCGGGTAATTTCGACCGAGAAGCGCAATAACACTTACCGGATTGTGACTCAACCTTTGGGCTCGTCAGGCAAAGGGGTCAGCCAGTTCACTTTTGTGGTGCAGGCATCGGGATACCGAATGCTCGGCATTGAGATCGATTTGAAAGACGGCTCATCGATTAATACGGTGTTCAATCGTGTCGAACTGAATGCTTCGGTGCCCAGTAGCCTTTTTTCTCCTGATCTGACTGGTTACAAGGAAACCAAATTTTGATCCTTGGCCCAGGCCAGGGACGGTGGAGAATCGAAAGGGAGAGCGAGGCGGCCTCTCTCTATTCCGTGAGAAGGTCAGGGTCAGGTAAAGCAGTTGTCGGAGACTGCTGAGTTGAGGAAATGACGTCGGCCTTTGCCTCTTGAAGTTTTGCACTGAGCGATTCACTTTCTTCTGACAAAGCTCGGATTTGATCCTGCAGCTGAATGATCAATCGTTCTTCGGCGCTGAAACGGCTACCACTTGCGACCCGTTTCCAATGGATGCCATAGAGCCATCCGGATAGGGCGATTCCAATAAGAATGAGGAGGAGAAGTGAAAGGCCCGGGGAAAGTTTCATCAGCCGGGAAATTCAGCGGAGGCAAGCCAGTTTATTTCTTGCGGCCGAAGAGGCGTCCGAAATTGGGGCCCTTGCGTTCCTTTTGGGCTCCGGTGGCTGACGTTGGTGAATTGGTGGGGGCATTTCCGATCAATTCTTTCCCTGTTTCGGCGGGAGCTGAGGTGGGGGCTTCACTTTCGCGGGTGATCACGAGCTGAAGGTCTTTGGGCACGTTGGTGACATAATCCCAGCTTCGGAGGGGCAGCCTCTTTCCTTGAGCGGTGTATTCCTGCACTTTTCGGCGGATGAGGGTGTCATCTGCGTCGTAGAGTTGCTCTTCCTGGAATCGGCCTAGTTCATCGTAGATCTGCTGTCCACGATATTTGAACTGGTCGCGACCATCGTAAATCATGACTTCGATGGGCCGTCCATTCTCGTCTAGATTGACCATTCGGCGCTGAAGTTTGGTGCCATTTTTGCTCTTGGTGATCTGCTCGAGTGTATTGGTCGATTCGTCCTGCTTGGACTCGGTGTAAGTGCCGTCGGAATGGTGGATGGCGCGTCCCCAGACGTGGATGCTCATGTCTTTTTGCTCGCCGAGACTCGCACCATAGGCGTCACGGTTTGCGTCGGATACATAGATGGTGGAAAGGCTGTTGTGGCCCACCGCGCCGCCGCTCTGCGAGTTCATGAGGGAATCGTAGTGAGCTTGAGCCGAATCGATGGCGTGCTGATTGACGGCGGTGTGCCCCGTATCCGTTTTGGAGTGGAACTGCGCCTGCGCTCCCAGCGTCAAGATGGCTGCTGCCAGAAATCCACAAATCAACTTATTCATCATCACAATTTCAACCCACAGAAGGGTCTAAAGATACGAGAATAGAACGATCTCGCAACCCTTTCCCGCGGGGATGAGTTGCGCTTGAATATCTGGAAATATTTAGGATGCCCCTAACGCGGAGATATAACGCTCGGCATCGAGAGCGGCCTGGCAACCATTTCCGGCGGCGGTGATGGCCTGGCGGTAGACGTGGTCAGCCACGTCTCCAGCTGAGAACATGCCCTCCACATTGGTGGTAGTGGAGTGTCCGTCTTGGACCACATAGCCATCGTCATCCAACGCAACGCCTGAATCTGCGAGAAAACTCGTGTTGGGATCGTGGCCAATCGCCACGAAAACGCATTTTACTTCGAGCTCAGAGTCTTCGTTCGTCTGAATGTTGTGCAAAGTGACCGCGCGCATCTCGCCCTTGTCGTTGGTGAGGTATTCGGTGACCTGGGAGTTCCAGACAGGTTCGATTTTTTCGTTAGCGAGGACTCGATCCGCCATGATTTTAGAGGCTCTCAGCTCGTCGCGGCGATGAACGAGGTAGACTTTGCTGGCGAAGCGAGTCAGGAAGTCCGCTTCTTCGCAGGCAGAGTCGCCACCTCCGATAACTACCACGGGCACGTCGGGGTAAAAGGCACCATCACAAGTGGCGCAGGAAGTGAGGCCACGGCCGATGAGTTCCTTCTCGTTGGGCATACCAAGGTGGCGCGGGCTCGCGCCGGTGGCGATGATGACCGTTTGAGTTTGGTAGTCTTTTCCGCCGGATGTTTTCACCGCAAAAGTCCCGTCGTCCTGTTTGGTGACGGAGACGACCATGTCGTATTCGACGCGAGTGCCGAACTTCTCGGCTTGCTGCTGCATCCGCATCATTAGCTCTGGTCCCATGACGCCTTCAGGGAAACCGGGAAAGTTTTCGACTTCGGTGGTGGTGGTCAGTTGACCGCCCAGTTGCTCACCGGTTAGAACGAGAGGGCTCAGGTTGGCGCGGGCCGTGTAAATAGCTGAGGTCCAGCCGGCGCAGCCGGTTCCAATGATGATGACGTTCTCCATGGCGCGGAATGTGTGGGGTAATGGGGATCGAATCAATCCCAAAAGTGATTCTTGGGTGGGGTTTTAGTTAATTTTGACGCCTTTCCCGGTGTCGACCTGACACAGGAAGATTGATGAATTTGCAAAATTCAACAGGGATTGGTCACTGTTGGGGAGCAGGCGCAGAAAAAATTAAGAAAAGGGAATCAGTAACTCTTCGCAAAGATGACGCGGCCTTCGGCTGGCTTGCCGGTGTAGATGCAGGTGCCGGCTGCACCGCGCAACTTCTTGTCGTTGGGAATACAACGCACGGTCACTTTGAGTTCCTGCTGCAAAGCCTCTTCGTCTTCGACGCCGCCGGCCCAGTGGACCAGAGCAAAGCCGCCATGGATCTCGGGTTGGTCTTTGTTCGCTGCGGTGAAGAATTTCCGAAACTCGTCCATCGACTCGATCTCGACGGTGTGTTCATGGCGAAAGTCGCGGGCGCGTTTGAGCAAGGTGTCCTGGATGGACTGCAAGGTATCGACGATGCCGGAGACGGCTTCCTCGTTAGGAATGAACTGCTTGTCCTTCGGCGCGCGGTCCCGACGGGCCATGGCGACGGATCCTTTTTCGAGATCGCGTGGTCCAATTTCGATGCGGACAGGCACACCTTTTTTGACCCACTCCCAGGTTTTGACGCCACCACCAAGGTCGCGTTTGTCGATCTCGACGGTGATCTTTTCGTCGTGAAAGCGTTGGGCGCGAATCTCATCGGCCAGTTTCTGGCAGGCTTCCTGGACGGGAGCTTCGTGCTCGGGTTTCGGGGTGACGGGAATAATGACCACCTGCGTGGGGGCGACGCGAGGAGGCAGGATGAGGCCATCGTCGTCGGAGTGTGCCATGAGGAGGGTGCCGATGAGTCGAGTGCTGACGCCCCAGCTGGAGGTCCAGGCAAACTCACGTTTGCTCTCGCGGCCTTCGAATTCGATGCCAGACGCCTTGGCGAAGTTCTGGCCGAGGAAATGGGAGGTGCCGGCCTGGATTGCTTTGCGATCCTGGACCATGGCTTCAACGGTGAAAGTATTCAGCGCCCCGGGGAAACGTTCGGCTTCGGTCTTTTCTCCGGCGATAACAGGCACGGCGAGGTGATCGGTCAGAAAGCGCTCGTAAACTCCGTGCATTTTCTTTGTTTCTTCCATCGCCTCATCGGCGGTCTCGTGAGCGGTGTGGCCTTCCTGCCAGAGGAATTCGGCGGTGCGGAGGAAGAGGCGGGGGCGCATTTCCCAGCGCATCACGTTGGCCCACTGATTGATGAGCAAAGGCAGATCGCGGTAACTCTGGACCCAACGGGCAAAGGCCGCCCCGATGATCGTTTCAGAAGTCGGGCGAATGACGTAGGGCTCGGATAGCTCGCCAGCGGGAACCATTTTGCCGTCCTTGAGCTCAAGGCGGTGATGGGTGACGACGGCGCATTCGGTGGCAAATCCTTCCACGTGAGTGGCTTCCTTTTCGAGATAGCTCACCGGAATGAGCAGGGGAAAGTAGGCGTTCTTGTGGCCGGTTTCTTTGAACCACCGGTCGAGTTGCTGTTGGATCTGTTCCCAGATGCCGTAGCCCCATGGCTTGATGACCATGCAGCCGCGTACTTCCGAATTCTCTGCGAGATCGGCAGCTCGGATGACCTGTTGATACCATTCAGGGAAATTTTCTTCCCGGGTTGGGGCGATCGCATTCTTGGGTCCTTTGGCCATGGGTCTTTTGAGTGGGGGGTGTTTTAACCAATCGGACCGTATCCACGCCTGAGCGAATTGCCAGTAGGGAAATTTAAGCCTACGGTACCGTGTGAAGATTCTTCATCTCTATATTTCCCCGGATCACAATTATTACGGCCACTTTGGAAAGCCGCCGGGAGAGAATCCTATCATCGAAGTGGATGAGATCGATTGTGTCGCGGGAAGCGGCATACGTGATGATCGCTTTTTTGATTACAAACCCGATTACAAGGGCCAGATCACATTTTTCGAAGCGGAAACACACAGTAGAATCTGTGAGCAGTTTGAATTGACGGAGAAGGGGCCGGAGAACTACCGCCGGAACGTCATCGTCGAAGGTCAGGATCTGAACGACCTCATTGGGCAGGAGTTTGAAATCCAAGGGGTGCGATTTCTGGGTGCTCAGGAAGCGACGCCGTGTTTTTGGATGGATCAGGCTTTTTGCGAAGGAGTGGAGAAGGCGCTGCGCGGCAAAGGTGGGCTCCGCGCCAAGATTTTATCAGACGGCAAAATACGGAGGAGTGAGTAAAAACGATGGATCTCGAAATTTCGACACCGGCATTATTGTTTCCCGCAGTCAGTTTATTATTTCTGGCCTACACCAATCGATTTCTTCACCTGGCGGCCCTGGTCCGCAATTTGCATCGTGACTGGGTGGAGATGAAAGACGAGGCTCTTCGCTCTCAGATCGAAAATCTTCGGAGACGGCTCGTGCTGATTCGCCTCATGCAACTGATGGGAGCCGTCAGCCTGTTACTTTGTGTGGTCTCGATGGTGGCACTTTTTTTCAGCGTGGGGCTGATCGGCTCGCTTTGCTTTATTGTGGCCCTGATCCTGATGGCTGGATCGCTGGTCAGCCTTATCCTCGAAATCTGGTGCTCGGGTGGAGCTCTTCAGATCTTGTTGAAACGGGTTGAGGACGAGTAGCCAAGCACGTCCATGATAGTGACGCTATTCGTTGTTTTCTTTCAGCCTGAATACTGAGGTAACAATGTTTCTGTCTCTTTTGTAGCGCCGTTCCATGTCTGAATAGCGCATCAGAATCCAAGGACTGAGGCGTTCCTTACCGTTTTTAGTGAAAACAATGTCGCCTGCGATATAAATCGCTGAGTGTATCACGAGATTTAGAGGTGCATCTTTCAGGACGATCATATCACCATAGGACAATTCTCCGGTGGCAGGTTCGTATTCGGAATTCAAGATTTCTGTTAGAATGGATTCTGGTTGAACACCGTTCGGAGAGGAACGGAAGAAGTTAGCGGATGTCCAATGGCAATCCCGATTACCTATATAGAGGTAATCTTCCAAATCAGGATAGGTGTAGAGCAGTTTTCTTGGAGTCGGAGGAAGCAGGTGGGCTATATCAATTCGTTCGACGCCAGGAGTCTCTGCAATGGAATCAAGAATTGGAATAATAGCTTTTCGCTTGTGTCCAGCGGTCCAATAGTCGGCGATCTCCCTGTATTCGTCCCCATTGCCAATGTTGAGTCGGAGCACTAATGTTCGAGTTCGACTGGTAGATCGCAGGAACTTTTTCCGTTCATCTAAGCTGGGTAGTGTCGAAAGGACCAATGGTGAGTCACTAAAGACTAACGACTCTCCTTGCTTGTAGCACAGCTTCGCAATTAATTGGACAAGCTCTTCGTTGAGCCCTGCCTCTCGATACCAACTGACGGCATCGCCTGATTCGATGATAACGGGATCAGTATAGGATTTATTGGTTTCGACCCGTGTCAGGATCTCGGAGAGTTTTTTTCTTTCTGAAGAATTCAGGGCTAAGCTCAACTCCCGGTTAGGGGCAAACGACAGGCCCGGTTTACTCGGGATTTTATGAAAATCCCCTTGTTCAGCCCATGGCAAGCCATTGAGCTCTGAAATTCCAGAATCTGCGAGTAGAGCGACAATCTGATCGATCTCATTTTCGCGAAAGTGCCATAGTGTTCGGTCCGAGGGAATCTCCAGATAGTTCATCCACGCCTGAGGCATCTGAAGGTAAGTTACGTAATATTCCAGGTCTCCCCATGGACCATTCGGAACGTAATAAACTTTCTTAGTTTCCAGACGGTCTGGATTGTTGGGTGGGGGAATTTCACTGATCGAGAGGGCCCCTGCGAAATTCGATTGTAGAGGGTCGGACGGAGACTGGGTGAGAATTGGAAACAGGCTGTTTGAAGAGAGGACCAATGGATCAATCGACTGAGCTACCAGTTGTCCAGCCCACAATGAAGTCGTTACGATAGGAATGAAAATGGAAGAGTATTTCAATGTGGTGCAAGGCTGGTTTTGACCTTAGTTAGATCAATTTACCGTAAATGAAGCGAAATTCACCTAAAAATTTGCTCAAGGATTTAACGCATAAATGGTCAAATTATTGAATTCTCATTTCGAAAATTTCGGCTGAGAAGGAGGCTGGTAGGTGGACTTTGATTGCTCAGAGTCTTTCTTCTTAGTAACCCCATGGTGAAGATGGGTATGAGAAGAATCCTCGCGGAATTCGATCCATTCTAACATTTTTTGAAACACCTCTTCGCGACCAGGTTCTTCGAATATCCAGTGGCCGTGATCCGGGTAGGTCTGGACATCGGCGTGCGGATACACTTTTGCCAATGCACGCGCGACTGGTGGTGAAGTGATGCGGTCCCGTCCGCCGCTGATGATCAGCGTGGAAATCCTTGGTCCCGGAATTGGCAGAGTGGTTGTGCGGTTCGGATCGAGGAACCAAAATACGAGCTCTCCAAATGCTCGGCCTGACTCGGGGACAAAGTTTTGGTAGATCTCCCGAGCGCGGGTGATTTCGACTTCGTTTAGAATGCCAAAGCGGACGGCCTTCCAGCCAGGCTTTTGGGATCGTTTCCAAAAGAAAGGCTTGAGGAGAATCCCAATCGTGGTGGCGACGGCAGTGGGTAGGATATGATTGACTCCTGCAGGGCCCGCGGAATTGAGCAGCACCATCGAATTGATTTCCAGACGGGAGGCGACCATCTGAGTGATGAGCCCTCCCATGGAGTGCCCTATCAGCACTGGCGGTGTTTCGAACGATTTTGAATCAATGAAGCCGCAGATCGTATCCGCATAGTCTTGTAACGAGAGTTGATCAACTTGCGTGGTGGAGCCCGCTTTGTGCCCGGGCAGAGTGGGGCAATGGACGCGATGGCCTCTGCTTTCCAGATGTTGGCGCAGCGGCTTAGCGGCTTCACCACGGCTCCACATGCCGTGAATGAGGATAATGTCTGAGGAGGAAGGCACCGGTCGTATTTAGAAGCGACGAGTGTAACTCAAGGTCACGATATCCCAGTGGTACTGGTAGGATCCGTTGAACGCGGGAGTTACATTGCCGGTAATTTGGGAGGAATCCATAGCAAGGTAGCTATAGGCAAAATCGACGGTGTTTGGTCCCCAGGTGTATCCGACGCCAACACTGAAGATGTGACGGTCGTCAGCAGGAACCGATGGATTGTAATTGGTGCTGTTCATGGGCGAATCAGAATACAGATAACCGGATCGTAGGGTTAGAGCCTCGGTTAACTCGTATTCGAGTCCGAAGCCGAACGAGACCGAGTCATCCCAGTTAAGGTCCACTGCTGTTTTCCCTCCGAGAAGGGCTTGGTTGGCTCCAATGGAAAGGGGAATATCATCGTGAGATGAGTTGCCGATCCATTCAAAGTCAGCACCAAAGGTGAGGCGGTCATTAACATCAAATGCGTAACCAACCGCGACGCTTCCTGGATGTTCGATCTCTGATTTGAAAGGGGAAGTTGGAAGAGCCGCTCCGGGTGCTGGAATGTTGTTGATCGTGAAATCTCCTTCGTAGTCTACTGAAACGGGAAGACGTCCAACGACTGAAAAGTGGTGGCGTTCACCCAGATCAAAGTTTAATCCGAAGTAAGCACCGAGGCCCCATCCGTCTCCTTCAAATTCCATGGCGCCATCCGGAACAGGTGCCATAGCGACTGCTGCCCAAGGGAATTTCTGATTCAACTTGAGATTCGATTGAAAAATATCGAGACCAAAACCGATCGAAACGTCGTCGTTGATTTTGAGGCCGAGAGCCGGGGTCAGGGCGATAGTTTGCAGGTTCGCGTCGTAGGCACCGAAGTACTTGAATGAGCCCTGTTCCGGCCAACTGATGGCGACGCCAAAAGGAGCGCTGAATCCGAATCCGAAAGTCATCTTTTCGCTGAGAGGATGAACGAAGTAGGCACTTCCCACTGGGATCCATGGATCTGTCATGGAATTTTTGACCCCGGTCGGACTGGTGAAGTCTGTCTTGCCGTGCCATGGCTGAACGTTGACCTGGACGAGGGTGTCTGAAATGTCGGTTAGCGATGCCGGGTTGGCCCGGGTGACAGAAGGGTCATCCAAAATGGCGAGTCGCCCTCCAATCATTCCCATTGCTTCGGCGGAATCAGGGAGTGTTCGAAGGCCTTCGGCAGCGAAGGCCGTAACACAGAGTGACGAAAACAGCAGCGCGAAAAATAATACCCTCATAATTGTGATAAGCTTAAGCAATATGAACATTCAACCTTTGTAAGGTATGGATGTCAATGCTTTATCCCCCTATAATGAAAGGCTTTTTGCGCTGTTGAAATCAGCGAGAAGGTCAGAGCTTGGTGGAGAAAAGCACGAAATCTACGGACGTGGGATCGTTTTCGATGAATTCCTGCCAGTGGAGATGAAAGTCGCCGTTCTGGTCAATTTCCTTGAAGGAATCGCCAAACTTCACGTGTTCGGTGATGTAGAGGACTGCTTCGTCTTGGTCCACTTTTCCGTTAGTGTCTTTGTCCAAAAGATTGAAATGCCCGTCTTCTTCGCTGGCTGAGGGCTTAGCCGCCGCCCACTCGGCTGCGGATATAAGCCTGTCGTCATTGAGATCGAACTCGGCGAGAGCTTCCTCGTGGAGATGAATAGCGAGTTCCGTTTGGGAAAGCTTTCCGTCGGTGTCGGTATCAGCCTTGATAAATGAGGTCCGATCGATCCCTGCGGCGAAAGGCTTGGGACCGTCAATTGTCCGGCAGGCAGTGAATGAGTTCGCGAGCAGCAGAGCAAGAGACAATGTAAGGATCTGGAAAGAGTTGGACATCATCAGAGGGTGCGCCTTCGAAACTGAGGCAAGGGTTTAGGTGGCTGGACAGAAGAGTTGTAACCGGAAATCGGATACCGTTCAATGATGAGAGCATGAAATTAATCATCAGTTCTGGGGCATGTGCGAATGATTCAATCCTACGGTTGAAGTTGTTGATCAGTTTTTCCAGTAACACCCTCCTTGGCATCAAAAAGCGCAGAATTTAGTCGGTTGCCGTTGGTCTATTCGGATTGCAGAACGTTTCTGAAACTGTTATTTCATATTCATGAAAAGATTTTCCCTCATCACAATCGCTGCGCTGATGTTTGGCAGCTTGGCAGGCCCTTCTTTTAATGCTCAGGAAGCCACTCTGGAAATTGATCTCGACGCTCGAAAGGCTTCGGTGGTGAACTTGGAAGCCCATATAAATTCTCGCCGCGATCGCATGCAGGAAACTGCAGACGATATTATCGTCCTGGATCAGCGAGTCGAAGGTGGGGTTTCTGAATTGGTTGAGTTGCTCACGCGGGTTGCAGATTCGCCGGATTCAAAGACATCGATTGCGAACACAAAAGGCGAGATGATCGAGGGCCTCAAACGGATGATCGATTTCTACCGAACCAAGAGAGCAGGAGTGAGGGAGCAGGTGAGGACGGGTAAAACTGACGTTCCTCTCGAAACACTCGAGAATGATATGACCGCATTCGACAAGCGGATCGAGACCAGAGTTGAACAGATTGTCGATCTGTCTGCTTCATTTACTCAGCACGAGGACTTCGAGAAATATGTCAAAACCGGGGAAGTTAATACCTGGGGCGGTTGGGGAAGTTGGGGTGGATGGGGCGTTAATGAAGAGGTGAACGATGAATGGCGGCAGAACCGTCGTGATGTCAGTAAAACCGGTCAAAATAACGATGAGGTTTCCGCGGCGCTGGCGAAGAGCATCGATGATCTGGATCAGAGACAAAAATTTCTTGAGGAGAAATTACGGACGGGAAATATCTCCGAAACAGAGAAGCAGCTTTATCAGTCCGATATCAAAAGGATAGACTACATTGTTATGGCGAGAACAGAGCAGCTCAATAAGCTGCAGGTAGTCGAAATACCCGAAACCGAAAAAGTAGGGCGGCGTGAGGCCTATGATCTGGGCAAGCTGCTGGAAGATGCGAAGGATGATCTCCGATCCGATTTCTTCATGATTTTCCAGAAGTATGAAGAGCTGAACAAGCTTCGGGCACAGGTTGCTCAATTGAGCGAAAACCTGGAAGCGAGAAAGACGTGGCTCATTGATTACGAAGCAGGTGGTGGCCAGTAGAGGGATCGGCCACTCTCGATTTTTTCATAGGTAATGCGGGAGAAGGGGGGGAAGTCATCCTCTCCTCATTCCTGGAACGACCATGGCCCGCAACATCCCTCTTTTCATCGCACTATCTGAATGCGGAAGTGGATTCGTCCCATCGGGCAACGGTTTTGAGTTTTAAAGGCCTTGCCCTGAACCTGGGATTCGGCGGCATCAGTCTACTTTATGGCGGAATTCTGCGCCATTTGCAGTTGAAGGAGGGCAATGGCGGCGAAGAAGTTTCGGAAACGGTGTTTCGCGACAGTCTCTATTGGCTGCCCTGGATCTTCATCCTGATGTTGGGTGGATTGTTGCTCTATTGTGCTTTGAAAGTGAAAAAAGAGCGTCCTGAAAGCGGTTGATTTGATCTTGAATTGCCCGCCGGATACAGGAGGTTACGGAACAAACACCCCGCCCTTTGAACGATTTTGATCGGGCAAAGAAGCAAAACACACAGACAAATTACAATGTACCCGAAGAGAAACGCTTCGTCACGGCTACGCCTATGCCATACCGTATGGGCAGCCTTCTGGCTATTTGGGGCGTCCATGATGTCTTCCTGTTCGACGGTATCGTCGAAACGCGATTCGGGTGATATGATCGAGGAAGGTCTCGAATCTGCAGAAGAGCTTGCTGCATTATCAAAATTGTTAGGGTTGCCCTTCGCGGCAATCACGGGAGTTGGAGAATCTGCAGGAAACCTTCTTAAAGCCGCCTCAAAACAGGAAAAAGAAGGCCATCGCAATGATGCGGCAGGCAGTTACTTGAGGGCAGCAGTGGAAACGCGGGCATTAATATTGAGCGGGGAGGAGACTTCCAGCCCGGAGGCTCTCCAGGCGACCTTGCAATTGCACAATGCTTCCCTGGCCAGTTTTGCTGAAATTTGGACCAGTGATTCGGCGCGAGAGGGCTCGGCACCTTATCACCTGGACGCCGGGGGTGAACATTTTGAAATCGTTCTGGATTCGAGTTCAGATTATCGAGCGGAATACTTCGATGAAGCAGTGGCTGCGGATTCGATTAGAGGCAAGGGCGTGGGGGAAAAGAAGCGTGCTGGCTACGGCGCTCCCATGGTCGGTATTCGTCGACAAACGCCTGAGCGAGCAGATGAAATGAAGCACTTTCCACCGCAGGGGTTGCATCTCCCGGTGACATTAACAATCACAGATGTAAGGGAAGCGGGAAGTCCTGAGGATCTGCTCAAGGTGGTTTCGCTAGCATTGGTCGATCCTGTGCAGCATCAGAAGGTGCAAGTGGGGAGTCAAAGCATGCCTTTGGCGGCGAATTTCTCTGCACCGATTTTATTGATGTTGGATGGTAAGAATGAGGTAATCGAAGGTCTCTTCGGTTTCATGAATGCGAAGAAACGGGCCGAGGAGTCGGGTATCTATCTGCTTGAACCTTATGATCCAGATCGCATTCCAGTGATGCTTACCCATGGCCTGATTTCGGTGCCGATTATTTGGCGCGACATCATTCCGGAGTTGATGTCTGAGCCTGAGATTTCAACTCGGTATCAGATCTTTGCGTTCACCTATCCGAGTTCCTACGCCATCGTGGAATCTGCGGAACTGTTCCGGGAGGATCTTGAGGCACTCCGTCAGGAATATGATCCGGATGGAAACGATCCTCTGTCGACCAACATGGTCGCGATGGGTCACAGCATGGGAGGAATCCTGACTCACATGATGGTGACAGATTTTGGTGATCGGATATGGAATCAGGTCAGCGATATTCCTTTCGACGAATTTCCCCTGGAACCGGAAGCGAGAGAAACGCTTCGATCCTTGACGTTCTTTGATTATGATAAAGCGGTGAACCGGGCCGTGTTTATTTCATCTCCGCATCGTGGAGCGGACATGGCGACGATGAGTATAGCTGGAGCCGTATCAAAGTTGGCGAAGCTTCCCAGCAACGTAGTTGCGGGTGGGACGGAACTTTTTAATGGGCCTCCTCCAGAAGGATTAAAGATCGATATTCGGAAAAAAGTGACCAGCGTCCAGTCGCTGCGGCCTGACTCACCAATTCTCCTCGCGATGGACCAATCGCCCTACAAACCGGGGGTGGTCTACCATACCATTGTCGGAGATCGCGGCAAAGGAGACACCCCTGATAGTTCGGATGGTATTGTTGATTATTGGAGCTCTCATCAGGAGGGCGCAGCTTCCGAGTTGATTGTGCCGACTGGGCATACCTCGTATGAGGATCCCAATGCGATCGAAGATCTCAAGCGCATTCTGCGTGTCCACGCAGGCTTGTGATAGAAGAGGAAAGCAGGGGGCGGAGATGTTCAGGGTCCTGACTGGAAGGACGGTGAGTTTGAGCGGCCCATTAAGCGCGGTTGTTCCGGAAATTAGTCGCTTTCGTCACTTCGGATCGATAGGGTTGGCCCTGTCGAAAAATATATCCGAATGAAATATCCCCAATTCTTCGCCCTGTTGCTTTTAAGTGGAAGTCTTTACGCGGATGACTTCAATCCGCGACAAGTCGTAAAGCCATTCGAGCCGATTATGGCTCCCGAGATCACGACGGCGAAGAACTCTGCGAAATGGGTCAATGACGATGAGCTGGTACTCGGGGTAACAGTCGCAAACGAATCGCGCGCTTATCCGATCAATCAGCTAACCAAGCCGACCCGGGAGATCATCAATGACACATTGGGCGATCAGCCCATTGCGGCGACTTGGTGACACCTCTGCTTTAATGGCATCGTGTATGCCAGAGAGATCGAGGGTAAAGAGTTGAACTTCCAGGTGTCAGGTATGTTGTGGAATCGAAGTCTCGTGATGCGTGATATCGAGACAGAGACTTTATGGAGTCATTTGTTAGGGCGGGGGATGCGCGGCGAACTCGAGGGTGTCGAACTTGAAATGCTTCCAGCCTCGATGACGACGTGGGGCGAGTGGAGAGCGCGCCATCCGGATACCACTTTGTTGGCGATGTCGCGAACCACAGACCGGTACGATGAGGGAGCCTGGAAGTCTCCTCACAAATTTGTCTATGGAATTCCACTCGGTCCAGGTTTGCCTTCGCCGGCTGTTGGTTTGCGGAAGTTGCAAAATGACACGGTGGTCATGGTGAAACTAGCCGAAGCGACTTTGGTGGTGGCTCACGAGAAAGAGGGGGGCAGCGTCAAAGCGTTCGATGCGAAGGTGGATGGAAAAACTTTAACGTTCTCTGCTTCGGGCGAGAGAAGGATGACAGATTCGTCAACTTCGAGTGAATGGGATGTGGTGACGGGAGAGGCCTTGTCAGGGCCTTTAAAAGGAAAGTCTCTCAAAGAAATCCCCGGAACGGTGTCCTTTTTGAAAGCATGGAATGCTTTCTATCCTGACGATGAAGTAGTGAACGAGTAAACAGGGTTAAGTCACCCACATAACCCTGTTGAATCCGACTATTCGAATAGTCCGGAAAGCAGGGGCGGTTCTTTTCCAAATTTTTCGCGGTAGTCTTCGATGGTTGGTTGAAGTCTAACCGATACCTTCGACTCGTGATTGAGAGCGATCGCAGAAAGTTGATGCTCGAGGAAGGGGTTGCGAAATCGGTCAAGCGTATCTCGTGCGAAGCCAGTGGGATCATCACAGCGGCCTTCCAAAATGGGCACGATTTCTTCGAAGAGGATCTTTTCCAGCCATGGGCCAATCTCTTCGTGTTCGAGGCATTCGCGGACAGTTTGGACTTCTGTTCCTGCCGCTTTGCAAACCAAGGCAGTGTGGGCACCATTGAGGATCCGAACCTTGCGCAGGGTGTAGGGCGTGATGTCTTTCGATACGGACACAGGACTGAGTTGGGCGAGCGGGCAATCGGCGCGATCGGTTTCCACGGCCCAGAATGCGAATGGTTCAGCACTGAGCAAGAGGGGGTCAGTGCCGAGTAGTGGATGTTCCTTCGGTGGCCCGGGCACGATGCGATCCACCAGTGTGTTGATCCAATGGCATTCGTCTTTCAGCCATTCTGCGGCGTCGGTTGGCAGGTTCCAAATAGCGGCCTGTTCTAACACTAATTCCCGGAGGCGATCCCCGTTGGATTCGATTAGTTCGCAGGGGGCGATCCAGGGGCCTGGTAGATTTTCCTGGCGACGAGCCATTAAGACTGAGAGCAGTTTCGCGGGGAAAGAATTTGGGGCGTTATCAGTCCGTTTGGTGTCGGTGGGATCGAGAGCAAGTCCTGCTTCGGTGGTGTTCGAAAGAATGAGAGAAAGGGAGGGATCCCGGCCGGTGTCCAGCACTTGTTCCCATTCCGTTCCAGCGTGCAGGGCGCGGGTGATGGATTTTACCTCCACGGTTTCGTTGATGATCTTCCCGTCTTGGAAACCCTGGATGGCTACGTGGTAATTTCCTCCGGCCTGATTAATGGCGTCGGCGCGTTCTTTGCCAGTGGATTGAACCACGACGATGTCTCCCAGGGCATGAGCATTTGCTTGATTGAATTCGTCGATGAAGAGATCGGCGAAAGCTCTCAAAAAGTTTCCGGCACCAAATTGAAGGATCATGAGGTGTGATAGTCCCGTGGAAATCGCAGTGGCGCAAACGGCAAAAATTGGTAGCAAGAATCGGGTGGGCGCTGCTCTAGAAGGCGGCTAGCATAGAAGTGAGATGGACGACTACACCCGGATAGCGAAGGTCATTGAGTACCTGAATGAGCGGCATGCCGAGCAGCCTTCATTGAACGAAATGGCAGTACTGGCCGGACTCAGTGAATCACATTTTCATCGGCTCTTTCGCCGGTGGGCCGGGGTTACGCCCAAAGATTTTGTGCAGTGTCTGACCGCGGAGTATGCCAGAAGCCGATTGCTGGAGTCGGCGAGTGTGCTGGAGTCGGCTCTCGATTCGGGCTTGTCAGGACCCGGGCGTTTGCACGATCTCATGGTTTCGCTGGAGGCAGCCACGCCGGGCGAGATCAAAACTGGGGGCGCTGGATTGGAAGTGGCTTGGGGTGTAGCGGTTACTCCATTTGGATGGGCGACAGTGGGGTGGACTGATCGTGGGATTTGTCATCTCGCTTTTCACTCTGAGGATCCCGTTGGTGAACCGCCTTCGGCTCTTGAGGAATCCTGGCCAAAGGCAACGCTGATGAGGCGTTCCGACGCTGCGGTTAAGAAATTGGGGAGCATTTTTGATCAAAAAGGGAGTCGTGGCGATCCCTTGAAAGTTCTGGTCCGGGGGACTGATTTTCAGGTTCAGGTATGGCGTGCGTTGTTAAAGATTCCCTCCGGGCAATTGATCACCTATGGAACTTTGAGCGAATGCGTGGGAAAACCGGGGGCCGCCCGGGCGGTGGGATCTGCCTGTGGGGCGAATTCCATTGGTTATTTGATACCGTGTCATCGCGTCATTCGAGAAACGGGAATCGTAAAGGGATATCGATGGGGTGATGCCCGCAAGCGTGCCATGTTGGTACGAGAATCGACTTTCTGAAGTGGACAGAATCGGGAGAGATTTTAGAACTCGAGTTGGAGTCGATAAATATAGCTGAAAGGCTTGAAGAAATGGACCGTCCTATTTTGTGAGCCCTATGAAAACAGTCGCGCATACATTTCAAAACAGCGAAGGGAGCCGTCTATCGGCGCGCCTTGATCTCCCTGGGGTAGGAAAGCCACGTGCCTACGCCCTTTTTGCTCATTGTTTCACCTGCAGTAAAGACCTCAAAGCGGTTGTAAATATTTCCCGGGCTCTGACCGACCAGGGGTTTGGGTTACTCCGATTTGATTTTCCAGGCTTGGGAGAAAGTGAAGGGCATTTTGGATCTTCGACATTTACTTCCAATGTAGATGACTTGTATCGAGCGTCTGTATTTCTGGAAGAATTGACAGGTCATGGTCCTCAAATTTTGATCGGCCATTCTCTGGGTGGGGCGGCTGTCTTGAGGGCAGCGCCAGCGATTGATTCTGTTCGAGCTGTTGCAACCATTGGAGCCCCAGCTGATCCAGCACATGTGACGCATCTTTTGGCCGAGGGGCTGGATGAAATTAGGGAGAAAGGCGAAGCCACTGTTTCGATCGCAAAACGGGATTTCTTAATCCGAAAAGAAATGGTCGAAGACTTGGAGTCAACTTCAATGGAAGAGGCAACCTCTCGGTTGGGGAAGGCGCTTCTAATATTTCATTCTCCAGTCGACCAAATTGTAGGAGTTGAGAATGCCGGCAGGATCTATGACCGGGCTAAGCATCCTAAGAGCTTCATATCCATGGATAGGGCTGATCATTTACTAACTTCTGAGGCGGATTCCAGATATGTTGGAAGTACGATCGCTACCTGGGCCAATCGATATTTGGAAGAGCATGAAGAATCAACTGCCAGTCCCGACGAAACCGTAGTTCGGCTCGAAGGGAAAGGCTTCCGCTCCGATGTCCTGACTGGCGGTCATCGACTGGTGGCTGATGAACCGATCAGTTCCGGTGGCACGGATGACGGCCCCTCACCCTATGACTATCTGACGGCTGGTCTCGGAGCTTGCACGGCGATGACGCTTCGCTTGTATGCCGATCACAAGAAGTGGCCGCTGGATTCCGTTGAAGTCCGATTGCGGCACGAGAAAATTGACGCAGCCGACTGTGATGATTGTGAATCGACGGAAGGCAAAGTGGATCTGATTGAAAGGGATTTACACCTTGAGGGTGATCTCACCCAGGAGCAACGCGATCGGATCTCAGAAATTGCTGACAAGTGCCCGGTCCATCGAACTCTGGAATCGGAAGTCAGAATCAGAACTCGATTGGTCGTCTGAAGAATTTCCTATCCCATGCTCGCAGGTGCGAGGATGTCTTTTACGACGTGTCCATGGACGTCTGTTAGTCTGAAATAACGCCCCTGGAATCGGTAGGTGAGCTTTTCGTGATTGATTCCCATTTGGTGCAACATGGTCGCGTGTAGGTCGTGAACGTGAACGGGATTCTCCACAATATTGTAGCAATATTCGTCGGTGGATCCGTAGGTCATGCCGGGTCGAATGCCGCCTCCGGCCATCCACATGGAAAAACAGCGCGGGTGGTGATCCCGGCCGTAGCTTTCCCGGGTCAGCTTGCCTTGGCAATAGGAGGTCCGCCCGAACTCTCCTCCCCAGACAACCAAGGTATCGTCGAGCATGCCTCGTTGTTTGAGATCTTTGACCAGGGCTGCGGAAGCCTGATCAGCATCCCGGCATTGGCCTGGTAGTTGGACCTGCAGGTTAGAGTGTTGATCCCAACCCATGTGATAAAGTTGAATGAATCGAACGTCGCGTTCGGCCATGCGCCGTGCCATGAGGCAGTTGTAAGCATAGGTCCCGCGAGTTTTGACGTCCGGGCCATACATCTCTAGAACGTGCTCAGGCTCGTCGGAGATATCGGTGAGTTCCGGAACGGACGTTTGCATCCGGTAGGCCATTTCATAGCTTTGGATGCGGGTGTTGATTTCGGGATCTCCGAAGTCCTCCAGTTTCTGTTCGTTGAGTTCAGCCAGATCATCGAGCATGCGGCGGCGTGCCTTGGCATCGAAGCCAGCTGGATTTTTCAGGTAGAGAACAGGATCGCCCGTGCCCATGAATTTGACGCCGGCATGCTGAGTTGGAATGAAGGCACTACCCCAAAGGCGATCGTAGAGAGGCTGACAACTGGGCCGGCCTGTTCCTCTTGATGCCATGGCCACGAAGGTCGGGAGATTGTCATTGGCAGACCCCAGTCCGTAGGACAGCCACGACCCGATGCTGGGTCGTCCCGGGAGTTGATGGCCGGTTTGGAAAAAGGTGATCGCCGGGTCGTGATTGATCGCTTCTGTGTGCATCGACCTGACCAGGCAAATGTCATCAGCGATGCTGCCAATGTGGGGGAGGAGCTCGCTGATCTCGGTGCCGGATTCTCCGTGTTTGTTAAATTGGTAGATGGATCCGGCCATGGGAAATGAACTCTGGCCGGCGGTCATTCCAGTGACTCGCTGAGTCATCTCGATGTGATCGCCTAACTCTTCACCGAAGTGCTTGTTGAGCATCGGTTTCGGATCAAAAAGGTCCTGTTGAGAAGGCGCTCCGCTTTGAAAAAGGTAGATGACGCGTTTGGCCTTGGGTGGCTGATGAAATTCCTTCATCACGCCTTTTGGTTGAAAAGGGTCGTCTGCTGCTACCAAGTCCTGATCAAGCAGTGATCCCAAGGCGGCGACTCCGGCGCCAGCGGCGGTCTTTCCGAAGAAGTGGCGACGACTGAGTAAAGATTGATGTTCGTGAAAGGGATTCATGATCATTCGAGGGTGATGGATTCGTCGAGGTTCAAGACAAGGTGGGCGACTGCGGTATGAGCGGCGTGTTCGATTGGGTCGAGGGATTCATTCCGGGGAGTGGATCCGATTTTGAGAAAGGTTTCAGCTGATTCTGGTTTCGAGGCAAAGTGTTCACGGAAGAAAGTGAGGTTCTTTGTTAGAGTTTCTAGTTGGATTGTCGTGATTTTTCGCGCGGTCACCAGCTCGTAGAGGTATCCCAAACGATCTGCTTCATTGTTACTTGGCTTCTCGGTTAGAGATCTGGCAGCGATATGCCGGGCTGCTTCAATAAAGGTTTCGTCATTCATCAGGACGAGCGCTTGGAGCGGGGTATTGGTCCGGTTAATCGTGACGTTACACATTTCTCTACCAGAGGAATCGAAGATGATCTGACGTGGTGGATTGACCGCCCGTTTCCAGTAGGTGTAGAGGCTCTTTCTGAAGAGATCGTTTCCTGAGTCCAGTTCGTAGCGGATACTGGATCTTCCGGCGACGTCGTTCCAGAGGCCTTCGGGTTGATAGGGTTTCACCGGGGGGCCGCCAACTCTTTCGTCCAGAAGTCCGGCGGCGTGAAGGGCGGTGTCGCGGATGGAGAATCCGTCGAGGCGCATTCGGGGGCCGCGGGCGAGGAAACGGTTCTCGGGATCGGCAGCGACAAGTTTAGGGGTGACCTTTGAGGACTGCTGAAACGTGGCGCTGCTGAGAATGAGTTGATGAAGGGCCTTGAGATCCCAACCGGATTCAACAAATTCGACTGCGAGCCAGTCGAGCAGGTGGGGGTTGGAGGGAGGTTCGCCCTGAGAGCCGAAATCTTCGACGGTTTTGACGAGGCCGGTGCCAAAGTAATCCCGCCAGACGCGGTTGACGATGACTCGGGAAGTGAGTGGATTGTCTGGAGCAACGATCCACTGTGCCAGCTCAAGCCTGTCCTGCGGCATGTCCTCGGACTCACCAACAAAGAGGGCCTCAGGAACTCCCCGGGGAAGAGCCTCAGAAGTGTCGGGTTGATCGTAGAGCCCGCGGTCGAGCAAGTAGGCAGGGGTGGGTTCACCTTCTTTTTCTCGCATCACCATGACAGGAGCCTTGCCGACACCAAGCGCGTCCAGTTTTCGATTCAAGGCCGCCACCTTTTTGCGGGCCTTCAAAAGCGGCTCGTCGATGGTGGTATAGTAGTCGCGTAAGGTTTTTTGCTGGCCCTGACTTCGCTTATTCTCTGGCACCTTGATGGCCGACAGTATCTTCGGACTGAGGCCGACAGTGTCCCGGACGTCAGGATTTTCTTGATCCGTCGTCATGATGCGAAATCGACCGATATTGTGATCAGCGAATTTTGATTGATGTTTGAGCCTGACTTCGAGGGTGCCTTTCCGTTCGAGAACGATGGGCTCCTCCAAAGTAAAAAAAGCGCTGACGGATTCAGCGCGTACGTCCTTTCCAGAAACCGCCCACCCTGATTTTGGATTGCCATCGATCGTATTGTCTATCGGGTAGCCATCCTGTTGGTAGGAGGCGGAAGCTCCCTTAATGAGAATTTTTTCCGGTTTGCCTTTTCCGCTTCTGGTGGCGAAAAATTCGATTTCAGTCAGGACAAAATTTCCGTTCACTGAGCGTGCCAGTTGCCGTGGTTTTCCGAAGGCTGGGTGAGTGAGCGCATCGAGGCGGAGTGCGGTGATAGGACTGCTGTTCGATGCCAGGGCGATTCGATATTCGACATTGGTGAGTCCGTTGTCGCCTTGAAAGAGATAGGACCCTTCTGGCTCCGCAATGAGCTGTCCGCCTTTGATGACTTTCGCTGTTTCTGTCTTTGCCGGCGTCCAATGCCCGGAGTCCTTGCGTGCGGCAGCGGCAATGCCGTTGCTCCAAGTTTTAAGGCGTTGATTGAGGCTCGCCTGAGCTTTTTTGGTCTCCGCCACGGCGGCATCCAATTCAGCTTGTTGAGAGGGAGAGGGCTTTGTCAGGGGAGAATGCGTTGCCAGAACGGGATTGGCGGAGGGGCCTTTACCGATTCCTTTTTCCCCAGTGTTGTTAAAATAGGCGAAGAACTGATAAAACTCCCGTTGGCTGATAGGATCGTATTTGTGATCGTGGCATCGGGAGCAGCCCATGGTGAGGCCGAGCCAGACAGTGGAAGTGGTTTCGACCCGATCGATCACATTCTCGATAAAGAATTCTTCGGCGAGGGCTCCGCCTTCTGAGTTTTGTCGGTGATTGCGATTGAAGGCTGAGGCGAGAATTTGTTCATTGTCTGCTTCGGGCAGCATGTCGCCGGCCAGTTGCTCGATAGTGAATTCGTCGAAGGGTTTGTTTTCGTGAAAAGCTTGGATGACCCAATCCCGCCACGGCCAATTGGATCGTTCACCATCATTTTGGTAGCCGTCGGTGTCCGCATAGCGCGCTGAATCGAGCCAGCGAAGGGTCTGCCGTTCGGCGTAATCAGTCGAGTTGAGTAATTGGTCACACCATTTGGCGTAGTCAGCGGCCTGGGTGGATTCTTCAGGGGTAGGTTGCAGCCCGGTCAGGGCAAGCGAAGCGCGACGAACCAGTGTTTCATGGGTGGCTCGGGTCGAGGGTGAGAGTCCTTCCTCTTCCAGTTTGGCGGCAATGAATTCATCGATTGGGTTCTGGACCCACTTTTCGTTTTTTGCCGAAATCTTGGGAGGGTCGAGTCGGATTGGTTTCTTAAAAGCCCAGTGGGTGTCGTACTCTGCACCTTGCAGGATCCAGGCATCGAGCAGGTCCTTTTCCGCTTCACTGAGCGTGCGGTTGGAATCCAGTGGCGGCATGTAGTCGACGTCGTCCTCCTCCACTCGGATACGCCAGTGCAGTTCGCTTTTCTCCAAATCGCCGGGAGTGATACCGGCGTAGCCACCTAGATCAGCGATCGCGTTCGCTTCGGAATCGAGCCGGAAATCCGATTTTTGATTCTTGGCGTCCGGTCCGTGGCAGAAAAAACATTTGTCCGAAAGGATGGGGCGGATATCGCGATTGAAATCAATTTTGGTTTCTGCCAGAAGAAGGGCAGGGCTAGACAAGAGGGCGACAGTCCAAAGGAATTTCATGATATGGTGGCAGACCGAAAGGTAGATTCTGCCGGAAATCATTCCACCGCGCGAGCCCGTAGAAAATTCTCCGGCAGATTTACTGTTGAAGTGGAATAAGGGTCAGGCTGGATCCGCTTCCCTGTAGCTGGGGTCTGTGACCCCGGGCCTTGGCTGAACGCGTAGTGATGCCCGGATGCTCTTTCCCGGCCTCACAGAGACCGGCTACAGGATACCGCTACAATTTGGTATGCCGATCAGTCTTCAAAGATCGGTTTCTTCCAGATCGGGACGGTCGTCTTGATGCGTTTGAGGTATTCGCGACAGATCTCAAAAGCCTCCGCGCTGTGCGCGGTCTGCACCCGGATGAGGATGGAAGCGACTCCTACGGAAACGAATCCGATCTGATGGTGAATGACGGCACGATGCTCGGGAAACTCCGAGATCATGGCCTCGCCGATGCGATTTAGCTCTCTTTCTGCCATCGCTTCATAAAAACTATAGTCGATACCGGAAATTTTTCGGTCTTCCTCGAGGTCTCTGACGACGCCGTGAAAACGCAAATCGGCGCCGTGAACAGGGGACGGGTCCAGCCTCGCCTCAACAGCAGCAACGGTTTCGTCGGAGATCGAACAAATGAAATTGCGAATGGTCATGAATTTTTCGCTTTGGTAGATTAAAAATGAGCGCTTGCGCTTCTTGTATCGTGAGTAGTTTTGAACCTCAACATTCAAAGGACTGTATACACATGAGCAAGAGTGATTTCGGATTAATTGGCCTCGCCGTAATGGGGCAAAACCTGGTGCTAAACGTCGAAAGTCGAGGCTTTCGAGTATCAGTCTACAATCGGACCACGGAAACGATGAAGGAATTCATCTCCGAGAATCCGGATAAAAATCTCTACGGTGCTGAAACGCTAGAAGATTTTGTGGCCAGCCTGGAGCGTCCCCGCAAGGTGATGATCTTGGTGAAGTCGTCCGCTGGCGGCGATCCTAATGATCGCGATGCGGTGGATAAGGTGATCGACAGCCTGGTGCCTTTGCTTGAGGAAGGCGATCTCATCATCGATGGAGGCAATACTTATTTCATTCACACCGAGCGCCGCTCCAAAGATCTCGCTGCGAAAGGGCTGCTCTTCATTGGCTCCGGCGTTTCCGGTGGAGAAGAGGGGGCTCGGAAGGGACCTTCCATCATGCCCGGTGGACCGATTAGTTCCTGGGAGATCATTAAGCCGATTTTCGAAGCGATCACCGCGAAAGTGGATGGTGTTCCCTGTGTCACTCATGTGGGAACGGGTGGGGCCGGTCACTTCGTCAAGATGGTGCACAACGGCATCGAATACGGTGACATGCAGCTTATCTGTGAAGCCTACGAGATCTTCAAACGCGCCGGCATCACCAACGATGAGATGGCGGCGATTTTCACGAAGTGGAATGAAGGCCCGCTTGAGTCTTTCCTGATTCAAATCACCAGCAAGATTTTTGAAGAGAAAGATCCGGAGACCAGCAAACACCTCATCGATCTGATCGTGGACAAAGCTGGCCAGAAAGGCACCGGCCGTTGGACCGTGATGAACAGTGCAGCAAACGCGGTCGTTATTTCTACGATCAACGCCGCCGTGGAAGCTCGCATTCTTTCTTCCAAGAAAGAAGAGCGCCTCGCTGCTGCGCCGATCCTGCAGGGACCGGATCCAGCCATCTCCATGGACAAAGAAGAGTTGGTGCAGAAAGTGCACGATGCCCTCTATGCTTCCAAGGTGATCTCCTATGCTCAGGGCCTCGATTTGATCAAGACTGTCAGCGAAGTGCACGAGTGGGGAGTCGATCTTGGCTCCTGCGCCCGTATCTGGCGTGGCGGCTGCATCATTCGCGCGCGATTCCTCAATCGCATCACGGAAGCTTACGAGCGCGATGCGGATCTAACGAATCTCATGCTCGACGGTTTCTTCACTGAAATTCTCAATTCCAATCAGGCTGCCTGGCGTGAAGTCGTCGCACTCGGAGTGAGCAACGGAATTCCGATTCCTGCCTTCAGTGCTTCGCTGAGCTACTATGATAGCTATCGCTCGGAGGTGCTTCCGGCCAACTTGCTTCAGGCACAGCGCGATTTCTTCGGAGCGCACACTTATGAGCGGACGGACAAGCCAGCCGGCGAGTTTTTCCACACCAAGTGGCCCGAGTTGATTGAGGACTAAGCGTCTCGATTGTTAAAGCTTTGAAAAGGGGGGGTCGTAGTGGCCTCCCTTTTTTGTTGCGCCGCAGAAGCATGTAGCTTCTCTATCAAAGTCGTCTATTTGGCTTCTTTCCGAACCTGATGCAGTTGCAAATATTTCCTGGCAAATCGCTTTCCGATTTCGTTCTGCGACACTGTATCCAAATGTACGAGATCTCCGATGTGACCAGTTAGGTCCCGGGCATCGACCGCAGCGGTTCCTGAGACTTGATTGGGAAGATCGAGGAGGATTTCGTTGATTGCCTGGCGCAGTCCGATGTCAGCTTTCATTTCTCCAATCGTGCTAACGAGAAAGGGTAGGTCTTCGATTTCGAGATCGGTCCTCAAGTTGTTCACCAGCTCGGCAAGAGCTTCGGCATAGACCGGCACGCGAGCTTCCTGCGAATCTGATTCTCCTTGCAGCCACAGCGCCCCGGCGATGCGGGTTTTCCCTTTCGGCCCTGCTTCGAGGGCGAGTTTGGCTTTTCGGATGGCATCTTCGTAGAGGCGACTACCCTTGGCCCATAGCGCGATACGCGTTCCGCCAACGGCGCAGGGAACGAGAGCGATGCGGGTCTCCGGTTGATGGCGAACGAGGGTTTCGGCAAAAGCCAATCCCGAACCGACTCCGGCGTTGTCGTGTCCTTCGAATGTTTCTGGATCACCAGTGAGGTGAAGCGGGTGGCGAGCGAGAAACCATTGATCAGTTTTTTTGTGCATCATGAGGATGCGCGGATCACGGAGCGGTTCATGAGGCATGATGCCACGCCCCTTCATGTTTGATTGCCCCATTAGCAGAAAGATTTCGACCCGCTCACCGCCGAACGGAAGCGTTGCGATCTCCGCCGAATCAAGAGGAGGTTTGGTTGGGGGATTGGTGGTGGCCTTTTTGGAGGCAGTCGGTTTTGGGGTGGTTTGGGTCACCGTATTCGCTGTATCACCCAATTGAAATGGAGTGGCGGGAAGTCCGGCGGCGTTGAATAGATTGGCTGCCGGATGGTTGGCCCAGGCGTATCGAATCGCGATGGGAGCGCGGACATCGGTGCTCACGATTAAGATAGAGTTTTTGGAAATAGTGGCTTTGGCAGGGTGCCAGTTCCCATCCTTTGCGCGAAGTTCGAATCCGGTGAGACTTTCGCCGCCATTGATCACCAGACCATCATTTGCATGAGAGAAAGTCACGGTGGCTTTTCCATTTTTGATTTTGAAGTTCGTGGGCAGCGGTCCGGACCATGGGATGTCCTCGCCATACACCTCTGATCGGGCCCACAAGGCAAGGCGGTGGGCGAAGGCTTGTTTGTTGAGTGGGTGAAGAAGACGCTCTTCTCCCAAATCGAGGGTGACTGCCATCCCGGTATTGGGAAGTGATTCCTGCGCCAGTCGCATCGCCTCGCGCACCGTTGGCCAATCGACCTGTTGGGAACTGACAAATGGTAATTGGATCCAGGCCATGGGGAAGTCACCCTGATTCCATCGCCTGCGCCAGTCATTCACGAGCAGGGGAAGCTGCCGATCATAGAGTGCAGCGGATTCGGCTGTGAGCCCGTTCGTTTCGCCCTGGTACCAGATTGCTCCGCGAATCGCGTAGGGCAGGATAGGGGAGATCATCCCATTGAACAGTGCCGCCGGATGATGGTGATGCAGCCTTGGATCGATAGGGCGGCGGGGCTTTTTCGGAAGCGGTTGGTCGGCTGCTTTTGCCGTTTGAAATGCTTTCTTCCACATCGCGAGTGCTTCGCTGTGGTTCGTCTCTTCCTCCTCCGCGACGGCTGGAGTGTAGGCGGCATCTTTGTCGGCCCATGATTGGAGGAGTGGTTGGAGGTAGGATTGCTCTGCCTGCACCTCGTGACTCACCCAGGCTTCAATCGCTGACCCCGACCAGGCGGAGACGATGAGCCCGATCGGAACGCCGGCTTCGAGGTGAATCTCTCTGCCAAAAAACCACGCCGTGGCCGAAAACTTTCCCGCCGTTTCTCTTGAACTTTTTTCCCAAGTGCCGGTGCAGTGATCGAGTGGTTCTGGCGAGGATTTTCTTGTTACAGTGAAAACACGGAGCATGGGGTAGTCAGCTTCCGAGAGTTCCTTTTCCGGATTGAGAGCCCGCGAGACTGGCATGGCCATGTTGGACTGACCTGAAGCCAACCAGACGTCGCCAATGAGAATATCGTTCCGTTCGATCAGAGTTTCGTCGCCCGCCGAAATGCTAAGAAGTCTTGGCTGATCCGATGCGGGTAAGGCCGGTAGGCTAGTGCGCCAACTCCCGTTGATATCGGAGAGCGTTTTCAGTTTTACTGTGCCAAAGGAGATCGTCACCTTTTCACCTGCCCCTGCGGTGCCCCAAATGGGGATGGGCCGATCACGTTGCAGGACCGCGCCATCAGTGAAAATGTCAGCGATGGTCAGTTCGGCGTGGAGCTGTGCCGAAAGAGGGAAAAGAAAAATGCCTGCCGCGAAAAATAGAAGCCTCATGTTGAGACCGGTTTTAGCGGATGGCTTGGGGATTGGGGAGGACGTATTCAAGGGAGATCACCGGGCTATTGCCTGAGCAAGAGGCGAGAAGAGCTGATGCGCTAGCGATGAATCCAATTGCCTGCCCCGACGATTCCAAGGTCGAGGGGCGCAAGCGGATTTAGGTATTGGATTGAATAGGATCTTGCGACTTATCGCAGGATCTAGTTGGCATCGGCGGCGGGTTCTGCTTTGGCCCCGGATTTTCTCCGTCTACTTCGCTTCACCGTGGGCTTGAAAAATCCGCTACCGGCCTACCTCAAGATCGCGGCGCTTCTTCAATCTTCCGTATCGGTTCTCGCCGATCAGCCACACCTGCATCTTGCCCTGGTCCTGCATCTGATCCGCGGGAATGACGACCCGCCCCTTCTCTCGTTCTTCCTCAGAGACGAACACGTTGTGGCGAGTCTTTCGACTGCCTTGGCTCACCAAACGCAAAACGATGACCTTCATGTTGTCGGAACGAAACCTGATCTCCAAGGGCTCGCCGAGGGTCACCTCGTCACTGAGCTTACTGAAATCGAGGTCGCATACCGAGAACTCACACGCAGCGCTTTTGGAACCGTCACTCATCACGCAATGCGCGGTGTAGTCGCCACCGATTGAAAACGAGCGCTCCGTCACCCCTTTCCCGAGTTGCTCGATTCTTTCGACTATTTGGTCTCCTCGCATGATCACTAGGGCCTCGACCCCTTCCGAGTCCCGGTCCATAACATTGAACTTCACTGCCTGGCCCTGGTAGTAGGGCACCCAGTCCCCTCGGTCGAGAAGGAGAACTCGATTGATGACAGGCGTTGCGGAGTCCTCCTCATAGTTGGGAAAGAGGAACGAGTCCGCTCGATTCTCTCCCCGCCAGGCATCCAAGTCGGTGATTCGATAGAGCTCCCGCTCGTTCGAAGCCATGTGAGCGTTGAACCCCTCGACATCGTAGTTGGTGTCCCGGGTCGTTTGGGGGCGACTTTCCTCAACGCGCACGTGCGTCACCTCGCCCTCGCCGTCCTTGGTAAGGCCCGTCACTAACTCAATGTGACTGCCACTGATCTTGGTAGACGGAGGCCGGAAAATGACATCTCCAATGTTGGCAAATTGAGCCGAAGGCGGTTCCACCCGGGTCACCCCCTTGCGATGCTCCGGGCCGTGAAGCCAACTCGGGACCTGCATGCCGCATCGCAAGGCGTAAGACGTGTAGGTGGAGCAGACCTTCCCGTAGTAACACTCGGCGTTGCTGACCTTGCCATAGAGGTTTTCGGTATAGAGGACGCTCTGAGGGTTTTGGACCGCGGCCAAAAAAGTCTTCAGGAAAATGTCGAAGCCGATGTAGCGGCCGGTGGACCGGACACTGGAATACGGAGTACCAGTGTAATCGATGCCTTGGGTGAAGTAGCCCCCTCGCTTTGGCATGGTGCCGGCAACGGGCGTCCACGTCACCTGGGACATGATGCGGCCGTATTCGACGGATTGTTGCTGCCAGGTGGGGGTGGTGTCTTGTCCGGAAAGCTCAGGGAGAAAGGGAGCGAAGAGGGTGAGGATTGCCGTGACAACGAGATGAGGGGTGTGGTGGAGAGGGCTCATTGGGGTGTCTTGCTCACGGTGACAATTGTTGGTAATTCTGCCCCTCTCACTGCGCCATCGCAATCCTAATTGAACGAGTCCCGAGCGGTCGCATTTAAGCCTTGTTGTCACCGTGCCCACGCCGCAATCCGCTTTCTTCAAATTACCCCACCACCATGCGCTCTGTTCAAGAAGCGCACGGTCATGCCAGTATCAGACGACCGAGGTCTACCTGCACATTGTCGACACGATGAGGGGAAACTGGGCAATCCACTTGATAGATTGGAGTTCCCTGACGTGACCTCCGAGTCGTGACAGTTATCTCCACCTTGATCAGGCTATTTCGAGGCGTGGCCGATTGTGGTATCAACCGCTCATTCAAATATGAAAAGCCGCCTAATTGTTATCTTTACCATTGTTGTCGTCGGTCTGATGGCCGGTATCGCGGCCGATCAGAATGAGTCAAAACCAGCGAAGCCGACTCCTGTAAAGAAGACCAAGAAAAAGGCGGCGCCCTTGCCCAAAAAAGAGTTCTACTCGGGCGAGCCGATCAAGGTGTTGATCGTGACGGGAGGCTGCTGTCACAATTATCTTTACCAGACTTTTGCCTTGGGGTCTGGCATTCAGAAACTGGCCAATATCGAGCTGGATGTCGTGAATGTGGGCGGCACGGCTAAGGATGTGCAAATCGATCTCTACAACGATCCGGACTGGGCAGCGGGCTATGATGTGGTGATCCACAACGAGTGTTTCGCGATGACGGCGGACACGGATTACATCCGGAAGATCACCGAAGCACACCGTGGGGGCACTCCGGCGGTGGTGATTCATTGTGCGATGCATTCCTACCGAGACGCGGAGATCGACGACTGGCGCGAGTTTCTCGGAGTCACGAGTCGCCGTCATGATCACCAAAGCGAGTATCCGGTCAGGGTGGTGGCGCCAGAGCATCCAGTGATGGCGGGATTTCCTTCCGATTGGGTCACCCCGATGGATGAGCTCTACATCATCGAGCGGGTCTGGCCTAACACGACTATTCTGGCCAGTTCAGTCAGCGAGAAGGACAACGCGGAGCACCCGGTGGTATGGGCGAACAATTTTGGAGGAACTCGAATCGTGGGAACTACCTACGGTCACTCGGACGCCACCTTCGGGGATGATGTTTTCATCCGGATGTTGGCACGCTCCATCCTCTGGGCCGCTGGAGTGGAAGACGGCGATTCCGGAAACCGATAAACTTTCGTTTGGTTCAGAGTCGGATAGGTCTCAGTGAGTGCTGCGACCTATCCGATTTCTATTTTGGGGCCGGGGAGAGCGTTCGGGAATCAAGCGACGTTCGTCTGGGGTCACAGACCCCAGCTACAGGGCCGGCGAGACGCGTTCGGGAATCAAGCAATGTTCGTCCCGTCACAGACCCCAGCTACAGGGCCGGCGAGACGCTTTCGGAAATCAAGCGACGTTTGTCTGGGGTCACAGACCCCAGCTACAGGGCCGGAGAGACGCTTTCGGAAATCAAACGACGTCCATTCCGGTGCCCGGTCACAGACTCCGGCTACAGGGGTTTGTCGGAATTGGCTGCATTTCCGACCTTAGGATCTCGTGGAAGTGAGATTTTCTTAGGTGCTGGTTTCTTCACTGAAAAACTGAGTGCCTTAAAATCGTCGAGTTTCATTTCCTTGAGATGGTCTCTCGCTTTTTGGGGAAGGCCTTCGACTCCCTGATTGAGGTCTATTTCGCCTTCGTGGATGAGCTTGCCTTTTTCGTCGCGGATTTCGATGAGGTGTTCGCCATCTTTGAGAGTGAGGGTGACCTCGCCTTCGTCATTGTCGATTTTCAAGACTCCGGCTGCTCCGAAGATGTTCACGGGAAAGCCCGGTCTCACCGAAATGGAGGGTGGGCGATTGGCTCCAGCCTGATCGTTCCCGTCTTTTTCTTCGACCTTCTTCTCCATCCATTTTTGCCAGTAGTCCTGCTGGCGCCTGACAGACTCGTGCCACTGGTGGGGATCTCTCGTGTTGCTGCCCTGGTGGTTCGGCAACTGGGGTGGCATGGGCCGCGCCAAATGTGGGTTGCTCGAAGAGCCTAAGGTGGCGTGAAGGGTTTCTTCGTGGCCTTTTCGAATCACGGTGAGGGAAACCTTTTTGCCGCTGTCTTCCCGGCGGACGAGCAAGGAAAGATGTTCGGGGGAAATGAGAAGCTGCTCTTCGTATTTTAGTAGGATGTCATGGGACTTTAGTCCGGCTGTTTCGGCCGGGGAATTGCCGATGACTTCCTGAATTTGGATCCCGAATCCCTCTTCGAGTTCGAGGTGTTCGCGCAGGGAGGGTGCTACGGCGGAGGTGGCGATACCGAGCCAGGTTCGTTTTGGGGCTTCGGGCCTCGCGTTCGGCTTGGTTTCGGTCCGCTGGACGTTGCGCCCGGGCCTTTCCTCAAGCTTGATCGCGGGCTGACGCGGGGTCGAGGCCTTGGTCGAGGCGATTTCGGCTTCCGGATCCTTCGGCCGAGAAGATTTTTCCTGTTTTACTTCAGTCTTTGTCTGGGTTTTCGCTGAAGCGTTCGCCGAAGCCTTAGCTTCGGATTTCGCCTCGGATTTCGGTGACGGTGTATCCTTTTTTTCTGCCTGCAGGGAAGGGATGCCAATTGCTAGCGCCGATAGGAGGCTGAGGGTGGTGGTGAGGGTTTTCATGAGGGATTCAACTGGGGGGGCTTTAACCGACTTGGGGTTAGTCTGTTTGGAGAGGAACGGTGAACTGTTCGTTCCTAGGGGAAAAAAAGCGGACGTTGGTTCCGGTCTCGGGATCGCGCCAGTGATAGGCGTCTTCGTATTTCACGGTCATTTTTTCACGTGGGCCATCCTCGGTTTGGATCACTCCACCGGATGAGGTTTTTACGACGAAACCCTGGGAGGAAACGGGGACGAGACGCGCCTCGACTGAGTTTTGGGCATAGCCCTCAACGGGGGTCACGGGCTGAGGCACCGCCTGAGGCACCGTCGCCAGATTTTCGGGTTGGGTTGATGAGGGAGAGTGGCCACCGAACTGATAGAATCCGAAGACACCGATGAGCAGGCAACTGATCGCAATCAGGGGGATGACCCGTTTCCATTGCATGTGGGTGGGGCCATGACGTAGAGCCAGGGCATCGGGCCCGGTAGCGCGTAAACAGTCGCGTTGCAGGCTGGCAACCTGGTCAACCTCCAGAGGCGTTGGCTGAAGTCGCTTCAGCAGCGATTCCAGCTCATCTTCTGATTCGGGGTGATCCGAATTTGGGTGTTTTCCGCTCATCTACACCGGTAAAGCGGATGAGCGGCGGGATTCTGTCTAAGAGACTGTTGAAACCCCCTGAAAGAATCCACGGTAGAGGGGAGATCTCAGCGGAAACTACCTAGATAGACTTAGAAGTGTGCAAACGCTTCTGCCATTTGGTGATCTGTCGGCCGACGTTGCTTGGTGATGGTGCGCCGACGGCTTTCCGGGCTCGAAGGGCGGTTTTCACGTTGAGCACTTTGAAGACATCCGGCTGAAAGACGTCCGAGAACTGCTGGAACTCTTCGAGGGTGAGATCGGGGAACCCTCGCTTTTGCTGAATGCTGAAGGCGGTCAGTTTTCCGATGATCTCGTGGGCATCCCGAAAGGGCACTTTATGGAGAACGAGGTAGTCGGCCAGATCGGTGGCGAGCAGAAAGGGATCAGAGGTCGCGGTCTGAGTCCGGTCCTCACGGACCCGGGCAGCTGCCATCATTTCGGCAAACACTTCGAGGGCGAGCTTGATTTGATCGATGGAATCAAAGAGCGGCTCTTTGTCTTCCTGCAGGTCCCGATTGTAGGTCATGGGCAGGCCCTTGATCGTGGTCAGAAGCGACATGAGATTGCCGATCAGCCGTCCGCTTTTGCCGCGGGTTAGCTCCGCCACGTCAGGGTTCTTTTTCTGAGGCATCAGGCTCGATCCAGTGGTGTGGGCATCGCTCAATTCGATAAATCCGAATTCGGCGGAGGCCCACAGGATGACGTCCTCGCTGAGGCGGGAGAGGTGGATACCTACCATGGAGATAACGAAGAGCAGCTCGGCGACGTAGTCGCGATCGCTCACGGCATCCATGCTGTTCTGAGTGATGGCAGGAAACTTCAGTTTTTCGGCAATGAGATTCCGGTTCAGCACAATGGTCGATCCGGCGAGGGCGCCGGAGCCGAGTGGCATGACATTGATCCGGCGATAGCAGTCTTTGATCCTATCTTTGTCCCGCTCCAGCATCTCGACGTAGGCGAGCAAGTGATGGGCAAAGAGGACCGGCTGCCCGCGTTGCAAGTGTGTGTAGCCGGGCACTACTGCCTCGGGGTGACTGACGGCCAGGGAAATGAGCGCGTCCTGCATCGACGAAATCCGATTGTAAATCGCCTGTGATTCGGCCCGGCAAAAGAGGCGGGTATCCAGGGCAACCTGGTCGTTCCGGCTCCGGGCGGTGTGGAGCTTGGCTCCGGGCGCACCGATTTTTTCGGTCAGTGCGGATTCGATATTCATGTGAATATCTTCCAGGCTCGTCTTGAACCGAAACTCTCCGGTTTCGATCTCTGTTTTGATCTCGCGCAGGCCGCGGGCGATGGCACGCTCCTCGGTTTTATTGATGATTCCTGCTTCCTGGAGCGCTGCCGCGTGGGCGATAGAGCCCTCTACATCGTAGGCGTAGAGCCTCCAATCATAGGAGATAGACTCGCCGTAGCGCTGCACCAGATTTGATGTTTCAGTTTGGAATCGACCTTTCCACATGAGATTGCCTTCGTGTTGTGAGGGGTGAATTTCAACCCGGATTTTCTTAGCGTTGCTTTCCGAGGCGCATCGCTATCAAGTTATCGCAGACACCATCGGACCTGAGCTTGTCACAACAAGCTTCAATTCTCATCGACTTGGAGGTCGGGCGAAATCCGAGCCGGCGGGTGATGCAGTCAATGAGCACGGCGGTGTTTTCGTCTTCGAATTCGATGATTTTGCCGCAGTCCACACAGATGAGGTGATTGTGATCCGGAGAATCGAGAAAGTTAGGATCGTAGACACGTTCGTCGCGGCCCAGATCGATTTCCTTGAGGAGATGGCATTCGACGAGCAGAGAAATGGTTCGATAAACCGTGGCCCTCGAGGTCTTCGGGTCGATCCGCCGGGCTTTGTCGAGCAGCTCTTCGGCGGTGAAATGGTCATCATTGGCAAAGGCAGCTTCAACGATGACATCACGCTGCGCAGTACGACGCATACCGCGTTGCTGAATGTAGTTGTCGAAGCGTTCCTTGACTTCCGGGTTCATTTCGTTCAAATCGTAAATAGTCAGGCCTGTTGGATAGGATCCTGCTATTTCCTATTGTATCACTAGCAGAGAAACCCGCCAAATGTCCATTTTTCCCGAAAAAGTTCTTCGATTCGAACCTGTTTACCAAACGCGAGTATGGGGGGGGCGTGAGCTGCAAAATTGTTTCGGGAGGGAGCTTCCGGATGAAAATACTCCATTCGGTGAGTCTTGGGAAATAGCGGCTCGGGAAGAAGCAGATTGTCAGGTCGCATCGGGATCTCTCGCCGGAAAAACGCTGAGCGAGTTGTGGGGGGATTTGGAATTGCGGCGATCCATTTTCGGAACTTCAGCTCCGGCTGGGGAACGGTTCCCCTTGTTGTGCAAAATTCTCGATGCGAGGGAACGTCTTTCGATTCAAGTGCACCCGCCGGCGGAGATCGCTCCGGAAATGGGCGGCGAGCCTAAGAGTGAGGTGTGGTACATTGCTCACGCTGAGCCGGGGGCCTGTCTTTATGTGGGACTAGAAAATGGAGTGACGGAAGAGTCTTTTCGGGCGGCATTAGATCAGGGAACGGCTGAAGAATGTGTGCATTCGATTCCAGTCCATGCGGGTGAGCACATCTACATTCCGAGTGGTCGACTTCACGCCATCGGAGGCGGGACATTGATTTACGAGATCCAGCAGAACTCCGATACCACCTACCGCGTCTATGATTGGAACCGAATGGGGATGGACGGCAAGCCGCGTCAATTGCACGTCGAAGAATCGATAAGGTGTATCGATTTTGGAGATATTGAACCAGGGATGGACCAGGCAGAGGGGGCATTGTTAGCCAGTTGCGAACACTTCCGCCTGGAGCGGCATGAGATTTCGGGAGATGGAAATTTGTCCACTGCGGTGAAGGAGCGGTTCGCGATTGGGACGGTCGTGGCAGGGTCTCTGTCGGCAGAGGGTCAGGTTTTCAAAGCAGGGGATTTCCTGATGATTCCGGCGGGAGCCGATGCAGAGGGGATTGTGTCAGGATCGAACGGAGCCGAGATTCTTCTGACGACGTGGCCGTAGCCTTGATCGAATCGCAGGCGCTGGAACTGCGGTGACGGATGATCTCCTGCTCGAGAAAAAGATTAGGAAAAAGAAAAAGAGGATTCTTCAGACTATGTTGACCCGGGTGAGGTCCTGAGTGTCGATCATTCCGCAGGGCAAGCCCTGATCGTTGATCACAACGAGATCATCGATTCGGTTGTCTTCAAGGATGCGAAGCACTTCGCCCACGAGGCGGTCACTGGTGACGCTGATAGGATCTTTGGTCATTAGCTCACTGACTGGCTTGTGACCGATGTCCGGGCAGCCTTCCTGAAATGAACGGGCAAAATCTCCCTGGGTGAATACGCCGGCCAACTTTCCATCGGTTTCCACCACCACAACAGCTCCGGCCCGTGAAGAGGTCATTTTTGAGATCACATCAATGACTGGCATCTCAGGGCTGACAACGACGAAATCGTCTCCTGTCCGCATGATGTCACTGGCTCGAAGCAGGAGGGATCTTCCTAGAGCTCCTCCAGGGTGGAGTTCAGCAAAATGTTCTTTGGTGATGCCTCGCGCTTCCATCAAAACCATGGCCAGTGCGTCTCCGATCACCAGGGTGTTGGTGGTGCTGGAGGTTGGCGCCAGATTGAGAGGGCAGGCCTCGCGATTGACGTGAATGTCGATGACGCAGTCGGCGGCCTTGCCAAGGGTCGATTGAGGTTTGCCAGTGATCCCTATCAGGTGAATTCGACGTCGTTTGAGATGCGGGAGCAGGCCGAGGAGTTCAGCGGTTTCGCCTGAGTAGCTCAGTGCGATGATGCTGTCGCCCGCGTTGACGAGTCCCAGGTCTCCGTGCAGAGCATCCTGACAGTTCAATACGGTGGCAGGTGAACCGGTCGAATTGAAGGTCGCGGCCAGTTTGTTGCCAACATTTCCAGATTTCCCCACTCCAACGATCACGATCTTGGATCCTTGATCGACAGTCACCTTCAGCGCTTCGACGGCCGCGACGAAAGAGTGATCGACGCGGGTAAGCAGGCGCTCTAGTTCTTCCATTTCGAGCGTGATGACTCGACGGGCTTTTTCAAGGTAATCCATAAGTGTTAGACGCGACACGATAGGTCTAACTTAGATTCGCTCAATTCAAAACATTTCGAGTTGCTGCTCTTCTTCTTTTACGAGCGGCTTGAACCGAACCCCTGCGCCGATCAGGCGAACGGATTTTCCCTCGCCGCGGACCCAGGCTTCGGAAAGGAGTTCGCGGTAGATTTCCGGGCTGATGGCATCGGCTGCTCGTTGGGCCGAGGTGATCTGAAAGTCTTCGAACTTTAGTTTCAAAACACATTCCCGAATTTCCCGGTCGGGGTGTCCGGCGGAATAGTCATCTGCTAGCTCGGCTATCAGCTCATCGAGTTTCTCGAGACCTTCATCGGCGCTGGTGAGATTATGGCGGTAGGTGCGTTCATTGCTGAGAGATTTGCGCTCCCGGTTAGGGTTGACGGGGCGGTCGTCAATCCCACGGCAGAGGCGATAGAGGGCACTGCCGAATTTTCCAAATCGTTGTACCAGTTCCATCTCGCTGCGCTCGCGCATGATACCACAATCAGTGATGCCAGCCTCGTGGAGGCGAGCGGCGGTTCTTTTTCCGACGCCCCAGATTTTTTCGACCGGAAGCTTGGCAAGGAATTCGGTCACTTCTTCGGGTTTCACTTCGAACTGGCCGTCTGGCTTGTTCCAGTCGCTCGTGATTTTGGCGATGAATTTGTTAGCAGCAATGCCTGCGGAAGCGGTCAGCTCGGTTTCCTGTCGAATGCGCTGTCGGATCTCCCAGGCGATAGAAGAGGCATCAGATTTCAGATGCGACACATCGAGGTAAGCTTCGTCCAGTGAAAGAGGTTCGATTAAATCAGTGAACTGTTTGAAGATGGATCGGATGCGAACTGACTCCGATTGGTAGAGATCGGATCTGACGGGAAGTAGAACGAGTTCAGGGCATAGTTCCTTGGCTTTGTAGGAGGGCATGGCGGAGCGACAGCCAAACTCCCTCGCTTCATAGTTGCAGGTGGTGAGGACGCCTCGACCGCTACTGCCGCCTACCGCAATAGGCTGGCCCGCCAGCTCTGGATGTTCACGCATCTCGATGGCCGCGTAAAAGCAATCCATGTCGACATGGATGATTTTTCGCAGCGGGTTAGAATCGGGCATGACTTTCGTTAATGTGGCTTGTCTGTGAGGTATCGGCAACAGAGGGAAAGGATTGGAACTGATATCCTTTTCTGATACCAGGCCGTATGAGTCATTATATGCCCGACTACGCAGTCATCATTCCAGCCTACAACGAGGAGGATTACCTCGCTGAAACGATTCAGTCGGTTCGAGCTGCGATGTCGGCGTCTTCGGGAGAGGGCTGTTTGATCGTGGTGGATAATAATTCTACTGATAAGACTGCCGAAGTGGCAGGGCAAAACGGGGCGGATCAGGTTGTTTTTGAGGGTCACAATCAGATCGCGAAAGCCCGGAACACTGGGGCTGAGAGCACGGATGCGCCTCATCTCGTCTTTGTGGACGCCGATACCAACATCTCCGCCGAGGTGCTGCAGAAGGCGCTATCGCTGCTCGAATCGGGAGAAGTGGCAGGAGGAGGGGCTCGCATCGTGATGGATCAGTCGGTCAGCAAGACGGTGGGATGGATTCTCGCCAACTGGAACCGGGTATCAGAGCGATGGCAGTATGCGGCCGGGAGTTTCTTTTTTTGCCGCCGTGATGCGTTCGAAGCTGTTGGTGGTTTTGACGAAAAGGTCTATGCGGGAGAGGAAATTTGGTTGGCCAAAGGAATTAAGCGCTGGGCCAGGAAACGTGGTTTGACGTTTCGGGTGATATCCGATCCGCCCATCGTGACCTCAGGCAGGAAGTCTGGATGGTTTTCTCCGATGCAGTTCGTTTTTCAGATCGGACTAATTTTGATTTTCCCCTGGGCCACGAGAAGTCGGCGCCTGTGCCAAATCTGGTATCGTCGCCCTGAAACCGATGCGGCGGGATCCTGAAGAATCAAGAGATGAGCCGATAACTCAGTTCATGGATCTGTCGCCCTTCTTCCAGGGCCTTCTTTTCATAGGGAGTGATGGATCGGTGTTCATGAAAAGATGATCGAGGGACTGGCTCCCACCCCGTCGCAGTGGAGAGAATGACCTCGGTATGTCGGGCGTAGTCTTCGACATCAGTGACGATGAGGAGTTCCCCGCCCGGAGCGAGTCTTTGTCGAATGATTTCGACTAGTCCGGTTTGAACCAGTCGGCGATGAGCGTCGCAAGGTTTGGGCCAGGGGTCGGGGAACTGAATGATCACGGCGCGGGCGGTCTCGATCGTTAGGTGATCAGTTAGGATCAGCCGGGCGTCGCCTCGAAGGATGCGGACATTGGTCAGGGCCTGTTCGTGAATTTTTTGAATCGCCGCCGCGAGGCCAGGCCGATGAACTTCGATGCCGAGGACCCGATGATTCGGAATTGCCGCCGCGAGGCCGACGAGATGATCGCCCATTCCGAATCCGATTTCGATTATCAGTGGATTGTCGTTTCCGAAGCAGCTGTCCAGATCGATTGCTTCGTCATGCTGGAATAAGATTCCGTAGTCGGGCCACCAGTCTCGCATTGCCTGCTTCTGGCCGCGCGTCATCTGGCCGCGGTTGCGGAGATAACTGGGGGCCCATCGGAGCTGGCCGTTTTGTTTGAGATTGGACATGTCAAAATCGCGATAAGGCATGTAATCTAACGGCATGATCTTCGTGAGAACAAGCAGCGGTAGGCCAATGAAAATAGTGATGTTGATGGCGCTGGTGGCAGGCCTTTCTGTAGGAAATGCTGCTGACTGGCCGGAATTCCGGGGCCCGGATCGAAGCGGGTTATGGGAAGCAGAGGGTTTGGTGAAAGACTTCAGCGGCCTTCCCGACCAACTGCCTCGCGTCTGGTCGATTCCTGTGGGAGCGGGATACAGTGGGCCGACGGTGGCGGGAGATAGTGTCTATTTACTCGACCGTGGTGCGGTGGGCGATCAAGAGCAGGTGGAGCGCATCGTTTGCGTGGATCGTGCCACCGGGCAGGAAAAGTGGGTGCACCGGTATCTCTGTGAGTATCGCGAGGTCGGATATGATTTTGGTCCTCGATCCAGTGTCACCATTACAGAGGGTAAAGCCTATGCACTCGGGATGATGGGGCACCTGCATTGTCTCGATGCCGCAACGGGGGAAGTTTTGTGGCAACACGACCTCACTCAGAAATACAAGGTCGACATGCCGATCTGGGGACTGACCACTTCGCCCTTGGTTGAGGATGGGGTTGTTCTCGTTCAGGTGGCGGCGATGGATGACGGGGCCTGTGTCGTGGGATTTGATGCTGAAACCGGAGCAGAGAAGTGGCGGGCGTTTTCTGACAAGGCGTCTTACGTGTCGCCCATCATGATCGATCAGTCGGGCAAGCGGGTTGCAGTTGTCTGGACAGGTCAGCGCATTGCGGGGATGAACGCCGCGACGGGAGAGGTCTATTGGGAAGTTCCAACTAAGCCTAGCAAAATGCCAATCAATGTGCCGGGTCCAGCGGTGAGCGAGGACGGAAAAACGTTGTTTCTATCCGTGTTTTATGATGGATCGCGTTTGATTGATCTCAGTCAAACGGAGACGACAGCGAAAGAGCGCTGGCACCGGAAGGGGATGAATGAGCGCACCACGGATGCGCTTCATTGCATGATCAGCCCACCGTATATTTACGAAGGTCACATTTACGGCATTGATAGCTATGGGCAGATCCGCTGCCTCGATCCAAAAACGGGCGACCGGATCTGGGAAGATCTCACGGCAGTGCCACAAGGCCGGTGGGGCACCGGGTTCATGGTTCGGAACGGAGACAAGACCTGGATCTTGACCGAGCGAGGAGAGCTGGTGATCGCCAAACTGACTCCGGAAGGTTATGAGGAAATCGACCGGGCTAAACTGATCGAGCCAACCACTCCGCTGAAACAGAGAATCGAGGAAACCGTGTTATGGTCGCACCCGGCATTTGCAGGCACTCAGATTTTTGCGAGAAACGATCGGGAGTTGATCTGCGTGGAGCTGGCGGAGTGAGCAAAAGAGATCCGCTGTTCTCAGGCCATGCGGGTACGGGGAATCGAACCCCGGTCTCATGCTTGGGAAGCACGCGTCCTACCATTGAACGACACCCGCTGAGTAGTCTCCTGTATAGTGAAAAGTTAGGGGACATAAATCAAGGTAAACTCGTTTGAATCAGGGTTGATTCAAAGTGAGCAATTCGCGAAACCCGCAGAACAGCTTTCCGTCGTCGGGGGGCTCCTGCTCAAAGAACTTATCACTGGAAAGGTGGTCAGCGCAGTGGGTAAGAAATTCTTCGGAGGTGGTGGATCGCCTTAGAGATTGATTGAGTTCACCTCCGGCAATGCCGGATGAGATGTAATTCGCGAACTTTTTCATTCGATTGACGAGTTGGGCTTCGGTATCGAAGTGACCGTCCGATTCAACTTCTTCGAAGAGCTCGCGGAGATAGGCATTGAGATCATGTAGCGTTGGCTGGAAAACTTCTTTCCCAGACAAGGCCTCTATGATCTGCGCAAACAACCACGGATTGCGAATGCCTCCGCGACCGATCATGAGGCCGGCAGCACCGGTTTGGTTAAGCATCGCGATGGCGGTTTCGGTGGATACGATGTTGCCGTTTGCTGTGACGGGATACGGCATGGAGGAAACAGCGCGAGCAATGTATTCGGGATGCACCGGTGACTGATATTTTTCCCTAACGGTGCGCCCGTGAATCGCGAGACCGTCAATGGGAAGGGTTGCGAAGAGTTTCAACAGGGCGTCGAACTCATCTAGTGACTCAAAGCCGATTCGGGTTTTCAGGGTGAGTTTGCCTTTGACTGTTGCGCGAAGTTCAGTGGCAATCCGGCGAATGAGATCGTGGTCCTTTAGGAGCGCGCCTCCGGCGAGTTTTCCGCAGACTCCGGGCGCTGGACAGCCCAGGTTGACGTCGATCCCAGCGCAATTGGAGTTGTCTTCGATGAAACGGGCGGTGCGGACGAGGTCCGCGGGATCGTTGCCGATCATCTGGGCAATGACGGTTTTTTTATCTCCCATCTCAATGATGGAGCGGAGGATATCCTTTTCGGGATGGGAATCTCGGTGAACTCTGAAATATTCCGTGATGTAGAGATCTGGTCCTCCGCGTCTTTCGAGACAGCGCCACAGCGGCAGGACGGAAACGTCCTGCATGGGTGCGAGCGAGAGAGTGGGAAGAGTGGCCACCCATTGACCAAACAGGGTTGAGTGCAGGAGTCAACAGGGTTGGGTTTTAATTCTCGCGCGATTCTGGTGCCGGTTTTCGTGACATCCTGGTGTTGGGTCGATAGGGTTTTGTCCTTTGATGATGAATCCTATTGTCCAAATCTCAGTCGACCTGACCTCGACCGATGACGTGTTTGAGAAAGTGCGCTCGGGGCATGTTGTTAAAATCTGAACGAATTAACCATGCGGCTGAATACTTTTATTTTCTTAGTTCTGGTGAGCTTGGCGAAAAATTCGCCAGTATTCGCTAGTCCAGTTCCCGGACCAAATATCCTGTTCATCCTGGCTGATGATCTCGGGTACGGTGATCTCGGGTGTTATGGTTGCCCTGACATAGAGACCCCAAACCTCGATCGCCTTGCTGAAGATGGGGTCCGGTTCACTGATTTCTATGCGAACGGCGCAGTGTGCTCTCCGACCCGTGCCGCGTTTCTTACCGGGCGATATCAGCAGCGGATCGGCTTGAGTAATGCGGTGACTTATCAGGAGTTTGGTAATGGACTGCCGGAGGATGGCACTACGCTAGCTGATGCGCTTCAGTCCGCCGGTTACGTGACAGGTTTATCGGGAAAGTGGCATTTGGGATACGACCTCGAGCGCCGTCCAACTCAACAGGGCTTCGATCATTTCTTCGGATTATTGGGTGGAAATCATCACTATTTTGAGCACATGGATCGGATTGGTGTTCCGGATCTTTGGCAAGGGAATGTGGAGATTGAACAAAAAGGCTACACGACTGATTTAATCACGAAGGATGCCCTGACATTCATCGATGAAAATCACGAGAACCCCTTTTTTCTCTATCTTTCTCATGCGGCGCCACACTTTCCCTGGCAGGGGCCTGGGGATGAAGATGAGGTCGTAGAACCTAAGAAACCCAGTTGGCAGGCTGGTGATCGCGAAACCTACCTAGCAATGGTAGAGCGCATGGACCAGGGCATTGGTGAGGTGTTGAAGAAGTTGGATGATCTGGGCCTTCGGGAACAAACGTTGGTCGTATTTTCTTCTGATAACGGTGGACATACCTGGTCTCGCAATGCGCCGCTACGTGATTTTAAAGGTACTCCCTGGGAAGGTGGTATCCGCGTTCCTTGTATCGTGCGCTGGCCTGGCGTGTTGCCTTCTGGCGTCACCACATCACAGGCTGGAATCACGATGGATTGGACGGCAACGTTTCGGCGCCTTGCAGGAATTGATCTTGATCCAGCAGGTGAAGATGGAATCAATCTGCTTCCCATTTTAGCCGGTGGTGAGCCAGTGCTGGGACGTTCGCTTTTCTGGCGCCGCCGAAAAAGCGAACGTCGCAAAAGTGTAATCGAAGGCCGGGCCACTCGTCAGGGAGACTGGAAGTTGATCGAATTTGTCGATGGAGAAAGTCACCTGTTCAACCTCGCCGAAGATATCAGTGAAGAGGAGGACTTAATCGAAGTCCATCCCGAGCGGGCGACCAAAATGGGCCGGCTCCTGGATGCATGGGAGAAATCGGTCGATACACCTGACCTATAGTCGAGTTGCCAAAATATTGGGGCTGATTTCAGCGGGACCGAGGAAGATTGCTGAGTTGGTTTGGTTGATGCTCGGATTCCGTAGCATCGATCAGAATGATGATTGGTGTGTTCATTATCAATTGGTAATGATTGGGCCCGCTAGGCTAGGCTATTGGCTGAACCTACTGTTTTTACCTTATGGACTTTTTGCCTCTATTATTTGCCACGGTCATTTTGATCATCTGTCTCAACTCGCTGTCGAAGATCAAGCAAGTGAAGTCTGAGCTGAGAAGCGTGAAAGATGATTTACGTGATGTGTTGGAGCATCTGAGGGTCCTGCGAAAGACTGAGCGGGTTGAAGACATGGCTAAACAGCCTGCGGAGGAGATCGCCATCGTTCCGGACGAGGGCTCTGCTGGAGACTTGGAAGAGGGCGCCTCGCTGGATGTTTCCCATTCTGACGCTGACGACGAAGAGGCAGATTCTGCTTTGCCAGTTCATTCGGGAGCGATGCCGCCTCCTTTGCCTAAGAAAGAGTTCGTTGCGGAGGCAGCACGGACTGAGAACCAAGCGTTGAAATCGGTTCCGGTAATGCCTCCCAAAGAACCGGGAAAATTCGAAACAGCGGCTCGCGAGATTCTGAAGAAAATTTGGAGCTGGATCGTGGTCGGGGAAGAGCATCGCCCACAAGGTGTCACGATGGAGTTCGCGGTGGCGACGACCTGGCTTCTGCGACTGGGGGTTCTGATTCTCGTGATTGGGATTGGGTTCTTTTTGAAATACTCCATCTCCCGGGATTTGATGGGGCCGATTGGAAGCGTGGTTCTGGCGAGTTTGATTGGGGCAGGTTTGATCGTGGGTGGCCTCAAGCTATTCAAAGGACGGTATGATCTGCTCGGCCAGGGGCTGGTGGGAGCGGGGATTGCTGCGCTCTACTTCAGCTTTTTTACCTCCTACGAAAACGGGGCGCTCACGGCGATCCCGGCGTTTGCTTTGATGGTTCTGGTGACGGTGGTGGCAGGATTCGTGTCGGTACGATTTAACTCCATGCTGGTCGCAATCCTCGGGATTCTGGGAGGTTACGGGACGCCAATGATGATTTCAGATGCGTCTTCGAGTGTGGTGGTCCTCTTCAGTTATGTTTTTCTGTTAGGGGCCGGGGTATTCCTGATCGCCTGGAAGAAGGAGTGGCGTCTTTTGCATTACCTCAGTTTCATTGCCACGTATTCGTTGGTCCTGATGGCGTCGGATCGAAGTTTTGACGCAGATCATTTTTGGGAGTTCATGCCCTTTCTCGTTCTCTTCTTTGTGCTGTTTTCGACAGTGACGTTTATCTATCAGTTGGTGAACCGGCGCACTTCGACTGTTCTTGAGTTGCTGTTTTTGTTTCTCAATGCCGCGGTCTTCTTTGGGTTCTCGGCGTGGTACATGGACGAAACTTTTGAACGCGAAGCGCTTGCGGTGGTGACGCTGGGATTGGCGATCTTCTACATTGGTCACGTATTCGTATTTCTAAAACGCGAGTTGATCGACAAGGGGCTCTTGATGAGTTTCCTCGGTCTCGCTTCGTTCTTTGTTTCGATCACGCTGCCTTTGATATTGTCGGAGGGGTGGATCACGGTGAGCTGGGCCATACAGGGATTTGTGATGCTGTGGATTGCCTCCCGGATGAAGAGCGAATTCCTGAGGCAATTGGCCTACATTCTTTATCTGATTGTTCTGGCGCGTTTTGCTCTCTTTGATCTGGCCGGTCAGTTCAATGGTCTATCCAACGATCTTCCGACGGGTGAATACTGGTCACGTCTACTGGAACGACTCATGGTGTTCGGAGTACCGATCGTTTCCTTCTTTGCAGCGGGTCGGCTGTTCTACCAGGAAAAGAATGGTGATCCAAAATGGAGCGTATCGGAGGGGAATGACATCAAGCCATGGTTTGGTGAGTCACTCCTGAGTCGGGTCTGTTTTTGGATCGTGGTGCTGTTGAGTTTTGTGTTCCTGAATTTTGAAGTTTTTCACAGCGCCGGTTCTTTCTACGATCCCCTGGTCCGTCCTGCAATGACATTGCTCTGGGTTGGCTTTGCCGGTCTTTTGCTTCGGGAAATGCTGTCCACCCGCGGGACTCTTGCGACGGTCTTTTTCTGGATCCTGACCGCTGCGATCGTGGTGAAGGTTTTCCTGATCGATTTCACCTATTGGAAACCGGGTTTCGATTTTGACTTCGCCAGAAACGAATTGGTTTCTGGCTTGATGATGAGGATGCTCAACTACGGTGCAGTGATCGCCTTCCTTCTCGTGGTATGGCAGGTGCTGAGCCGAAGGGAAGGGAGGGCCAGTCTGGCTGGGGTATTTGGTTATGCCGGGCTGGTGGGTGTTTTTGTCTATTCAAGCCTGGAAGTATGGACTGCGTTGGACCGCTTCCTGGAAGATTTCCAAATGGGTGGCATTTCGATTTTCTGGTCGCTCTTTGCGATTGGTCTGCTCGTGACTGGGATCACTAGGGGTCGTTCGATTTTGAGGGGGCTTGGGCTCCTGCTTCTTGGCGGAGTGGTGGTGAAAGTTTTCTTCGTCGATTTGAATGGCCTCGACCAACTCTACCGAATCATCGCCTTCATTGTCCTTGGTGTGATTGTTCTGTTTGGTTCGTTTTTCTACCTGAAACACTTCAAGAGTTTTGAGACGGAGTCCGATGAGGAGCCCTCAGGCGAGCCATTAGGCGAGCCCCAAGAAGACAATCCTGATCAAATTGAATCATGAAATTTAGAATCCTGACATTAATACTAGTTTCACTGTCCTTGTTTGCTCAGGGGCAGGAGAAGAGTTTTTCGCTCTCGCCATTCGAGTATCGGAGAGATTTAGAGAAGGTGGCCACGTCTGAGGGGTTGGGGCACATCCAGCTGGATGGGGAGGTCTTTGAACACACTGGCGAGAGCTGGGAGGATATTAGGCTCGTTAAAATCGATCCGGATGGCTCAGTTGAGTGGCCCTATCGAATTGAACGGTCTTCTGCGGGAGTAGTGAAAACACCCTCGCGCCTGATCAAGAGCGAAACCGTTTCGTTTGATGAGCAGCCTGATGGAGCGATCGAATTGGTGGTTGAGTTGACGGCCAAAGATCTCGAGGCGACGAAGTTGCGAATCAATACTCCACTGAGAGATTTTGAAAAAGCGGTAACGATTCAAGGAAGCGCAGATGGGAAGGATTGGGTGGCCCTTGTCGATGGCGCCCTGATTTTTGATCGGGAGCGTTACATCGATTTTCGCCGGGCCGAGTTGGCTCTCCCGCAGAACAACTATCGTTTCTTCAAGGTCGTGATTGATCAGGCGACTGATGAGCAATGGTCGTCGGTCAGGAACGTGACAGAGGCTATGAGTGATCTGTCGGGGCCGAGCAAGGAAGAATCGTCTCAAGTGGCGACGCGTCGATTTCGGATCGATAGCCTCGCGTTTTATACAGCCCCGGTGAGTCATGATCCAGGCCGGGGAGAGCAGGTCTATCCGGTGGCAATATCATCAGTCATGGAAAATGAGGAAGCGAAACAAACTGAGATTTATGTGGAGGCCGGCCGGGCACCGTTGCATGGGCTGACCTTGAGAACTAGTGATCGGAATTTCCGACGGTCTATTCGGCTCGAAGTAGAGAGGGGTGAAAATCAGTGGCGCACTCTTAAGAAAAGCACGGTTTATCGCTACAGAATTGGAACGATCGATGAGCAAAACCTGACCCTGCGATTTGATGAACACCGAGCAGCTCGTTATCGGCTAGTTATCGAGAATGGCGACAGCCCTTCGTTGGTTGTCGACGAGGTTGAAGGTAGGGGACCTGCTTACGAGGTTCAGTTTTTGACAGAACCAGGTGATCAATTTGAAATGTACTACGGGGCGATCGCGGGTTCCGTTGAAAGGCCGCGCTACGACGTGGCGGTGCTGGAACGAGTGGGTCGGCAAGAGGTGGCGGGAGAGTCATTTCAATTGGGAACGGCGGTCCTCAATGAGGCGTTTAGACAGGATGCCGGTCCAAAGAAGTCGTTCTTCGAACAAGGATGGGTTTTGTGGGGAGGCATTGCTCTGGTCGTGGTGGTCCTGATGCGTGTTCTCTACGGAACGGCAAAGCGGATTGAGAAGGTGAGTGATTAGAAAGAACTCGTTGGGTTGTGGCCTCTGATGGCACGCTGAGCTTGACGGGTTGTCTGAGATTGTTTTGGATTGAGTTATATATGGACATGTCCGTTTCATTGATTTCTGCCGCACTACTCACCATTCTCGTACTTTCGCCGAGTTCGACATTGTCGCAAGAGAACTGGGATGTTGAGGCCAACTACGAAAAACTTGTTCAAGAGTTAGATGTGTTGGCTGACGAAGTAGAAGAGTCGGATAAGGACTATTGGCGGGCCTATCGTGATCTGATCGAGGAAACGAAAAGTGCAATCGATACTGCTGATATACAATTCGCAAAATCATTGCTCGATCAGCTGCGAAATTTTAAACGTAGCATGAGCACATCGAGGCCCTCTTTTCCCCGAGATGCAACGAGAGATTCTCACCTTGTTCTCCATCGTGGGTTACAGCAGAAGCTGAATGAGTCTGCCCAAGGCTATATTGATGAAATTAACGAGCTTTGCGAAAGTTTGCCTGATTTAGTTTTGAATGCTGAATCTAGCAAAGCAATAGAGCCGCTCCTCTTGGATATATCATCGTTGAGTCAAGCTATCGAAGACCATATTGGTTTTGATACATTTCTCGATAGTCGGTATCGAACAAAACTCAACGGCGCTGCCTCATACGTTCGAAATTACTGTGAGTACCTTGATGGTCGAAGAAGCAATAATGGTGGCGTTGCTAACAATGCTTTAAAGGACGCTTTAGAAAGTTCATTCGGAGTGCAGACGATGACTTACAACCAATTCGAGTCTCGAAAGCTTCCGAATTATTCGTTTTTTGAAAAAATATTGGGAGATATGTTGAGTATTGAAGATGTGGATGCCGCCGAATTTCGTTTTAAAGAATGGAAAGCAACGGCGGCCGGATTTCCTCGATATGACGTGGGTGATATTGAAAAGTGCTTTTTGATTTTTTCTTTAGCCAGTCGCTACAAGAAAATGGGCGAGTATGAATTAGCCTATTCGCACCTCAATACTTCGATGCCTTATTCATTGAGTCAGGAATGGCCCAAAATTGAGGAATTGGTCGAGAGCGGCCGGCGATCAATTCTGAATGAAATGGGGCGCTCGCTTAGTGAACTCAAACAAGGGGATTCTGAATTGGCCGTCGAATATCTCCATCGAATTGCTGAACACGAAGCGAGAGCGAAAAACTATTCTTCTGTGCATAGGGTGATCACTATCATAATTAGAGGGAGGTCTCCGAAGGAATTACCAGCTTGGACGTTGTCGGATTTTGATGGATTGAAAGCATATATTTTAGCAGAACGGTTTCTGGATGTTGGGGATAAGCTCATGGCGATGCACTATTTTTCAATCGCAGCGAGAACCTTTGAAGGAACGTACACGCCTGTTGAATCTGCCGTCTTCGAATTGAAGAAACTTAAAGAGTCGAATCCCGAGCTTTTCGTCTATTGGAATGACGCGATTCTTGTTGAAATGGAAAGGTTGAAATCGGCGATCCGGCCTTCCTCAAGGGTGCAAAGTCGCTATCGATGATAGCGAATATCCATTTTGTCAAAGTTATCCTCCTTATTCATTTTTGTTTCAAAATTCTCCATGCACGCTCCATTTTCTGAAAGCCCGCGGTCCTACACTGTTTTGATGGTGGCAATCTCACTTATTTTAACGATGTCGTTATTTTCTGCGGAAAATGACGCCAAGGTCGAAATCGAAGAATTGTTGCAAAAAATAGAAGATGAAGTGCAAAAAAGCGACAGGTCCTCCCCGTATTATTATGAGCTGAAAGAACTGTTTTCCGAAGCTCTTGCAGCTTTGGATGGCGGCGAACTGAAAGAGCTATACCAATATATGGAGAAGCTTCGACATTGGAAGCGTCCCGTTGCAAATGAGTTATTGGGCAAGAAAGCCACACGAATTTATGAGAAGCTTTATCTCGAAGTTTTAGAAGAGTCTCGGGCCGAGCAATTTGACGAGGTAACCTCTCTCTCGAATCATGTTGCAGATGTCTTGAGGACGGATCCAGATCTCGCCACGATTGAAGATGAAATTAGGAAAACAAGAGCATTTGAAGCTCTTGTAAACGAAACATCAAGTCTTCACAAGGACCCTGATTCTCGAATTTGGAAAAGGGTTGCGAGCATTCGGATGCTTCTTGAGAAGTATTCCGATTTCTTGAAAGCGCGCGCTCTTGGAAATGCGTCATCAGCAGATTCGAAATTAAAGTCCCTTTCGGTGGCCTCAATCGGTGTTCCTGTCTTTTCTGTTAATGATGTGGAAGCGCTAAAGCGCTCAACTCCTATCGGGCTTTCGGCGATTTTGAGTGGGGTAAAAACGCTCGACCAGATTCCGGCACTAAGGATCTCCCTCGAAGAATGGGAAAAAACGGTGCCTGCAAGTGCTTCGTACGTTGTCGGAGAGATCGAGGGTACTGTGTCATCGTTGGAGTCTATTAAGGCGCTAGCAGACAAAAATCGAACACAAGATGCCTGCGATAGACTGGTTTCCTTGAAGTTGTCTTCCTCGTGGTTTGATCGTGAAGTATTCGAATCTCTTCGGTCCGATGCTTTAAATAGTTTGGTTCTCATTTTGGTCGAATCTTCGACTTCAGTGGTATTGGAAAAGAACGAATCTGCTGAGAGCTATCTCTTTCGCGCACTTAAGTTTGAATGCCAAAACGAAAATTACGAGTTGGGTTTGAAATTGATCGGAATTCTTCAGAAGGTAGCAACTTCAAACAAACGTTTTGATTGGATCTCCAAAGACGCAGAGGGTATTGAGGCGTACGTTAAGGCCCAAAGATTCTATAAATCTGGAGATGGCGCAGCGGCAGTGCCCCATCTCCGAGATGTCATATCTATTGTGGGTGGAAAATATACTCCTACTGAAAAAGCACAGAAAATCCTTCGGGAACTCGCCGATAAGAATCCTAGTTGGCTTCACGCTCCCATTCCAAGTCCCACCCGAATACCTGTGGATCCCTTTCCGGAATTATAGGAATAAATAGCAGCAATTCGTGCTTGGATATTAATCGCGCTGGCTGTTCTGCCGGTGGTTGGCTCAATGCTGTTTTTCTTCAGTGGAGGCTTCGTGGCAATGAAGTCCATCGGAAGCTACGCCCTGGCTGCCTTTTTCCTGGCCATGGGCGGCTGGGTGATCGGGGATTTTTGAATCGAATTCAATTGGGCTGCGCAAGCAAAAACGTGATTTATAGCTATCAATAACTGCCAAAATTGAGCTAAAAATGTGATTTAAGCTTGAAAATGGTGTTTATACGTGTAAATTAGCTCCGTGAATAAAAAACAAACAAAACCAACAAAACCAAGAAGCCCTCGATTTCCGTTCATTCCCCTGGAGGAGGCTGTTAGCCACCTTCAGAAACTGAGCGAATGTCAGACGGATCCGTCCCAGCCCATGAAACGGCCGGAAATATTAAAAGCCTTCAACTATGGAAGTTTTCATGGTGCCGCTATCAAGACGATTGCTGCCCTGCGAGCCTACGATTTGCTGGAGAAACAGGGAGATGGTATCGGCATTTCTGCAGTGGGAAGAGGCCTTCTCGCAGCGGAGTCTGAAGAGGCCAAGCTCGATCTACTTCAGCGTGCTGCATTGTCGCCCTTGATGTTTCGACGGATCTGGCGCCGAGCGAGACATTGTTCCCGCGATGAATTAAAGGAGCAGTTGCTGGAGCGTGGTTTCACGGAACCCGGTGCGAAGCGTGCCAGCCGAATTTATCGTCAGAACAATAAGCTGGCAGCACTGCAGACCTTGGAGTTGGAGCCTGAATTGCCTGAACGCGGTAAGAAGCGCGGAAAGAACGGTAAGGCTGGCAATTGTGGACCTCTACGGATGAAGCCCGGGAATAAGAACCAGAGCCCAAATCGCAGGATCAATCCAGATTCTTTGACCCTCCCCTTGAGCACCGGAGCCGCGATCATTCCCAAGGGAATTACCAAAGCCGAGTTCGCCCGACTAATGCAGACACTGAAGACTTGCCGCCCATTGCTGGTGGCAGATCTTGAAGAGGCTCCTGCTGGTTGCGCAGGCTAACCGGCTTCGAGGCGGGCCAGGAGATCATCGGTCTCCACGGTCTCGCCTTTCTTCGCCAAAATCTCGGTCACTGTGCCATTGGCACTGGCCGAGATCGTGGTGAGCATCTTCATCGCTTCGAGAGTAATGAGAGGGTCTCCTTCTTTGACTTTCGTTCCAACTTCAGCGTTCACCTCGGTGACCATTCCCGGCATGGGCGCTACCGCTTGAAGGGGATCATTCTGATCCCCTTTTTGGCGTGTCACTAGATCTTTTGGCTCAAGGGACTTGTCGACGACCTGCGACTCGCGGGGCATCCCGTTGAGTTCGTAGAAAACGTTGCGACGTCCTTCGTCATCCGCTTCGCTGATACCGATCAGCTTGATGAAAAGAACTTTGCCAGGTCCGATTTCGACGGAAATTTCTTCACTGATAGACAGCCCGTAGAAGAATGCCGTGGTGGGTAGGCCCTGAATCTTGTCGTAGTCTTTTACAAACTGATCGAACTCGGCAAACACCTGTGGATACATGAGGTGGCTGTAGAGATCATCGTCGTTGGCAGGGCGCCCAAGTTTAGCGGAAACTTCCTCACGAGTTTTGTCGAGATCGACGGGATCTGCAAGTTCTCCGGGACGTTTGGTAGTAGGCTTGCGATCTCCGAGAACGACTTTTTGGACGTCTTTGGGCCATCCGCCGTCAGGCTGACCGAGGCCACCCGAGAGCATGTCGATGACGGATTCGGGAAAGTCGAGGGAACCGGGCTCGAGATTCGGAACATCCTCGGGCTTGATGCCGCGAGTGATGAGGAACATGCACATGTCGCCCACTACTTTTGAGCTTGGCGTCACTTTGATGATGTCTCCGAACAGTTGGTTTACTCCAGCGTAAGTGCGGGCGATTTCGGGCCAGCGATGTCCGAGGCCCATGGCGTTGGCCTGCTCTTTCAGGTTGGTGAACTGACCACCGGGCATTTCGTGGATGTATACCTCGGAAGAGCCAGCTCGGGGGGCTGTATTGAAAGGCTGATAGAACTCCAGCACTTCTTCCCAGTAGTCAGACATCTCATTGAGTGCCCCGGCATCGATACCGGTATCGCGGTCCTGTCCATTGAGAGCGGCGCAGACTGAGTTGAGGTTTGGCTGACTGGTCGAGCCTGACATTGAGGCCAAGGCAAGGTCTGCAATGTCGACACCTGCATCGGCGGCTGAGAGAACTGATGAGGCATTGATGCCCGAACTGTCATGGGTGTGAAAGTGGATCGGCAGACCGATTTCCTCACGAAGTGCTTTGACGAGTTTGGTGGCAGCGTATGGACGACAGAGCCCAGCCATGTCCTTAATCGCCAAGATGTGGGCGCCCATCTTTTCCACTTCTTTGGCTTTGGCGACATAGTATTTGAGCGAGTATTTGTCGCGCTTGGGATCATCAATATCTCCCGTGTAGCAAATGGCCGCTTCGCAGATGGAGTTGGTGTGCTCGCGAACGGATTCCATGGCAACGGCCATGTTGGGAAGGTAATTGAGCGAATCGAAAATCCGGAAGATATCCATGCCCGATTCGGAGGCGTGTTTGATGAATCCAGCGACGACGTTATCCGGGTAGTTCGAATATCCGACTGCGTTGGATCCACGGAAAAGCATCTGGAAACAGATATTAGGGATGCGCTCGCGCAGTTCCCGAAGGCGATCCCATGGGCTCTCTTTTAGGAATCGCATCGAAGTATCGAAAGTCGCTCCTCCCCACATTTCGAGACTGAACAGGTTGGGGGTGCGCTGGGCGACGTAGCTCGCGATATTGAGCATGTCTACTGAACGCATCCGGGTCGCGATGAGTGACTGGTGGGCGTCACGCATCGTGGTATCAGTAATCAAAAGAGGCTTCTGATCCCGAATCCACGTCGCGAATTTTTCAGGTCCGAGTTCAAGCAGTTTGTCGCGGGAGCCTGGCTGGATATCGGCACGAACATCACAGGCAGGAATGCGAGCTTCCGGGATCGCTTTGCTGAGTTTGAATCCTTTGGCGGTGTCGTTACCGTTGACCGTAATGTCGCTGAGATAAGACAGAATCTTCGTCGCGCGGTCTCGCTTGGGTTTGAAATTAAAGAGATCAGTTTGAGTGTCGATCAGCCGGGTTGTGGCCTGGCCGGTTCGGAACGTTTCGTTGAGAACGACGTTTTCAAGAAAGGGGATATTGGTTTTAACCCCTCGGATCCGGAACTCGCGAAGCGCCCGATTCATGCGCTGAAGAGCGATGTCAAAGCGTGGCCCGTAAGCGGTCAGTTTGACCAGCATCGAGTCGTAGTACGGTGTGATGACCGAACCGGCATCTCCGGCGCCAGCATCGAGCCGAATGCCAAATCCGGCAGCGGAGCGGTAGTTGAGGATCTTTCCGTAGTCGGGAGAGAAATTGTTGGCAGGATCTTCCGTGGTGATCCGGGCTTGTACCGCAAATCCGTTTCGAGGAATCTCTTCCTGGGAGGGAATATCGATGACATCGCCGAACAGATCGAAGCCCTGAGTGATCAAGATTTGGGAGCGGACCAGATCGATTCCCGTGATGATCTCGGTCACGGTATGCTCGACTTGAATCCGGGGATTCATTTCGATGAAGAACCAATCATTGGTATCGGCATCGAGTAGGAATTCAACGGTTCCGGCGTTGTTGTAGTCTACCGCGCGGGCGACCTTGAGGGCGGCGGCGCAAAGTTCGTGTCGGACACCTTCGTCGAGGTCGACTGAGGGAGCGATTTCGATTACCTTCTGGTGACGTCGTTGCACAGAGCAATCACGTTCGTGAAGGTGGACGATGTTTCCGTGAGTATCGCCGAGGATCTGCACTTCGATGTGCTTGGCGCGACCGACAAAGCGTTCCAGGAAAACGGCGGCGTTTCCAAAGGCATTTTCGGCCTCCGCCTGAGCTTGATCGAGAAGGGAATCGAGTTCCTCTTCTTTCTGGACGACTCGCATGCCGCGGCCTCCGCCACCGAAAGCGGCTTTGATGATGAGGGGGAATCCAATCTCGCGGGCGACTTTCAATGCCTCGCCGCGGTCTGACACAGGCTCATCCGTTCCTGGGAGGGTGGGTACGTCTGCTGTTTTAGCGAGTGCCCTTGCGGAGACTTTGTCGCCCATGGAGTCGAGCATCTCTGCATCGGGGCCAATGAATTTGAGGCCGGCTTCGCGACAGGCGCGGGCAAAATCTGCGTTCTCGGAGAGGAATCCGTATCCAGGGTGGATCAGAGTGACTCCCTTTTCCTTCGCCAGTCTGACAATTCCTTCGATATCGAGGTAGGCCCCGACTGGCCCTTTTTCTTTGCGGAGTTGGTAGGCTTCGTCGGCTTTGAAGCGGTGTCGCGAAAAGCGGTCTTCCTCAGCGTAGATCGCAACGGTGCGAAGTCCGAGTTCGGTGGCGGCGCGGAAAATCCGGATAGCAATCTCGCCCCGGTTGACCACCATTAGTTTTTCCGCCTGAGCGGATTCAAGGATGTCGGTGTCTGACATGATTTCGTGTGTGTGGGCCGGAATATATACGGTCCCTTCCGGTCCGAAAGACCGATTTTTACGAATTCAAGGACTGGAGGGAGCGATTTGTACCCTTTTGCGCCGCAAGCTCAGTGGGCTGAAAACGCAAACAGGGTTAGGTGCATGACCTAACCCTGTTGAAAATCGGTTTGGAGACAGAGGAGTCTCCCGCCACGGGGCGCTCCCGTCACGGGACGATTAGTATTCGAATATCTCGCTGGCGTCGAAGAAGCGGTTTACTTCGATTTCGCCGTTTTCAGGAGAATCGGAGGCGTGACAGACGTTGACCATCATGTCTTCTCCGAAATCACCGCGGATCGTTCCGGCTTCGGCTTCTTTGGAGTTGGTCGGTCCGAGCATGCCGCGCACTTTGCTGACCACGTCGTCGCCTTCCAGCACCAGAGCGATGACTGGGGAGGACTGCATGAATTCAACGATGTTAGGGAAAAAGGGCAAATCGGCAACGTGGCTGTAGTGCTCGTTGAGCACTTCGTCTGAGAGTCGCATCATTTTGGATCCACGGATGGTGAATCCAGCTTTTTCGTAGCGGGCGATGACTTCGCCACAGTGGGCTTTTTTGACGCAGTCAGGTTTGAGAAGGATGAGCGAGCGTTCGGTCGACATGGGTCTACTTGTGTTGTTCGATTTAGAATGAGTTTGGCCTATCTGTAGGCGCAATAGAACGGATGAAAAGTGAAAAGGTATCTGAGTCGGGTCTCAGAATCCGTGTTTGTAACTCTCACAGCGATTGGCCCAACCGGCGAGCCAGCGAGATTCGCCGCGGGCTGCGGGCGAATTGTCGACCCGTCGTTTTAGGACGCGTTTGGAGGCCTCGCTGAACTCGTTTGCGGCTTCTTGGCCGCCGGAATTGCGCTTCATTTCGAGGAGGACGTCTCGCAAGCCCCAACCCTGACCATTGTATTTCTCCTCGGTTTTGACGCCCTCTCCCTTAAAATTGACGTAGTCGATCAGGGCGTAAACGCCGGTTCGGGTAGAGGCGACTTTGTAGAAGTTCTCATCGAGCCGTTTGCGGTCGGCTTCGCCTGAGGTGGCGGCTTTCATTTTCGGAAGTGCCTGTTCCAGCCTCAGGACGATGAATTCAGTCTGGGTTGATACTGTCTTGGAAAGGAACTGACGAAGCTCCTTCATTTGTGCTGAGTTCCGGGCTCCATTGAATTCGCCCTGACTTTTCCAGGGACTGCCTTTCGACTCGACTACCCATCGGGGGACGGCAACGCCGGTTTTCTGCATATAAGCAATGAGAGGGGGAAAACTTTCCTTAAAAGGCCCGGGTCTGCCTTCCACATACCAGATAAAATGGCCGATTCCGACGGAGGGGAAGTCTTCGCCGCTATTCCAGGTGGTGAGGCCCTCGACGGTGCCATTGCACTCATTCTTCCAGATTTTGCGCCCGATTGCCTCGGCATCTGCGGCGCTGAGAGCGATTTTACCGTTGCCCGGCGAGCCAGTAGGGGATGGAGAAGGGACGGAATCGACGGCGACGCACCCGGCGAGGGACAGAAATGAGAGAGTCGCGAGCCAGTGGCGGCAGTTAAGCATTCGCTAATTTTCTTTAAGAATTGTAAAAAATCAAACTTGTAGTGAAAAACATTTTGATAATTACTATAATTAACATTATCTTAATAAGGAATTTTTTGAAATACGCCTTCCAGCATCATGGAATCCAACCACGAACACACAAACACACCACCCCCTGTTGATACTGAAGCTGCCAAGAGTCGTTTTCTCGATTCGATGGGTTTGGGCGAAAATGCTCTTAGGGGGATCACCAACCTTGATGAGCAGGAGGTTGAGGAAAGCGAGATGGTTTTGTCCTCTCGGCCCGATGATCTTGAACTCCCCGGAGCTAGTAATGATCGAGTCTCTATTCGCGTTCAAGGAACGCCAGGGATGCAGGTTTCGGCTTCGTCTGGAGCTACGGTGCAAGTAGATCGAGTGCCGGTGCCTACGCCTGACGCTGAGAATTTGGGACTTAGATTTTCGCAGGAACCTTTAGTGGAGGCCGTGGCTGAGGAGCCTGTCGAAGCGAATGAGGAAACGACGAAAGATGATCTCATTCATCTGAGTTGCCCGAAGTGCGACGGCGAACTGGTTTTGCGTCATGAGCATCTGGGCGTTGATGGTGCTTGTGTGTGGTGCGAAGCGCCGATTGTCGCGTCTGCATCGGGTGCTGACGGCGAAATCAAAGTGTTCCCCGTTTTCCAGCCAGGATTGCCCAAGAGCAATAGACCGGTTCAAAGTGAAGCAGAAGTAGCAGAGGAGATAACCCCTGCCGAAGAGCCAGTTGAGACAAAAGACGAGACGACAGTCGCTGCGATTCCTGAAACAGGCTGGGGAGATCCTTCTCCAGAGATGTCGAGCCCTTCTCAGGTGACTGATATTGATGTGCCATCTGGGTTCACTGACGAGAAAATCGAGTTTCAAGCTACTGAGGCATTCGCTGAGCCAATCGGCGCACCAGCACCAGCACCAGCACCAGCACCTGACTCTGAATCGGTCAATTCCGGTTTTGAAGCTGCAGGTCCTGCCGGATGGTCGGGCGATAGTGAAGCTGTCCCAACGACAGACTCAATTTCGAATGGGTTCAGTGAAACGCCAGCAGTGGCTCCCGATGAAGCGCCGCCGACTGATTTTATGGCACCAACGGGATTCGAAACACCAGATGTCACATCTGCAGGATTTTCTGATGTCCCGTCAATTTCGAGGTTTGATTCACCTAGTGCTGAACAGCAAGCGTCGGAGCTTGAGCAGCCACCTGTTGAAGAGGCAGAGGTAAAGCCTTCCTCCGCTGCAGCCGTTGGCTGGGGACAGCCTGAGTCGGTGACTCCTCCGGCCTCGGCTCCTGCACCTGAGGAACCTTCCGCAGACCCATTGACCACAGAGGTAGCGATCGTCGAAGCACCTCCGGCAATGGGAATGGCGCAGGCGACCGAATTTTCGCCAGGACCCGATCCGTCTTTTTCAAACGGCGAACCTGCTGCCCTAACTGACGCTTTTACGGGAATGCCGCCCGCAATGATTGAGACCGCTTCGCATGATGATGAGCCGGCTCCCTTCACTGAGTCGTCCAGCGGATTCTCTGAGGTTCCTCCGATGATGCCTGCGGCAAATGATGATGAACCTTCTGCATTTGGTGCGGTGGACTCTACTCCGGCATCTGAAATGTCGATTTCAGTTCCGGCAGCATCCGGATTTGCCATTGCGGAAGTTTCGACACCGGAAGCGACTTTCGGGACCATGGCACCTGCCACGATTGTAGAAGAGGCTCCTCATGCTTCGAATGGCTTTGGACCCGCTTCAACTGAAAGCCAAAGCAGTGGTATTGATGCCGCTCCATTCGGGATTTCCGAAGAGCTTCCTGTTCCCGTCGATAATACTGAACCTCCAGTTCCCCAATTTGAGTCTAACGTTAATACAACTGCGCCAGCACCAGCGCCTGAATCCGAGTTGACTACAGCTACGAGCGAAGAGTCTGCAGGCTCTATGTTTTCGACGGGATCATCAGCCAGCGCTTCTTTTCTAAGTTCTGGAAACGATTCCGGGGCAAGCATGTTTGGAGGTCCTAACGCGGAACCTTCAGGTCTCGTGAACGAGGCAGAAGTTCCAGTTGAGACGACTGGCAGTTCTACGGTCATTGACGCACCGGTCGAGGTAGTGACCCCTCGTGCTGATGAACCCCAAGCCGCGGAAGCACCTACTCCAAACGTGATATCGCAACCGCTGGGAGCCAAGCCGAAGCGAAAAGTGAGAACAGGTTTCGTGGTGATGATGGTTGTTATCCTTGGCCTCGTTTGTGGTGCCGCTCTGGCATCGTATGTGCTCCCTGTGGATGAATATGTTGTCAGTGTTCGTGCTCTAATGGAACAGAAGTTTAATCCGGCTGGACTGGTTGAAGCCGCTCCTGTTGTTCCTCAGGTGCCAGCGATGCTTGAAGAATCGATCCCTCCGCTTCCTTTGGAAGCCTCCCCAATTCTCGATTCTGCTGACGTATCACAGCCCTGAAATTACCGATTAAAACCAAATAGCCCCTGCCCACGATGTATCCGTCCCAATCCGAATCTGCCTCTCCGGTCGCGGAGAGTAATCCCGAAGAAGTTCTCAAACTTTCCTGTCCTGAGTGCTCTGGAATTCTCAACATACGTCGCAAGCACATTGGGATTGCAGGGAAATGTGTTCATTGTAAAACTCCGGTTACGGCGATTGAGCTTAGCCCGGGTAATGTGGCCTTGATTGGAGGACAGAAAACGGAGCCAATGCCTGCTCAAGTCACGCCTGCCCCGGTCGAAGCCGCAGTTGAGGCGGAGCCGGCTCAGATGGAAGCCCCACAGACGATTCCACCTGAGATCACCCCAGAACCCGTTTCTGAGAACTTTCAGGAAGTTGAATCTAAGGTTGAAGGCGAGAATGGTTCTGATTCGCAATGGGGATTTCCACCAAGTGTTGATGCTACGACCGAGTTAGATTCAAGTCCGGTTGAAAATATGTCCGATCAAACTGGTTCAGAGTTTAAAGAATTTGTCGTTCCTGATCTTTCTAGTTTCGCGCCTACAGATTCGGAGGCAAAAGAAAACGGATCTTTTGAGGCTGTTCCTCCATTGGAAAACAACGCAATGGAGCACAATTCTGTCGAGAGCCTTTCTAGCGACGCCCAGAACCCAGTACCGGGTTCGTCGCCGTTTCAAACAGGTTCCCCGCTGTTTGCCCCACCTTCAGAATCGCCGCTGATTTCTCCAATCAGTGAAGGAGCAAATGAAACGAAAGCGAATGCTCCTGTTGAAGATTTTGGCAGCATTTCACCCTTTTCTACTGCCCCATCAGGAGGGGAACCTGGTTTTGCTGAGTCCCTTTTTGGCGGAAGTCAGTCTGGGAATGAAGGGGATCAAGAGCCCAAGCCTTCCTCTCCCTTTGGGTCTCCACTAGGCGCTCCACCGATTCAGGAATCCGCGGAAGAAGAGGAAGAGGTAGTACTCGACGGTGACGGGCGACCCATGAAGCCGATGAGCGAAGAGGAGAAGGCGCAGTTTGGCAAAGATATGATGAAATTTGGAGGCTATCACGATCGCTCCAAATGGCCAAAACGGATCCTGAAATTTTTCATGATGATTGCTGTCCTCGCGGGATTGGGATATGCCGCGTATGTCTTCCTACCCGAAGAACAAGTGATGAAGATCAAAGACAAAGTGGTCAATTGGCTCGAGCCAGGATCGGTTTTCTTCGATATTCTTCCGTTTGAGATCTCCAGTGATTCCGAAGGCGGAGAAGGGGGAACTAAAGTGAGGATTAAAGCTATCGATGGCTTCAATCAGCTGACTGATGACTTCGGCGCCTATATGGAAGCTGCCGATGATAATCTAAACAGTGTCCTGCCTGAGGGCGCCGAAAAGATACCGGAGCGGGAGAAGGCGGAAAAAATGGAGATGCCGGACATCCCTAAGCTTCCATTCAAGCTGCCAGGTAGCGGAGGCGAATAAACTCCGCAGCAGGACCCCTAGGAGTTGAACTCGAGAAACTGAGGTAACCTCAAGGAGCTGAGCTCAAGGGGGGTAACCTCAAGGAGCTGAGCTCAAGGGGGGTAACCTCAAGGAGCTGACCCGAATCGGGTCAGCTTGACTGGTTTAGCTCTGCATGTAGGTAAGATTCGAGGCAGTCCCGTCGATTGCCTCTTCGCCGTCAAGTAACTCGCCAATGGGATCCCATTGGGCTGAGAGAAAGGCGTCTCTCGCTGTGGATGGGATTTCCACTTTGATCTCGTCGTCGCCGTAGCGGACCACTTTAGCTTCTACATCGATGGTAATTTTAAGATCGGGGTTGGCATCAATCGCTGTTGCAACAATGTTGATGTCTGCTGCCGAAGCGATGGCGCAGGGCATTCCGAGAGTGGCGCAATTGCCAAAAAAAATCTCGGCAAAACTCTGAGCAATCACTGCGTGAAAGCCGGCCCGGTAGATGGCCTGAGGTGCGTGCTCGCGAGAGCTGCCACAACCGAAGTTGATTCCGGAAAGCAAAATACTGGCATCCTGATAACGCTCTTCGTTGAGCGGGTGCTCTTTGGGTGAGCCCTCGGCATCGTGGCGGACATCGTAGAAAAGATATTCACCAAGTCCATCAAAGGTGACGCACTTCATGAAACGTGCCGGGATAATCCGATCGGTGTCGATATCCGATCCGGGAACGTAGACGCCTTTTCCGCTGACTGAGGTGATCTTTTTCAGTGCCATAATAAGTCAAAAATTAGGAGGGAATCATTCGGGCCGAAGCGCAGCAAACTCAAGCGGAAAGTCTGAATGGGCGTCACGCTCCGGCTGAGAGGGGCAATAGAATGAGGATTGTATCGATGAAGCAATTTCAGTAGAATGAGCCCAATGAACGTTTTTCCCATAGCAGTGGCGGCAGTCGTGCTGGCCATCAGCACGACTGTGCGCGGCGATATTGTGGAGCAGATATTCAAGTCACCTGGAACAGGAAACGTGACCTCCGGATATGTCCTGCAGGGATCCCGAAACATGAGGAAACTCGGTGATCGCAGGAGTTCAGCGGTGATATCGGTCCCGGCGCTATCTAGTTTGGGTCTGGTAACGCCGGTCCAGACAGTGATTCCGGCTTTGGAAACAGAAGAGCTGAAACCGAAGCCCCGTTTCGGATTTGGGTCTGACTATCAGCCAGAGGAAAAGAAAGAAACAAATACTTCTGCGATACCGTTGATCTCTCCTCAGCTGACGGTTCCCGGGTATCAGTTCCGGTATTCTTATCAGCCTCGCGAATATTGGCCAGTCTATCGCTATTCCTACAATCCGTTCTGGTATGGCGGCAGCCGGTGTGGCCCTTCATACGGTTCAGGATATCAAGTGACCTATCGTCAGCCGGGGCTGTTTTTCAGTTTTGGTAGGTAAAGAACCAAGAGTTGGGCGCGATGGCGTGAACAAAGTTTTAGGCTGTGGGGTTGCCTGTTCGTTCGGATTTAGGCAGGGTCGTCGAATCCGCTTATGAAAATTGCTACGAGATGTCTGCTTCTGTTCCTTGCTGCCTGGTTCAGTTCCTTTGTCCATTCAGCTGACGAAGACTACGTTCCCGGGCCGGATTCGATGGTGAAAGACGGAGTGCCCCAAGGGACCGTTACTCAACATCAGTGGGTCAGTGAAATTTATCCAGGGACGGTGAGGGACTATTGGGTCTATGTGCCAGCACAGTACCACGAATCCGATAGGGCATGCGTGTTGATCTGTCAGGACGGTGGCGGATTTGTCAAAGAGAGCGGATCGTTCCGTGCTCCGACAGTACTCGATAACTTGATTCACGCCGGGGAGATTCCCGTGACGATTGGCATCTTTATCAATCCGGGTGTGGTTCCCGCAGCCAAAAAAGGACAGCAGCCGAGAAAGAATCGCAGTTTTGAATACGATACGCTGAGTGATCAGTATGCCCGGTTCCTATTGGAGGAGATTCTTCCTGAGGTCGGAAAGTCCTACCAGCTTTCTCGGAATCCGAGGTGTCGTGTTCTTTGTGGGAATAGTTCGGGTGGTATATGTGCCTTCACTGCAGCGTGGGAGCGTCCCGGTGCGTTTCGGAAAGTCATCAGTCATGTTGGGAGTTTCACCAATATTCGGGGAGGTCATGTGTATCCGGCTTTGATCAGGAAGTCCGATTCAAAACCTTTGCGGGTTTTCCTTCAGGATGGCGAAAATGATCTTGATAACCTTCATGGGAATTGGCCTCTCGCGAATCAACAGATGGCGGCTGCCTTGGAGTATTCCGGCTACGATTATCAATTCGTGATGGGCACCGGTAAACACAGTGGTCGTCATGGAGGCGCCGTCTTTCCGGATACCCTGCGCTGGATCTGGCGCGACTGGGAGGAACTGAATCCGTAAAACTAATATTCAATCATCATGAGAACCGTTATTTATTTCATTGTGGCTCTTGTCACTGTCTCGTTTGGACAGGACATGCCACTTAGCCAGGTGTTGGTCGAGGGCGAGGATTGGGAAGTCGCTGCGGAGGGATTTGAGTTTGCTGACGGCTTGTGCACGGACGCAGATGGGAATCTTTACTTTTCTGATGTGAAGGGCGGCACGGCGGTTTACCGAGTTGATCTTGAAGGGAAGCGAACTGAATTCATCAAGGACGCTACCGGAATCAGTGGGCTGCAATGGGGATCGGATGGGAGGCTCTATGCCTGTGTGGGCCGAGAGCAGAGGGCGGTGGTCTTTGATAAAGAAGGCAAGGAAACGGAATTGGCCGCTGAGGTTAGGGCGAATGATCTGGTGGTTACCCACGGCGGGGATTTGTATTTTACGGTGACTCCGTCTCAGGAGATTCGGCGAATCGATTCGTCGGGTGTCATGACCGTGGTGAATACCGGTGAGGTCTCAAAACCAAATGGGATCACTTTGTCGAGGGACCAAGGGACGCTTGCTGTTTCCAATCACGGAGGAAAGTTCGTCACAGCATTTCGAATCAATGAAGACGGTTCTCTTTCAGCGGCACAGGACTATATGGAAATGCGCACTCCGGTTGCTGATCCCGAAATAGCGAAGGGTGATGGAATGGCGACCGATGTTCACGGCCGTTATTACGTGACGACCGCAGTCGGATTGCAAATGTTTGATCCGACAGGGCGAATGGGTGGAGTCATTGCGACCCCGGATCCTGATTCAGGGCTTGTCAGTGTTTGTTTTGCCGGTCCCGGGCATTCGTATCTCTACGTGGCAAATGGCGGGAAGATTTATCGCCGGAAAACCAAAACGTCGGGCGCTCTCTTTTTTGCGGAGCCAAAGGCGAACGAAGCGCCACCAAAGTAGCGCTATTCGGCTGTCAGCTTCGTCCCAACTCGGTCAGTCGCGCGATCTGCTTGGCGAGCAGGTCGAACTCGAGATTCACTCGTGATCCTTGTGCGACGACCTTGAGGCTAGTGACTTCGTGAGTGTGGGGAATGATCCAGAGGGTGAAGCGATCTTTTTCAAGGTCTGCGATTGTCAGACTGATTCCATTGACGCAAATCGATCCTTTGTGAACCACGAGGTGGGCGAACTCTTCGGGAAGCGCGACCGTGAACTGATGATCCTGCCCCTCTTGCTTATAGGTCAGCACTTCGGCGCACGCATCGACGTGGCCCTGGACGAAGTGGCCGCTGAGCCGGTCGCCAATTCTGAGTGATCGTTCCAAATTGACGGGAGAAGCTTCGATTACTTCCCCCAGATTGGTGAGACGAAGCGTTTCGTGGAGGAGATCGAAGCGCATCGCGTCGCCGTTGGTTTCGGTGACGGTGAGGCAGGCTCCGTTGACGGCAACGCTTTCTCCTAGCTTCACCTCATCGGTGAACGTTGATCGCACCCACAGTTCGGCACCTGTTTCAACAGGGTTGAGCCGGGCGACTTTGCCGCATTCTTCGACGATTCCAGTGAACATGGGAAAGTGTAGCACAAGGAATATGGGAGAGTGACCAAAAAGGTGATTGTCACTGAATTGGATCCAGAAGCCGGGCACATTTGACGGCGAACCGGAAGCCGAATGATTTCTCAGTCAGTTCTGATGAATTTAGAAGACGACTCTTTTTGAAGTCGGCTTCGAACATTTTCTCGACCTGCTCGGAAAATTCCTCGTCATCGAACAGCATCGTGATCTCGAAATTGAGACGAAAAGAGCGGTTGTCGAAGTTGGCTGTACCGATCGCGCTGTATCGGTCATCAATTATAAAGGCCTTCTCGTGTAGAAAGCCGTCTCCGTAGCGATAGAATTCGATGCCCGCTTTCGCAGCAACAGGAAGGTAGGAAAATGAGGAGAGGTAAACCAGCAGGTGATCTGGATCTTCTGGAAGGAGGATTCGAATATCGACCCCGCGAAGAGCAGCTAATTGGAGTGCGCTCATGATCTGTTCGTCAGGAACAAAGTAGGGGGAAGCAATCCAGATTCGGTTATGTGCTGAATTAATCGCATGGAGAAAAAAGAGAGTGCAGGATTCCCGTTCATCAGATGGCCCGGTAGGTAGGCAGAGCGCCGATATGTTCCCGTGAGGGGACTTTTTCGGATGCCAGTTTAACCGAGGGATCGAGTCGGCCGCCCAGTTCCAGTCTTCGACGAATGCTACCTGAGCGGGAAGAACAGCGGGGCCTTGAAATTTCACATGAGTGTCGCGCCAGTGGCCAAATTCTTCGCTCAATCCAAGGTATTCGTCGCCGACATTATGACCTCCAATAAATCCTGTCTTCCCGTCGACAATGACGACTTTCCGGTGATTTCGGAAATTGATCTGAAATCGATTGGAGTGTCCCTGTCGCGTGTTGAATGGCCGGATATCGATGCCTCCATTTCGGCAATTTTCGAGCCATTTCTTGGGGAGTTGGTAGCTGCCGATTTCATCGTAGATGAAATAAACTCTGACGCCAGATGCTGCTTTTTTTAGGAGGGCATCACGGAGGCGGTTCCCGAGACCGTCGTTTCGAACGATGTAGAATTGAATCAGGATATAGTCTTCGGCCTGCCGGATTGAATCGATGATGGAGTTAAATGTCTCTTCTCCATCGATCAGCAGTTCAACGTCGTTGAAACGGGTGTAGGGGAGGCGGGCGATTTTCTCTTCAGGAGTGAAGTGTTTCGAATCCGAGTGCAGCAAAAATCCGCCTGCGGCGAGATCTTCATAGGCCTTTTTTAAGACTGGGTCGAGATCGGTAAGTTCAGTTTGTCTCGCGCTTACGTAACCTTCGAAGCCGCTGCGGCCAAAAACCCAGTAGGCAGGGACAGCGACATAGGGAATCGTGTTTAACGAAATGATCCAAGCGATTGCTCCCTGAGGAGTCCGAGTATCGAAAAGCGCTTTTACGGATGTGAGGGCTCCAAGAAGGTGGGCGGCGACAATAAAGCAAGTGAGTAGGAATTTTCTGTGATGCCCAACTCGAGCCGCGAGCCTGCCAATGGATCGGAAACAGGGAGTGATAGATTGAAGTCGGTTTTTCATCAGATGGCTGCGAAGAAGGTAGCGTGAGCAGGTGTATTTAGGTGATTTAAATACTCTGAAAATGCGATCGACTCGTCTCAGGTTTCGATTAAGGATTTAGTATAGTTAAAGGAATTTCGGCTCGAATTGTTGAACAGTGCGTCATAGGCGGGATTGTCCTTGTGACGAACTCTGTTGTCTTTTCAGAAAGCGCAAACGGAAGTCCGGCGGAAACAGGGCTGTTCGAACCTTCAGCGTGGGAGGTTGCATTTGTGATACCAGGTTGGATTCCTAATGCTGAGGGATGGGTTGGCGTTGGTGGTGTTAGTGTTGGCGTTGATGCGAGTTTTGCCGATATTATTAGTAAAGCTGAGATGGTTGGCGCCGGGGCTCTCGATGTGAGTCACGGCAAATTTGGTTTTTACCTGGAAGGACTTTACATGGATTTGGCTCTGGGCGGGCAGCCGCAGGGGCGGTTGTTGTCGAGCGTGAATGTCGGGGTTGAAGCGATTCTGGCTGAAGGATATATCACTTATCGGTTTTTGGAGACGGATGATCTCTGGATCGATTTTCTTGCGGGAGCTCGCTACACCGACCTGAGTGTGTCGCTTGGTTTAGGGGTCAACAGTACCGGGGTTCGAGAAATCAGTGAAGAGGTCAGTGAAGAGGTCGCTGATCGCACGGCTCTTTTCGTCGCTCAAGAAATATTGAAATGGCTAGCGGGGTTATTGCCTCCGGGAATTGGGGCCGGCCCTTCAGCTGTAGTATTGGATGGATCTTCGAGTAGAAGTGCAGAAGTCATTTCAGTGGTGAGGGAACAGGTGGATCGTGGAGTTGGTTCGCAGAATTCCGAGTTGGGAAATCGAATTGCCAACTCTCCGGCAGTGCGATCGGCAATTTCGGATTATGCCAGAACCGTGGCAGCGGAACAGGTTGCCATTGTTCAGTCTGCCGGTTTGCCTCCCGGAATACAGGATGCGATTCGGAAGGCAGTTGAAAAAAGGTTGGCTGCGGCAAAAGAAAAATTGGCTGGAATCATCGAAAGTGAAATCAATCGACTGATCCCAGCGAATGAAGTGGGTGCTTCACTAAGTTGGGTTGATCCTTTTGTTGGATTTCGGGCTCGTTATCAGATAGACGATCAATGGCATTTTGCCTTTCGCGGAGATGTGGGTGGCTTCGGCGTGAGCTCAGATCTGACATGGAGCCTGTTTGCGGCAGTTGGGTATCAGTATTCTGACAGAATAACGGTTGAATGTGGTTATCGATATTTGGCCACGGACTATCGTGCAGGCGATTTTGTCTACGATTTGGCAATCAAGGGACCGTTTATCGGGGTAGCAATTCAGTTTTGAATTTTCTGGACTCTTGAGGTAGGTTTGGTGGTTTTGGTGTGCAATGTCCACCACCACGAGATTATCGGAATTTTTCCGATAGAACACAGAGAATAAGAATGAGGATTGGATTTAGACCATCGAGAAGGGTGTCGTGCCTTTTAGGTATCGTTTTGGCTGTTGGTCCGTCTTTGCGGGCGGACGTCATTATTCTTCGCAATGGTGATCGAATTTCGGGTGAAGTGATTGAGCAGGGACCTCTTAAGGTTTCGATTGAGACCTCTTATGCCGGGCTAATTGCAATTTCGCGTGGAAAGATCAGCGATGTGAATGTTGAGGATACAGTAGCTGCCGAGGCGTTGGCCGTTACGTCGAGTGAATCCAAGCAACCCAATATCGATCTGAGTGCTAAGGCGGTTGACTGGGAGGGAGACAAAAAGAGGAACGAGTGGGAGGGGTCTGCCAATCTCTCAATGAAACTTGAGAGCGGCAGTTCCAGTGACTCGAATGAGCTCGATGGAGATATTTCGCTTCGCTGGCGAAGAGACCAGAATCGTTTCCGCTTAAGGGGACAGGTTGAGTACGATACCGTGAACGGGAAAGGTGCCAAGCAGGACTGGCTTGTTGTTCCTCAATATGACCGGTTTTTTACTGAGAAAGCGTACTGGTCGATGATGTACTCGTTCAAGCAGGAGAAGTATGATGGTTTAAAGCTGAGGCAGGCTGTGGGACCCTCACTTGGTTATGAATTCTTTTCAGATGAAAAGCATGAACTGATTAGTGAAATTGGCATCTTCTATGTGGATGAGCAGTACATTAACGGTCTAACAGACAATTACATGGCACCGGGGTGGTCGTTGGACTATCGACGAAAACTCATGAATGATCGGCTCGAGTTATACCACAGCCACTTCAGTTTTTTGAGAGGTGACAACATGAGCCAAAAGATCTGGCATTCATGGACTGGGTTTAAAATTCCGTTACACGGTGGCATCTATATGGCTCCAGAGCTTGAGTTGGATTTTGACAATGTCACATTGAACCGCTCTTCGAGCCTTGATCACACAGTGAGACTGAAGTTCGGCTACGATTGGTGAGGGGTTTTCAGGTCGTAGGGGAGCCCTGGATGATAGGCCACCCGTGATCAGTTTTGAGGAGCGCGCTGGATTTTCACGTCAGAGTCTACCATCCAAACAGGGGCAATCGACTCGGAGTAATAGCGGACATGAATCGTGACCTTCATCTTCGCAGAGTGGACGAGGAGATACCGCTTCGCGGGGACTCCCGATCTTGACCCGGGTGGTCAGTTTGTGGCTTGGTGGGGCACATGAAAAGTGCGATCACGATATTCCTGGGCTTGATTTTGACATGCGGTCTGGCATTCGGTCAGGAGACGAGTAAGAAAAAAACGGCCAAGCAATCCCGGCCGGCCAGCATTGTATGGGTCAACCAGTTGCCTGAGAATAAGGAGCTGCCGCCCAACACCACTCATCGAACCTTTGTCTCAAAGGTCGCAGGTCGGGAAGTGGGGTATTGTCTCTATCTACCTCCAGGATACGGGGAGAACACTGAGCAGCGTTATCCGGTGATCTATAATTTGCACGGCAATGGAGGAAACGAGTTTCACAGCTTTGAGGATGTGGCGGTGCTCCATGAGGGGATTCTGTCAGGGCGGTGGCCTCCAATGATTGTCGCTCTTCCGAATGGAGGAAGTAGCACTTTTTATAAGGACTCCCACGATGGAGCGTTTCCGATTGAAACGATGTTCATCACTGAGTTTATTCCACATATCGATCAGGAGTTTCAAACCATCGCTTCGGGATCTGGCAGGTGTATCGAAGGATTTTCGATGGGTGGGCGGGGATCGCTGCGGCTCGCGATGAAATACCCTGAGATGTTTTGTTCGCTCTTTTGTCAGGCTGGGAACGTGCCGCGCACCTTGCAGGATTTTGATGAAGCCGAGGATTGGAAAGATGTCATCGGTGGTTTTCTGGGGCCGGATCGAGAAAATTACGCCGACAATGACGCATTCGTTTTACTCGAAAAGAATCTGGGGAAGATCAAAGGTAAGCTGAGAATTCAGATGGCTTGCGGGACTCAGGATGGCGGGCATTTGCCAACGGTGCGGGATTTTCACCAGCACTTAGTGGAGAACAAGGTTGATCACACTTATATCGAATTGGAAGGGCTCGCGCACAAACGCACTGAGATGATTGAGCGAATGGAGCCGATCTGGTTCGATTATCACGTGGAGTCGCTGCGGCGCGCTGCGAATTAGTTGGAGCTTTAGCTCTAGCGTTTCACCAGGAAGATCGCCGAAAGAATTCCAAGTATGATCACGGCAAAAAACGCGGTGACCCCGATAGGGAAAGCGCCGCGTTTGGCTCGCTTGAACAGCACTTGGCGTTCATCTTCAATTTGCTCAGAACTGTGCCCTTGCATCGCCCAGATCGGCGTCATGATGTGGCAGGCGATGCGTGAAGCGCCCGATTCGAAAAAGTTCGAAGCTCCTTTGACGACTTTGCCGATGAAGAATTTGCCAGCGAAAGCGTTGAATCCATTGAGCGCTTTATCCGTCGCCCGGTAAAAAAGAGGGGAGCCTTTTCGGTAGAACCAGTCGAAGTCGATCGAGATCGTAGCGGTTCGTTTCAGCATGGGCAGGAAAAGGAAGAAGACCAGAGCTGAGAGTATCAGTAATTGCATCTGAGTCACGAAGTGTGGCCAGGTGTAGGCCTGGTAATCGACCGGGTAAGGCAGGATATCGTAGAGAGGCTGAGGGTAGACGCCCAAAAAGATGCAGAGGAAAGAGAGCACGACCATGGCAAGCAGCATGGAGCGCGGAGCTTCCTTAGGACGCAGACCTCTGTCTTTGTTGAAGAAGACAAAGTAGGGGAATTTGATTCCGGCATGAAGGAAAACGCCGGCAGAGGCAGCTTCCAGTATCATCCAGGGCCAGAACAGTTTCTGATGTTCAGCTGCCTGCAGGATGATGGTTTTGCTGGTAAATCCGCTGGTACCCGGGACCGCCGAAATGGCGAGCGCTCCAATGATGCCGAAGATTAGTGTCAGGGGCATGGTTTTGTAGAGTCCGCCCAGGTCGGTACATTTGCTTTTGCCGACACGGTAAAGAACAGCGCCAGCGGACATCCAGAGAAGGGACTTGTAAATGATGTGGCAAAAGGCGTGAGCCGTTGCCCCACTGATCGCTTCGTGCGTGCCGATGCCCGCCGCGCAAACCATGAATCCCACCTGATTGATGATCGAATAGGCGAGAATTCGTCGCATGTCGTTTTCGAGCAGGGCATAGATGATCCCGTAGACCGACATGATGCAACCGATCCAGATGAGAGGTTCCCATCCCGGATATCCACGGAGCAAAGTGTAGACGGCAGTTTTGGTGGTGTAGGCGCTGAGGATGAGGCCGCCGGTTACGCTCGCCTCCGGATACGAATCCGGGAGCCAGGCAGAGAGTGGGGGTGCTCCCGCATTGACGAGGATGCCAAGAAGGATCAGCCAGGTGCCGGTGTGCTGCTGTGTTGCAAAATCAAATCCGTTGAAAGCGATGCTGCCACCTTGGTGAGCAATCGTTATCACGATGCCAGCGAGAAGAAGAAGGCCGCCGAATAAGTGAACCAGGACATACCGGAGAGCGGCACCCCGTGCTTTTTCGGTATTGCGGGCCAGGATTACGAAGGTCGAGCTGACCGCCATCAATTCCCAAAATACATAGAGGGAGAGCAAATCCCCGGCAAATACGGTTCCCAGTGCGCCGCCGATATAGATGAGAGCCGCGACGTGCTGGGTACATTTTTTCACATAGAATGCGAAGATGAACGCAATGGTGGCGTTCAGGGCAAAGATGATGCCAAAGGCTTTGGAAAGCTTGTCGACGCGCAGAAACTCGAGAGGTTCCTGAACAAACGAAAACAACTTGAGGTGCCAACTGTTTCCGATTTCGAGCTGAAGAATATAGAGGAGGGCAAAACCGGGCAGTGCGATCACATAGATGGACCGTGCGGTCCCTTTGAAGACCGGCACTAACAAGGCTCCCAGAATCAGGATGAGGGCGGGGGGGAAATCAGCGAAGGGCATCATCAATATCCTCAGGTAGTGTTTCCTCTTTGGAATCTCCGTAGAAATCTTCCGGTTTCTTGAGAACAAATCCGCATAACTTGGCGGCAAGAATCATGAGAGTACAGGCGACGAATCCAAGCAATGCGTAAAATCCAAACATGCCGTCGATTCCGAAGTAGTCGTGGCGGCCGTGGCCGAAGACGAGGGTGAGTTCGAGCAGGACACTGACAACGCTGGCTCCGATGAGGAGGCGCCACAGCAGCTTTCTCGACTCAGGCCGGTCGAACCAATCGAATTCCTTTTTCTCAGGGCTCATGGGTTATGGTTTCACGCTGTTAACGAAGATTTCAGCGAGCTCAAGGAGCACACCGGGAAAGAAGAAGAGGCCAACGGTGAGGCAGGCGGTGATGCAGAGAGGTAAGACGCAGGCGATGGGTGCCTCTTTGATTTCGGCCCTTGAGAATTTGGCATTGGCCCACTCACCAGTCGCATTTCTTGAAGGAAAGAACGCTTGGAAAACGATAGGGAGAAAATAGGCGGCATTGAGAAGAGTGGAGATCAGGAATACGACCAGCAAAGCAGTCTGTCCCGATCCGGCCGCTCCCAGCACGAGATGAAATTTTGAGATCAGTCCGATTGATGGGGGAAGCCCGATCACACCCAGTGATCCAAGGAAGAAGGCGGCGAAGGTAAAGGGCATCCGTTTGCCGAGTCCGGGAAGCTCGCTGATGTACTTTTTTCCGGTGGCGACGAAGATGGCCCCGGCGCAGAAAAAGAGAGTGATTTTTCCAACGGCGTGAGCGGCGATGTGGAGCACGCTTCCGGTGACTGACAGCTCGTGGAGCAGAGCGACACCGAGCACAATGTAGGAAAGTTGGCCGATAGTGGAAAAGGCGAGGCGTCGTTTCAAGCTGTCCTGCGAAAGGGCGATTAGTGAAGAGGTGATCACGGTGAATGCGGCAACCCAGCAGAGGACTAGATTGGCGCCGAGTTTTTCAAGGAGCTCAAAACCAAAGACACCGGTGACGACTCGGATCACGCAGAAGACGCCCACTTTGACCACTGCGACGGCGTGTAAAAGAGCGGAGACGGGAGTCGGGGCGACCATGGCTCCGGGCAACCAGGAGTGAAACGGCATGAGGCCTGCTTTTGAAAAACCGAACACAAAGGCGAGCAGGAGCACCACCGCCGTGAGATAGCCCATGTCATTGCCTGCTAGAATTGCTGGGCCAGCGAAGGAGAGATCGCCTCCGCTTTGCAGATAGGTGTAGATGATGGCCGGGATACCGAATGCGACCGAAGTGCCGAGCAGATGAGTCAGGTAGGTTCGACCTCCTGAGCGTGCTTCCTTATCCTGATGGTGTGTGACGAGTGGCCAGGTCGAGAGGGAAAGCAGTTCGTAAAAGAGGTAGAGGGTGAGCAGATTCCCCGAAAAGGCGACGCCGAGAGTGGCGGAGAGCGAAAGAGCGAAGAAGGCGAAAAAACGCGTTTGGGAATGCTCTTTGAGGCCACGCATGTAGCCGATCGCGTAGAGGGATGTCAGGATCCATAATGTCGAAGCGACTAAGGCAAAAGTCATTCCTAGCCCATCGACGCGGAATACGATCGGCACGCTGATACCGGCAATGCCTTCGAACAGGGTGACGCTAATGACATTGCCGTCGAGGATGATGGGCAGCATCGCGAGGACGAAGCCCAGTTTTGCGAAACCGGCGGCAAAGGTGGTTAGCTCGCGGAGAAAAATCTCTTTCCGAAAGATGAGAATAACGGGAACTGCCAACAACGAAGCGAGGCAGGCCCAGACCGGGAGTAAACTGGTGACGGTGTTCTCCATTCAGCTTATCGCAAATTCAGGGCCAAGGTTGAAAAATCCTCCAGGGCGACCCGGATCAGCTCGACGATCTGCCCGTTGAACAGGCCGATGAGCAAGATAGCGGCGGCACTGACTAAGAGTGGAATGAGGGCATTCAAAGGAGCTTCCTGACGTGCCGGAGCTTCGTCAGCATTTGCGTCGTGACTGTGATCGTGACCTTCGGCTGGTTTGTTGCCGAAGTGGGCGATCTCAAAGATCCTGAAAAAGAGGACCGCGTTAACAAGGCTGGAGATGAGCAGGGCGGCGACGAACTGCCAATGGCCTGCGTCAATGCCTCCCCGGATAAGGTAGAACTTACTATAGAAGCCGCAGGTGGGCGGCACGCCGATCATGGCGAGGCCGCCAATGACGAATCCGACGGAGGTCCATGGGGCTTTCTTGAAAAGGCCCTCGAGGTCAGATATTTCCACCGCGTTGAATCGTCTCACAAAGATACCGGCAGCCAGGAAGAGGCACAGGGTCATAGCCGCGTCAGCGATGATGTGGTAGATCGTGCCGGTTAGACCCCACCACTCGGCGTCGGCGAGCCAGGCGCCGCCTACCATGTATCCGACTTCTGCGACGATGAGGTAACAAAGCATCTTCTTAATCTCGCGCTGGGCGAGGGCGAAGATTGATCCGGCGAGGATGGCAATGACCGCCAACCAGACGACCAGTTCGCTCCATTGAGCGTGCGAGAAGATCCATTCAAGTCCAAAGACACTGATCATGACTCGGAGCATGACGTAGACGGAAACTTTGGTCATGAGCGGCGCGAGGATGCAGGCACTGCTGGATGGGCAATAGCTGTAGGCATTAGGGAGCCAGCCATTGAGAGGGAAAAACGCCATTTTGATCCAGATGCCGACTAGAATGAAAAGGAAGGCAATGGTGACTGCGTTGGAATTGGCAATGTCGACGTTGCTCTGAAGAATGGAGCGGATGTCCATCATGTTGAGCGTGCCGGTTTTCATGTAGAGATAGCCGACGCCGATCAGATAGAATGAAGCGCCCACTGTGCCCATGATGACATAGTTGAAGGCGGCATGGGTTCCCCGTCGTGAGCTACCCATGGCGACGAGGCCGTAGCTGGTGAGGGAGGAAACTTCGATCAGGACAAAAAGATTGAAGGCGTCGGCCGCGATTGTGATGCCGAACAGGCCGCTGCAGAGAAGTAAATAGAGCACGTAGAATTGCGGCGTTTTCTCAGTGTTTTTTTCGCCGATGCGGCGGATCGAGAAAAAGGCGGTGAGGATGGATACCGATCCGATAACGAGCAGCACGAGTGCGTTGAGAGCGTCGATTCGCAGTTGAATCCCGATGCCGAGGGGTTTTTCCCAGCCGCCCATGAAGTAGTTGATGGCCCCTGTGCTAAATACCTCCTGAGCAGCTCCAAAAGAGGCTCCCAATGAGATGAGAAGCGAAACCAACACGATGGGAAAGCAGATCCGATGATCGCGATTGCCGAGCAGGCTGACGAGAATAGCCCCGAACATCGGGGTCAGAACAATGATGGCGGGAAGCTGGTCAGTCATTTGCTTCCCCTCCTTTGATTATTTCGAGCACTTCATTCTCTTCGAGAGTGCCAAATTCCTTGTAGATCAGCTGGGCGAGAGCGAGAGCGACTCCGAGAGTGGCGACGCCAACAACAATAGCCGTCAGCATCAACACATGAGGCAGGGGGTTGGCCATGGTGTCAGGCTCCACTGCGTGGGCACCGACGTGAGCATCGGCATGGTGATCATTTTCGTGACCGGCTTTGGGATGGAGTTCGCCGTGATTCCCTGTTTCGGAGGGCTCATCATTGTGATGAGGGTCGGCGCTCACCTCTGCGGCAGGGGCGTGATGATCGAGAATGGGAATGGTGGAGTTTTCTTTGACCCCGAGGGACACGTAAAAAAGGATGATGGCTGTCTGAAAAATGGAGAGCCCGATCAGCTTTTTGATCAGGTTGTTTTTCGCGATGACAGCCCACAGTCCAATCATCATCAGGATCACATAGATCCAGAAGTTGAAGTGTTGTTCGAAGAATTCTACCATCGTTTTAAGTTTCCGTTAGAGTCCGTCTTTGAGGGTTCCTCGGCTCGAGAGATTCGCGTAGATGGAAAACATGATGGCGGTCACGGTGAAGGCGACACCTACTTCCACGCCGAGCATGGAATGGGATCTCGCCATCTCTGGGCCATCGGTGAAAAGGACTTTTTGCAGCACGCCGTAGTCGAGGAAATTTTTCTCAAGAATCTGGCAGGCGACTCCAAAGCCGGCATAGATGAGGATGCCAGTGGCGGCGAGGGTAAAGTAGTTTTTCTCGCTGAACCTGCGGAGCGCAGCATTGAGGTTCTGCGAAAGAGCCAGCAGAATGAAGCTTGACCCCAGCAATACGCCGCCCTGGAAGCCCCCTCCGGGACTGTGGTGGCCATGCGCCACCACGTAAAGGCCGAAGAGTTGGACGATGGGGATGATGATGCGGCAGGTTGTGCCAATGATAATGCGATTGTGATCGCCTTTTTGAGAGAGGGCATCGTCCGAACTGAGTTCCTTTTTGGTGGGATCGTTGTTGTCGCCGACGACACGGAGGATGGCAAAGATAGCCATGCCAGCGGCAAAGATCACCACGGTTTCGAACATCGTATCATAACCCCGATAGTCAGCGAGAACTGCGGTAACAATGTTAGGCACCTTGGTGTCACGGTACGTCTGAGTGATGAAATACTGGGAGATACTTTCACCGCCACCTTTGACGCCGGCGTTGGGCGGCGAATGGGGATCGCCAAACGCGGGGAAGTCCATGACCCCGTAGAGCAGTAGGCCGCCAGTAATGACGACGGCGATAGTAGCGAAAACCTTCGAGAGCATCAGTCTGAGGATTTACGTTTGGTGTTGTAGACAGTCGCAATGAAAAGCACTGCGCTGACCCCGGCTCCGACGGAGGCTTCTGTGAAAGCAACGTCCACGGCACCCATCTCGGCCCAGAGCAGGCAGATGAGAAAGCCGTAGATTCCGTAGATCATCGCTGCGCTGAGCAGGTCTTTCACATTCAGCGCAATGATCGCGGCAACGACCATGAAGATGAGGATGATAATATCGAAAGCCAAGATCATAGCGGCGCAGCGTCAGAATTGATCGCAGTCGTCGGCCAAATGGTTGGGCCGACCCTCTTTGATTTCGGGTTGATTGTTATCCTCAAATCCTGCGTCCATCAGTGCATGGGTGCTGGTCGGGCTGGTAAAGATGATGAAAATACTGACGCCAATAAGCTTGAGGATGACCAGCAGGGTAAGCCAGTCGTGGGAGAAGCTTTCGAATCCTTTTAGCTGGTAGATCGCAAATCCCAGAATTACGAGCAAACTGGAAAGGGTGTCACCTTTTCCAGCGGCATGGGTGCGAGAGTAGAAATCAGGGAAACGGATCAAGCCGATAGCTGCTCCGAGGAAAAAGATTAACCCGGTCAGAATAAAGACGGCGCTAATGACGGTGATGATCATGATTCGGCTGTCGCGCCTTCCTCGCTCTGTTCTTGCTGATCTTTGGTTTTGTGGAGAAAACGTGCCGCAGCCAGGGAGCCGGTGAAGTTCAGAAGGGCGTAGGCGAGCGCAAAATCGACGAACATTTCGACCCGTCCAAAAATTACCCCAATAATGATCAACAGCACGGCGGTTTTGGTGCCGATGACGTTGACCGCAACGATCCGATCAAGGGCGGTGGGACCTACCGCGATCCGCCAGAGAGCGGGAATCATTAAGAGCAAGATGGCCAGTCCTGCGCCGACAGTGAAATCCACAAATGTCATGATGCGGTTTCGGTCGAGGGTTTACCGGGAAACTCGAAAACACGAGCGATGCGGCGTTCCATTTCTCCGTCGAGGCCCTTGGCCGCGTCATCGCTAATGGCGTGAATGTAAAATGTGTCGCCCATGATCTTGATGGTCACGGTGCCGGGAGTGAGGGTGATGGAGTTGGCGAGTAGAAATTTCTGAAAGTCAGTTTCGAGCGAGCATTGGTAACGCACGATCTGAGGCTGGATTGCTTCTGATCTTCCGAAGGCCAGCTTGAGGATGTAAATATTGGCCAAGGTGATCTGCCAGAACATCCACATGAAGTAGGCAAAAAGCCGGCATCCCTGGGTGAGGCGGGTGAGGACACTCTGGTTGCGGTGCTCAAAGAGCAAATCAGAGGAGAGCCAGGTGACAATCGCGCAGGAAATCACCCCTAGGGTAAGGTGAAAGGCATCGAAGAGACCCGAGAACACCATCCACACCACCATGAGCAAAGTGAATACGATCACTTTGTAGATGTGGGGGTTGGAATTGGAGTCTGCCATTGTGAGTCTGCCAAAAGGAGGTGCAATGTGAGCAATTGCCGCGCCCATTGTCAATTTTCCTATCGGGAAAAACCGTGCTTTGTTACGAGTGAAACGTGGCGATGACAAAGGAAAAGAACAGAAGCGTCCGGATGATAGTGCTGGGATGGCTCGTGACGGGGGCTTTTTGGCTTTCTGCTCAGGAGCCAGCGGTTGCGCCTCCTATCCCTGAGAACAGGGCCGGTATCCGTGCTGAACCAGTCAATCCGGGTACTCCTGGCCCGGAATTTGCTACTATTCCCGGTCAACCACAGAATCCTGTTTCAACGGAGCCTCCTCGTCCTCCTTTGGCGGCACCCGCAGCCGAAGGGCCTTCAATCCCAACAGGGGCTACCGTGTCTGCTGTGCAGCATCGCTCTAGGATTATTGAGAATGATCGTCCCGAGCGAGTCCAGGTATATCCAGATGATCCTGAAAGCGCCTGGTGGGAGATTAATCCGCATTACGCATTCGCGAGGGCGCAACGGGAACAGCGACCGTTGATGCTGTTATTTACCGGGATGTGGAATCAGCAGGCCATGTCTCTTTCGCAGGAGGTTTTCTCGACTAAGAGTTTTAACGAGTATGTGAAAGAGAATCTGGTGATCTGTTATTTGAATTATCCCCGAAATTTTTCGGATGCACCGGATGCCCTGCGGCGTATCAAAGAGAAATTCAACGTGAAAGGATACCCCAACGTGATTTTTTTTAATCCCAATGGCGAAGTGGAAAAAGGGATTCGTGGATATCACACTGGTCGACCGATTGACTACTTCAACCAGTTGAAAGGGCATTGCCGGCCGGTTCTCGAATCGATAGAGGTTCAAAAGGCGGAATTGATCAATCACGGCTTTCGCGATTGGTCAAATTATGTTGGGAAAGAGATTTTTGCGCGTTTTGTGAAACACGACACACAATACGTCATGCTACAGGATGTTGCTGGTGAGCATTGGACGATCAAGGTGAAAGATCTGGCACCAGAGGATCAAAACATGGTGGAGTCTTTCCCGCCTATAGATAAGGTGTTACTGGAGGAAGCCGAACCCGAGCAGTGAATCGGTTGATTTAAATCGATTGCTGTTCGTCTCTTCCTTTGGTTGATCACTCATTGAACTCAAACAATGACCCGAGTATTTTTTCAATTCTTCTCTCTTTTGGTAATCGTCGGATTCTCTGCTGCCTTGTACTGGCTGGTGATCGACGAAGACAAGCGCTACGACGTATTCGACCTCTTTAAAGGTAGACCCGTTACGGCGGTGATCGGTGCCGATCAATCTTTGGTAGCTCAGGCGGACGGGAAGTCTCCGCTTTTGCGTGCCGTGCCTCTCAATCTGAACGATACCGCCGTGCTGGAGGAAATGAACATGGCGTTATCTGATTTAACGGATGCTGTGGTTCCAGCGGTGGTTAGTATCGATACATCGACGGATGTGAATGTGAGTCGAGTTGTCCCGGCGGATCCATTTGGTTTTTTTGGCTATCGGCAGAATCAGAAGTACAAATCGCCAGGGCTGGGATCAGGTGTGATCGTGACCAAGGAAGGGCATATTGTGACCAATCATCACGTTGTTGCGGGTGTTGATGAGATTCTCGTGACGGTGCACGACGGCAGTCAGTATCTGGCTGAGTGGGTCGGCAGTGATCCTAATGTCGATGTGGCAGTGCTTCAGATTAAAGCGCCAGAAGGTGTTGAGTTGCCGGACTTTACTCCACTGGGTTTCGGTGATTCGAATAAGGTCCGTGTGGGTGAGATGGTGCTGGCAGTGGGCAACCCCTTTGGGCTGAGTGAATCGGTTACCCGGGGAATTATCAGTGCTAAACAGCGCGAATTGAGCGACGGCGCCAACGAATATTTCCAGGTCGATGCGGTGATTAATCCGGGCAACTCCGGAGGGCCGTTGGTCAATGTCCGTGGCGAAATTATTGGGATCAATGTAGCGATTTTTACGGGTCAGCAGGATGTGCGGGTGTGGCAGGGAATCGGATTGGCAATACCGGCAAATGAAGTTCGCGAGGTCTTTGAGGCGATTGTGTTAGGTCGCCCGTTGATTCGTGGATACATCGGAATCGATTTGGAAAATATTTCGCGAAGTTATGCGCTGGCGTTGGGGCTGAGCAGTACCCAGGGAGCTTTGATCACCAATGTAGTGAAAGGTTCTCCGGCGGAGCAGGCGGGATTAAAGGCCGGTGATGTGATCGTCAGTTTTGATGGCAAGAAAGCCAAAACTGCTGAGGATGCTCTTGCCCGAATTCGGGCGAAAAAGTCGGAGGAAACGGCTGCCTTAAAGATCATTCGTAAACGTCAGCAGATGGAAACCTCGGTGACGGTGATGGCCAAATCCGACACCAATACACTTCAATTCAAGTCGGACATTTCGGCAACGGGGCAGTCGATCACAGATGCGATTGGAATTGCTGTTTCGAATCTGACGGCAGAGCAGAGGACAGCAGCAGGACTGAATGAGACGACTCCTGCGATCATGATTGATACGGTAGAGGCAGGGTCTCAGGCAGAACAGCGCTTTCAGGCTGGTGACTTAATTCATCAGATCAATCAGGATCCTGTGACGGATGTGAAAACGTTCTACGACCTGATGGGCTCTTTGCCCGCCGATAAGGTAACGGTCCTGGTGTTGAGCCGCAACGGACATGTCATTCGCGCATTTCTTAACCCTTGAGCTCATGCCCTTGAGCTCATGCTCTTGAACTCATGTTCATGGGTCCATGCTATTGAGCTGGCCGGTTTAAGACTTAACAGGGTTGGGTCTGTGACCTGAAAGGGTTATGTTGATTCTGTTCTGATATGAGGCGCCTATCTTATCCCGAATTCCTGAAGCGTCGTGAGGAGTTTGATGCCGCAGTGGCGGGAACGGCGGAGATATCGAAGTTTTGTTCGTCATCGGCGTGGCAGGTGGCAGCGAACGGATTTCTACATGAATCGGAATCAGAATCGGAACCCGAATTCTTCATCGTCGAGGAAGAGGGCAACTGGGTTGTGCTGGTCGAGCGGGAGCAGCCGGGAATTTGGTTTCCGATGGAGTCAGCCTGGATGTTTGGCAGTCCTTTGATTGGAGATCTTGAAGCCTGCGTTTCGTTGCTGCGCTGCGCCGTGGAAGAGCTGAAAGGCCCAGTTGGATTCTGTATCGGGGGCGTTCGAAAGGAAGGGGAACTGCATGGCCACCTTAAAGAGTTGGGTCGAAAGGCTCTTCGCTATGAGGAGTTCCCGGCGACGGACTGCATGAGAATTGACCTGGCGGAGGGATATGACGCCTGGCTAGCCCGAAGGTCCAAGAAGTTTCAAAAATCAGTTCGGCAACTCGGCGACAATGATGGCTGCGAGATCGTCGACGCGAGTTTGGAATCGCCGGATTTGGTTTTCCGGCGAATCCTTGAAGTTCAAAGAAGGACCTACAAGTGGCGGGATGGGACGGATATTTTTCGAAACGAAAGCTACGTCAGATTTTATCGATATCTGATAGAACAATTGAGTGAGTCGGGGCGGTTGCGAGTTTTAATGGCGCAGCGTGAGGGTGCAGATGTTGCCTATATTTTGGGCGGGGATTTTGCGGGCGGCTATCGCGGGCTGCAGATGAGCTACGTCGAAACTGAGAGATCAACAGGTATCGGAAACCGACTTCAATTGGAGAACTTGAAACAATGCGCCAAAGCTGGATTAGCGGATTACGACCTCGGGATGCATGCGGACTACAAGGAGCGCTGGGCTGATCGCCAAGACGAGTATGTTGCGGTATTTGTCGTGATGTGAGTTTCCCTCTTAGGCACGTATCATGGCTTCCGTCATACGGAGAGCCTCAAGATTGGGTTTCAATTCGTGAACCCGGTGGAGACGGACGCCTAACTCGCGGGCGTGAGAGGTGATGGCCACGGTGGGCCAGTTGCGGTCCTCGATCTCGGGTGAGTTGAGGATTTTCCCAATAAAGGATTTTCGTGAAACTCCGAGAAGCAGCGGGCGATCTGAAACCATCAGTTGATCGAGGTGGCGCAGCAAGGTGAGGATGTGCTCCGGGGTTTTGCCAAACCCGATGCCGGGGTCGTAAACGATGGCCTCTGCTTCAATTCCAGCGCTGGTGAGGGTGGCGTGCCTTTCTTCGAAAAAGGAGCGGAGGTCAGCAATGACGTCTTCGTAGCTAGGATTGGTCTGCATCGTCCGAGGTCTACCCTGCATATGCATCACCGCGATACCAGCGCCTGTTGTGGCGGCGACCTGTATCATGCGCGGATCGCAGAAGCCAGTGACGTCGTTGATGATTTTGGCTCCGGCGTCGACTGCCGCTGCTGCTACGGTCGCTTTCGAAGTGTCGATAGAAAGGCAGGCATCTGGTTGTTTTGCCAGGATCCCTTTGATGACAGGGAGAACACGATTGGATTCTTCTTCGCTATCGACATCCGCTGCGCCGGGGCGAGTGGATTCGCCGCCTATATCGATGATGGCGGCTCCTTCATCGAGGAGACGGAGACCATGGGAAATGGCGGATGCTGAGGAGGAATATTTCCCTCCGTCAGAAAAGGAATCTGGAGTTACATTGACGATGCCCATGATTTCGCCCTGATTCGACAGGTCGAAAGTGTGGTCGAGGCAACGCCACTTCATTCGGGAGTTGGGGAACTCAGGCCTCAGGCGAGAGCTGGTTCTAGAGGAAGGGAGTCTTCCGTGGCAGGTGGATCCATCCCGCGGTTTGGCTTCTGCGGCTCGAGCCCGAGTTTTTTGAGAAGCTTGAGGTCGGCTTGCGATTGTGGGTTGCTCGTGGTGAGCAATTTGTCCCCGTAGAAAATGGAATTCGCTCCGGCGAACAAGCAGAGCGCCTGCATCTCATCGTTCATCTGGCATCGTCCTGCAGAGAGGCGAACCTTGGCATTTGGAATGGCGATGCGGGTGATCGCGATCATGCGGACGACATCAAATGAATCGACGCCTTGAGATTCCGCCATCGGGGTGCCGGGAATAGGGACGAGTGAATTGATGGGCACGCTTTCCGGATGAGGATTGAAGTTGCTGAGCACTTCCAGCATTTTGAGACGGTCGTCAGTGCTTTCGCCGAGACCGAGAATGCCTCCGGAACAAACGGCCATACCCGCGTCCTGGACGTGGCGCAAGGTATTGAGTCGGTCCTGATAAGTGTGCGTTGTGACGATGTTTGGGTAGTGCTCAGGCGAGGTGTCGACGTTGTGGTTGTAGGCGGTGACACCGGCTTTCTTCAGCTTGATGGCCTCTTCTTCGCCAAGCTCTCCCAAAGTCGTGCAGACTTCCATGCCCAGTTCGCTGACGCTCTCGACGATGTCGAGAACTTGATCGAAACGTTTGGTTCCGTCTTTGACCCCTTTCCAGGCAGCTCCCATACAAAATCGGGTCGATCCGTTGTCGCGGGCAACTTTGGCTCGCTCCATGATGTCGTCTTTTTCCATGAGGCGCTCTGCCTCCACTGTTGTGGTGTAGCGGGCGGATTGAGCGCAGTAGGAGCAGTCTTCTGAGCAACCACCTGTTTTGATGCTTAGCAGGGTGCAAAGCTGCACCTCATTCTCTGGCCAATGCGCTTCGTGTACTTTCCGTGAGCGCTGGATCAGGTCGAAAAAAGGAAGGTCGTGGAGTTGTTTGAGTTCGTCGAACTGCATGGGAATAGGGGACTGATTGAGTTTCGGTACCGAGGTGAAAGGACCATGAAATCGTCAAATTTCACCTATTTGTTCAAAAAAACGCCGGTAATTTGGGATGGAAAGAACTTGGATTAGCTCGTCCAGCGTCCTCCAGGGGAGACATAGGGCAGCATTTGCTGCCAGACATCGGAATAATCGGTCTTGCCCACTGCACCGATCATTTTGACGCCGATACTGCGTTTGAATGCGGCGGAGAATGACTCGCCGCTGTGGCAGCCCCAGCTCTTGCAATAGGATCCTTTGGCAAATGCCTTGCGGTCAAATTGGGGTAATTGGTTCTCATGGAGGTAGTCTCGCGAAGCTCCGAGGATGTGATTGCTGTAGTCGAAGACGAAGCAGTATTTGTTGGAGTGGCCGAAGTATTCGAAACCAGACACTTTCATTTTGGACCGAACCTGGCCGGTGTTGACATACTTGATCAGTTCATTGGTGTTGTTGAACCAGACCAGGCGGATGTTGTATTTGTCGCGAACGCTTTCGATATGGGAAATGAGGGGTTCTCCATCTTCAGCGGCACGCGTTACATAGCCCGGGCGGTAGACCGCGAGAGTGATGTTAATCGTGTCGTCGGTCGCTTTCTGTAGCTGCTGGACGCGAAGCCGGGCCGCCCGAACGAAATTTCCCCACCACTGGTCGTGGCGATGGGCTTCGCGGCGGAAACCCTCCCATTTCAGTAAAGCGGGTCCACCAACAACGAGGATGTATTCGTCATTGGGATCGAGCTTCGCCTCGGCGGACGCAGGAAGAAAAAGCGCGCCTAGGAGGTAGAGGGCAACGACAGCTGGAAGGCGTGAAATCATAGCTAATTTACCGGCAGGACCCGGGTCATCTTTCAGTGAAATATTACCAAAGCTCTACAGAAACGCAAATAGCTACCCTGATTGGAGCTGGCTTGGGGGATTAACTGAGGCCGGCAAGCCAGGTGAATCGGTGGATGTAGATCTGGACCATTTCGCGGGCGCGTCGCTCTTGTTCCTCTTGTTGCTGTTGTTCACGGAGCTTCTCATCGTACTGGATGATACGCTGGTGATGACGATTGATGCGCCCCACGAACCAGCGCCAAGTGGTGCCGGGTCGGCCATTTTCGAGAAGGAAATGCGGGCAATTTTTGTTAGGCGTATCGTATCCCGCCCTCGGCCAGTGGTAGTGCGCCCGGATATTTTCGATTGGAATCTCGTGGTGATACATCAGGTTGGCGGCCAGCTTTGCGGTGCGGTCGAGGGTCGCTAGCTGGTTATTGCCTTGGTGCTCACACATTTCGATGCCGATTGAGTAACGATTTCCAGGGCCGTCGAAGTCCGCGTGCTCTCCTCGCTCATCGGTAGGGATGTGCTGAATTACGGCGCTGTCCTGAACAGTGAAGTGCCAGCAGAGATAGCCACAGACGCCGCCTCGCAAGGATCCACGCTTAAGGGCTTTGGCATGGGCATAGGCGTCACCAGTGGGATTCTGGGTGCTGTGAATGGTGATGTATTGTGGCTTGAGCTCACGATCAAGCCGCCGGCCGTACTTGCCCTTGGGAATCAAATCAACACTGAGATTGAGTTCCTGATGCGCTGCATTGGGGCTGATAGGTGTCTCGGAAACAGCGCCCATTTCCCTTTCCCAGATAGCGCCCTTGTTCGACGCGGGCGAGGTCTTACAGCCCGGTAGGACGGCAAGAAATCCGGCCATCACAAGGGTGGGAGTCACGAATCGGAGCCAGTGCATTTGAATGATGGGAAGTGAGCGAAGGAGGAATTGAAAAGATAATGCTTCTCAAGAAATTCGCAAATTTAATCAGTTTATCTTAAAAATAAGGATAAATTAAATAAATGTCAGTCACAAACGTTCTGAAACGGTTCAAAGATTTTAAATTTTTCAGCGCTCGAGGATTTCGACTTCGTAGCCGTCGGGATCAGTCACAAAAGCCATTTTGATTTTGGCGCCTGAGGGAAAAGCTTCTTTCCAGTCTTCCGGCCAGATTTCGAGGCCGTCTTTTTCCAACTTGTCGCAATAGGAGAAGATGTCTGCAACTCCGACAGCGGTGTGCATGAGGTCTTCTGGAAACTCGACTTTGAAGTCAGGGGAGTAACAGAGTTCCAGAAAATGGTCGTTTCCGTCGAGGTTGAGAAACGCAAGCTGGTTGCCGGCTGGGGACTTGTCGGTGCGGCGAGTCAGGGTGAAGCCCAGTTTTTCGTAAAAGGCGATGGTATCATCGAGATTGCTGACTCGGATCCGAGTGTGGAGAAATTTGATCATGGGAAAAAGAGAACGTTTCTGTGATTTGTGCAAGTGACGGGTATCAACTGATCTTGCTCCCTTTGTAACGGGCCGCCCACCGAAATTGATGGATTATTTCGGTGTTTTTTCGGAAAGAATAGCCATCCCTGTCTCTGGTGAGATCGTGAAGGCAATCCAAAAACTACTGGTATTTTGAACAGTATTTTGGTATCAGTGTGAAATGAGATTTGCTTTTCCTGATGCTGCCGAAGCCTATCAAGATTTCCGTTCCCGAGTGTGGTCAGATGCCCGGCCTATGGTGAGAGATGACCTGGTTGCATTGGAGTCAGAGCTCGAATTGCAGGCTCGCTGGTTTGGGGGTGAATTTGGCCGTCGTTTTATCGGGACAGATGGCGAGCGCATCGAGATAGTGCAATTTGGGCATTGGAACCGATCAGCGGGGCCTGATTTTACAGAGTCGGCCGTAAAGATCGACGGAGTATTGAATTCAGGGGCGATTGAGATTGATTCGGACGTCCGAGATTGGGAATCCCATAGGCATGGCGTGAACCCCGAATTTGAGCCGGTCGTTTTACACGTGTTCAAAGACGGTCCGTCGCTGGATCGGTTTTATACTCGAACCAACAGTCACAGAAAAGTAGTTCAGCTGCAGCTTCCTCAGTACGCCTGGTCTCAAGGGCCTCCTGATTTTTTACCGGAGGCCTTTCCAGGCCGCTGTGTCGCACCCCTCAGTTTGATGACGGATGAGGAGGTGGAATTGCTTTTGCTTTGTGCCTCGCAGCATAGGCTCTTGCAGAAGAGGCTGCGTCTGAATGCGATGTCCGCTTCCGTTTCGAAGGATCAGGCGCTTTATCAAGCCGTCGCCGAAGCGCTCGGTTTTCATCAGAATAAAACAGCCATGGCAATTTTGGCGCAACGCTGTCCGATTTCGGAGCTGGGAGAAATGAACCCGCTTGAGCGCGAAGCCAGACTTTTTGGGGCGGCGGGATTTTTGGACCGGGAGGTCTTTGACGAAGCTGCGGATAGCAATGCGAGGCGATATCTCCGCGAGCTCTGGAGTTGTTGGTGGAAGATGAGGGATCAGATTGAACCATCGCCTTCGCGAGCGATCCCCTGGCGTTTTGCGGGTAGCCGTCCTGGTAATCACCCGCAACGAAGAGTGGGAGCTTTGGCCGCTATCGTGGGGCAATGGGAAGAACTCTCAAGTCTTTGGGAAAACCCTGTGAATAAGGTGGAGAAATTTGTGAATAACTCCTTCAATAACCTTCGGCATCCTTTCTGGGAGCATCATTTCACGGTGAGAGCGAAGCCGATCGAAGGGCGCCTGCGCTTGCTCGGTCAAGATCGGCGGCGTGATATCCTTGGAAACGTGCTGTTTCCAGCCCTGATGGGGGAAGAGCCCTACCGGTGGGATGAGTTTCGGCTGCTTCGCAGCTCAAACTCTAATCAGAAGCTGCGGCGGGCGGGGCTAAGGCTTTTCGGAAAAGATGAAAAACGAGGAAAGTTATTCACAAGTTATTACCACCAGCAGCAAGGGCTTCTCCAAATTTATCAGGATTTTTGCCTCGAAGATCTATCTGAGTGTGATCAATGCCCATTCCCGGAGCAGCTGTCGCAATGGCAACATGCCCAGGAAGGTTCTTTGGTCTCGACCCAGGTCTCGACCCAGGTCTCGACCTAGAAAACTGGTTTTGCATTGGTGATGGTTTCCCAATTGTTTCGAATTTTTCGATATCCCGTATCGATTCCGATGCGTAGAATGTTGAAAAGAACAGATCTGTCTGTAAGGCCCCAATTGTGTCATCGTCAGTCTCTTTTGAACCCGTTTAACCAATAGAACCATGTCAGTTGCTACGCTTGATCGCGAAATCATTTTGAATCCAGAGAAGAGGGTATTCCCCGAATTCAGCCTGGAACGTCTCCTTGGTCAGGTTTTCGAGCCGACTCAGGGCGCGAAAGTCTGCGTGCTCATCGACCTCGAAGACATGAGCCTGATAGAGGGCTATAAATTTCTGGATGCCGAAGGGCACGAAATTCAGTGCAAGGCCTACGAGGAGTTCTACCTGGCGCTCAAAGATGGTGGGATGGAAGCGCTCGGAATGACGGGCGGAGAATTGTTCGCATTCCCGATGACATACGGGTCGAACCTTGATCTAAAAGATGAGGTCTACGACACCGAAGGCAATCAGTTGAGCCTGGATAATGACATCTATCCAAACTACGACATCATTCTGTGCGTCTCGACTTATTCTGCGACAGCGCCTCTGACAGCCAAGTGCAAAGAGTATGGCTTCCGTGGAGCGACCCTGCATGGCGTGAATGACGTCATACTCGGGTCGGGTCTGGCAGTAGACTATGACGAAGTCAGTGCCGATGCGGAAAAGATGCGCAAGGCGATGGATAAGGCTGACTCTGTGGAAATCGATTTCGAGTTGGAGGATGGGACCATTCTCACGGCTGATCTTTTTCTCGATGGTCAGGCTGCTCAGAAATCGCATGGTCTTTGCAAAGGCACCGCTCCTGACATCGCTAATCTGCCTGCCGGTGAAGTTTATTTTGTGCCTGTGGACGCCAATGGGAAATTTCCAATGAAGTATGAAGACGGCACTCTCGGAGTGCTGGATGTGGAGAACCGCAGCATCGTGCGTTCGACTTTGATCGAAGGAAGCCAGGAGACGATCGACGCTCACAACGCTCGGCTGGCGGACGACCCGATGACGGGAACCCTGGGTGAACTCGGATTTGGTACGCAGGTGTTGCCTGTGTCCGGTGCCGACATTCAGGATGAGAAAGTGTTGGGAACCTGCCACCTCGCGACGGGTAGGGATGATCATCTCGGAGGAGATATCATTCCTGAAATGTTCAAAAAACATGAGAACTCGACTCATGACGATATTCTTTTTGCTCCTCACAAAACACCGAACTTCAACATCAAGGAAGTTCGGATGAAGCGGGGAGATCAGGAAGAAGTTATCATCGAGAACTTCCGGCCCAGTGAGTATGTCCTCGACGCGCTGAGCGCCTAGAAGTCGAGAGTTCTCAGGGTTAGGTCAATGCTTAACCTTCCTGGGTAAGGTCCGCCGGAGTCTTAAACCATCCCAGCTCTTCTTCGCGTCGCTGGTAAAGTAGACCAAGAGTGCGGGCGTGTGCCATCAGCACATACATGCAAAGGAAGGAGGTAACCGGGATCACGAGCAAAGGGTTCGCCGTCGTATGCGTCAGCACTGTCTCAACGAGGTCGAAAATCGCTCCCAGCAGGATGATGGCGATAAAATACAGGTAGCCTGACCTGACAATGCCGGGTAGGACAATGTGAGGCGATGCGCCGATTAGCGAACCGACGAGAACGGTGGCAAGCATGGCCATGGGGAAATAGACGAATCCCCAAACCAATAGAATGTTTGAAGTGCTGATGGGACCAAGGGGGCTGAAATGTTCGACGTTCCCCCCCCAGAAGTGCCACGCGATGTAGGGGCCGAATGCAATGAGAATGACCCCAACGACTTGTACAAAAGGAAGAAGGACGTCTTCTATGGGGTCGCTCAGGTCAGGGAAGCAGAACAGCTCTCCTTCCGGGTCTGTGGATAAATTTAGCAGTTCAAAATAGATTCCACAAAAGTAGGCCATTAGAATCAGTGAGGCCATGCCCCCGAGGGTTGGAGAGATTCCGACGACGAATAGCAGGCCGAACAGGATTGATCCCATGACGAGCATGTTTCTGCCGCCGCGTCGAAACGGGTAGGACAGGACATCCAGGATAAAGTTCATAGGTGGTTCCATGATGGAAGTATTGAGAAATTGGGAAGCGCCTCCCATTACAAAAGTGACAGAAATTTGGAGCTACTTCTGACATTGCGGGCACCAGCAGGTGGTTCGTCCGCGTAGATCGGCTCGCAACAGCTCAGCGCGGCAATCTTGGCGCGGGCAGTGGCCTCCGTCTTTCCATCGGTGATTAAACAGCCAGGAATTGGGCGGCTTTCCCCAGTCGTCTCCGATTACCCGAATGGCGTCGCGGGTTACCTGCCGGGTGATTTTCCAGACTGTGTCGATTTGTTTGTCTGTTAGGGAACCGGAGGGGGAATGCGGGGCGATCGATACGCGCCAGCAGATTTCGTCGGCCATCCAGTTTCCAATGCCGGGATAGCCTCGCTGGTCGAGCAGTAGTGTTTTGATCGGGGTCTTTGGAAAGCGACGGGCAAAGGTGTGGTGATAGGATTTGGTGAACGCGGGGTCGAGGATTTGAGGGGGGAAGTTTTGCCACCAATCGGGCGCGTCGCCATCGTCGGTGAGATCGAGAGTCAGTTTTCCGAACATCCTGGGATCGGTGAAGACGAGTTGGGAATCTTCGAGAACTAGAACGAGGTGATCGTGTTTCTCAATGGGCGCCTCGGGTGGGCGGGTGTGAAGTTTCCCGGTCATTCCGAGATGAAGACCAAGCCAGGCTCCACCATCGAATTCGAACATCATCTGCTTGCCATGCGTGTGGCTGAGATCGAGTCGGCGCCCGGTCAGGCCTTTGCGGACGGCTGCGGCGGGGATGTCACGGTAGATTCGCGCTTTGGGATGGGTGAGAACTTGTTCGACTTGTTGGCTGAGGCCGGGGTTCCACTGCTTGCGGTAGAATTCGACTTCGGCGAGCTCAGGCATGGCCGAGCTTAGGGCGAAGGGAGCCGATTAGGAAAGTCCGCGTTCGGATTTTTCCACGAATTCGATGATCTGGTCGATTTCGGCGGTGGCGTCCATCTCCCGGAGCGCGGTGAGCGCTTCGGTGGTGTTGCGGTCTTCGCGGAAAAGAATGCGGTAAGCTTTTTTGATAGCTTGGCGAGACTCTTTGGAGAATCCCCGGCGTTCCAATCCGACTTTGTTGATCGCTCGAACGCGAGCTGGATTTCCGTCAGCCACCATGAAGGGGGGCACGTCCTGAACGATCTTGGTGAATCCACCAGTGATAGCGTGGGCACCGATGCGACAGAATTGATGGATGCCAGTGAGTCCGCCGAGGATCACGTGATCTTCGATAATGACGTGGCCGCCGAGCGTCGCGTTGTTGGAAAAGACGACGTGGTCTCCGATGATGCAATCGTGACCAATGTGAGTGTAGGCGAGAAAGTTTCCGTGGTTCCCTATGATGGTGGCATCTTCGGCTGAAGTAGCGCGGTTGACGGTGCAGAATTCGCGAAAGGTATTGTGAACGCCGATTTTCAGATGAGTCGGCTCGCCGTCATATTTGAGATCCTGAGTCCGCTGGCCGATGGAGGAGTAGGAGAAAAATTGGTTTCCTTCACCTATTTCGGTCGGTCCGTCGAGCGTGACATGGTTGCTAAGATGGCAGCCGTTTCCGAGTTTGACTCCTGCGTTGATCACGCAATAGGGGCCGACGACGATATCGTCTCCCAGCTCAGCGCTGGAGTCGATGATGGCGGAGGGGTGAATCTCGTTGGCCATGGAAAAGTTGGTCAAGTGATCCCGGAAGGGATCAGGTCAGCAGGGCAAACTTCAGCTCGCATTGCGAAGTGGTTTCACCGTTGACGGTACAGCGGCAATTAGCAAAGCAGATGTTGCGTCGAATTTTGATGATCTCGGATTCGATAATGAGGGTGTCGCCGGGCATGACTGGCTTGCGGAATTTAACCTTATCCGCACTCATGAAATAGCCGATCTTACCCTGATTTTCAGGAGTTCGCAGAAGGACGATACTGGCGACTTGTGCCATGGCTTCGACTTGAAGGACACCGGGCATGACGGGATGGCCGGGGAAATGTCCCTGGAAGTATGGCTCATTGATGGTGACCTGCTTGACGCCGGTGCACTTCATGTCGCCTTCGAATCCGATGATGCGGTCCACCATGAGGAATGGGTAGCGGTGGGGCAGGACTTTCTGCACTTCCACGTTGTCCATCACGCCTTCGCCGGTGGGAATGTTCACGGCCGGAACCATGGAGAGCGTTTGCTCAAAGGTCTTGGCGAGCTTGGCGGCCATTTCGGTATTGGGACCATGGCCTGGCTTCACAGCGATGACGTGCCCCATGATGCGCTTGCCGCATAGCATGAGGTCACCGATCATATCGAGAATCTTGTGGCGGGCGAATTCTTCGGTGAAGCGGAGGGATTCTTTGCTCATCACTGAATCGCCTTTGATGACGATCGCGTTTTCGAGGCTACCGCCTTTGATGAGTCCTTTTTCGAGCAGTGGCTCGACGTCTTCGTAGAAGACAAAAGTTCGGGCGTCGGCGATCTCCGCTTCGTAGGTCTCAGGATTGATCTCAGTGGAATAGAACTGAGTCATTCGACCGTCGGGCCCGACCTGAGTGCAGGAAATACGGAAACTCTTGTCGGGAACGATCGTGATGAGTGATCCGCCTTTGGTCTCGAGGTGAATGGGCTCGCGGATCTCAAACACGCTGAGGAAGGCGTCCTGCTCTTCGATGCCGGCTTTTTTGATGCAGTCGACGAAAGGGCGAGCGGAACCGTCACAGATAGGAGGCTCGTTCGCATCCATTTCGATGAGGGCATTGTCGACTCCCATGCCGACAAGGGCGGAAATGACGTGCTCAACCGTGTGAACTTTGACCGAGCCTTCGGCTAAGGTAGTCGCGCGTTCGACGGTCTGGACCTTTGATACGTGGGCATCAATGAAGGGCTGATCGTCGAGATCGATTCGGCGAAATTTGATGCCATGATCGACTGGCGCAGGCTTCATCGTCAGAGTGACCTGTTCTCCGGTATGGAGAGAAGTCCCTGTGACAGAGGCCGCTGAGGCGAGTGTTTGTTGTTTCGGAGCCGACATCGGTATGATAAATCCAGTGTGGGAAGAAAGGGGAACCTCTAGCGTAAATAGGGGGATAGTCCAGTTTTTATGGCACGACGCCAGTCCGCCTTGCTCTTGATCTTTATCGTGATCTTGCTCTCCAAAGAGCCTTCGAGGGCTAGGGAAAAGAGCAAGAAAAAGATCAAGATCAAGATTAAGAGTGGCTATCGACCTGAGGCTCCAGACCCCTGAATTTGAGATCGTGCATGAAAACGATGATTTCATGCTGGTCGATAAACCGCCCCATCTTTTGGTGCATCCGTCTGTCCCGGGCAATCCACCGACCTTGTTGGACGGGCTGGAGGAGCTCTGTATCTTTGAGTTGGCCTGCGGAGGCCAGATTTCTTTGATCAATCGGCTCGACCGCGAAACGAGCGGGATCGTTCTAGTCGCCAAGACCAAGGCGGCGGCGAGGGAGCTTGGTATGGCAATGGAAAGGAGGGAATTTCGGAAATCTTACCACGCGATTGTATCCGGCTGGCCCGAGGAGGATGTTTTTGCGGTAGACGCGCCTCTTTTGCGAAAAGGCGAGATCACTCCATCGCCAATCTGGGTGAAACAAATGGTGCACGAGGATGGCAAGGCGTCGCTGACACGATTTGAAGTTGAGAAGCGATTCGAAAAGCCTACCAGCAACGGAAATCGATTTTCGCTGATCCGATGTTTCCCGGAAACGGGACGAACGCATCAGATTCGGGTGCATGCGGCGCATGCGGGATGTCCTATTGTCGGGGATAAGATATATGGCCCGGATCAGCAGTGTTACCTCGATTTCGTCGAGCAGGGCTGGACGAACGAGCTTCAAACGCAATTGCTGATCGATCGACAGGCCCTTCACGCATCAGGGTTTGGCTGGGGTGAAAGGGAGTGGCAGTGCCCGTTGCCGGCTGATATGGAGGCCTTTCTTTGCCTCTAAAGCTTGAATTCTCACGGAAAAGCCCATTAGAAAAGACCCGAATTTATCGGGTGCAAAGCCGGAATCCTTGATCTAAATTTCCGCCCTTCATCCGCAGGACCATTGGTTGGCGGATTCAATTTCTCCATTTTATGAATATATCTGTCGAACGCCTACCTGAGTGTAAAGCACGTCTCTCCGCCGAAATTCCGGCTGAAACGGTTGCGAGCACACGCAAACAGATCGTGGCTACCTATGCGCAGCAGGCTAAAGTGCCTGGATTTCGCGCCGGTAAGATCCCGTCCAGTGTGATCGAGAAGCGCTACGGCGCTGAGATCGAAGGTGAATTAAAAGATCGCCTGGCTCGCTCTGCTTACGGTGAAGCGCATCAGAAGGAAGGCTTGGCCATTCTCGGGATCGCTCAGGTCGAGCGCGATCAGTTCGAGGCCGATGGCTCCTACCTGCTGGCCGTCGAAGTGATAACTGAGCCCGAAGTGGAAGTGGCTGACTACAAAGAGATTCCGGTCGAAGTCCAGAAGATGGAAGTGGGCGACGGAATGATTGAGGACTACCTCAAGAACATGCGCAAGCAGCAGGCAGTCCCTACTGATGTGGATCGTGCCTCAGTGGCGACTGACCTCGTGGTGGTGAATTACACTGCAACACTCGATGGCGAGTCGCTGATAGAAAAGCTCGAAGAGCAGGCCGGGCCGCTGGCAAAGGGCGAAGGCCATTGGGTCGATGTTCCTGAAGAAGGAGAAGAGTCCCGTGAATTTATTCCCGGCCTGTCCAATCAGGTGCTGGGCATGAGTGCCGGCGAATCGAAGTCTTTCGATGCCGAGTATGCCGAAGATTTCCCTGTCGAAGCCGTTGCCGGGAAAAAAGTTTCTTACGAGCTAACCGTGACTCAAGTGAAAGAGCGCGAGCTTCCTGAGCTAACCGATGACCATGCTAAAGCGATGGGAGCCGAGTCTCTCGAAGACCTGAAGGGCAAAATTCGGGGTCAGTTTGAGCAGCAGCAGGAGCAATCTCGCAACCAGGTGATCGACAATCAGATTCTTGCTCATCTGAACGACGAGATGACTTTCGAGCTTCCTCAGCACATTGTGTTTAACGAAACGCAGCGCCAGGTGAACCAGATGGTTTCCCGTGGAGTGGAGCAGGGGATGTCTGAAAATGACATCGAACAGAATCAGGATGACTTGCTCAAGAGTGCCGAATCTCAGGCCAAGAATAACGTGAAAACCATGTTTATTCTCGAGGAGATTGCCGGGAAAGAAGGAATCACCGTAACCGATGAGGAAGTATCACAGCGTGTTTCGATGATGGCCATGCAGCAGCGCCGTCCGATCAAGAAGCTGGCCCGTGAATTGCAAGACAACAACGGGTTTGCCAATATCCGACAAGATATCTCGCTTTCCAAGGTGATTGAGTTTCTTCGCTCGAATGCTAAGATTTCCGAAGTCGATCCGCCGGTGGAGGGTGAGTAAGGATTTGCTTTCTCCAACGACAAATTAGAACGTTCCCAACTTAAATTTTAGATAACCTGCCTGCTATGTCTTTAGACGACGTCCAAGAACTCTCCCCCCTGCTTCCTCCTCACCTTCAGCAGCGGATCATTGATCCGATGAAGAACGTGAGCGTGATTGAAAAAGAAGGAAACACCATGGTCCAGTTTGACCTGCTTTCCCGTCTGATGAAGGATCGCATTATCTTCATTGGTGAAGGTATCAGCGACCCTCTCGCAAATTACGTCATCGCTCAGATGCTCTACCTGCAGATGCAGGATCCTAAAAAGGATATCAATATTTATATCAACAGCCCGGGCGGATCTGTGACCGCTGGACTCGCGATCTACGACACGATGCAGTTTGTGACCTGCGATGTGAATACTTACTGCATGGGAATGGCCGCGAGCATGGGAGCTGTTCTTTTGACTGCGGGAACGAAGGGCAAGCGATACGCCTTGCCGAATTCCCACATCATGATCCATCAGGTTTCCGGTGGAGCGCAGGGAACAGCCTCCGACGTGGAGCGAACCGTTGAGTTCATGTATTCGCTGAAGAGCAAGCTCAACGAGATCCTCGCTTCCCACACTGGTAAGACAGTTGAAGAAATCGCGAAGGATTCGGACCGGGACAACTACATGTCAGCCGCCTCAGCTGCCGAATACGGTTTGATCGACAAGGTGCTCGAGAAGACTACGGACGTGGGCGGTGACTCTAAGTAGTCTCTGATTTCCAATTAGAAATTTCGAAAAGCCTCACCCATTGGGTGGGGCTTTTTTGTGGCTCCGATGAAGCAAAAGCGGAATCACTCGCTCTCTTCTACATTGTCGTGATGCTCGGATTGTAGTCCAGGCAACTGCTCAGCTTTGTCTGCAAAGCGATCAAATCGATTGGAGAGAATGAGCAGTGTAGGAGCCCAGAGCCCTACGAAGATCCCGAAGCGTTCTGCGTGGGCCTGATTGGCGGGGTCTTCGCTGCCGAGATACCACCAGATAAAGACGGCTAGCAAAACTGAGAAGACTCCTGCCTGAAAGAATATGGTGCTGAGCACACGGCACATTTTTTGATTCATGGCAGGGAAGGTGAAGGAAATCGCAGAAATTGTCTGGGCAAATATTGCTAAATATCTCCCTCTTTTGAAGCAGTGGAAGGTTCTCGGTAGTTTGGCCGGTTGGCGCGATCAGGTCAGGACTCGAAAACGGTTTTTGAATTTAAAGGCGTAAGATTAGTCACTAAAGCAGATATCCTTTGAAACACCGTGAACGTGGCAAAGACATTTTCTGAAGACTCTGGCGATTTTGAGCAACTCCTGGCAGCACACCAGGGCAGGTTGTTTGGGTTCATTCGTGCTTTGACCGGTTCTGGCAGCGATGCTGAAGATATTCTTCAGAATACGAATCAGGTGCTGTGGGAAAAAGCGGAGCAATTTGAGCCGGGATCCAACTTCCGTGCCTGGGCCTTTCGAGTGGCCCGATATCAAGTGTTGCAGTACCGAGATAAGCAGCGGCGACGTGGCGAACAGGTGCCATTTTCTGATGAACTGATGGAGACTCTGGCGGAGCGGACCGAGGAGAAGGAAACCTCGATCGAAAGGCGTCAGCGTTATTTGCAGCTGTGCCTCGACAAGTTGCCTGCCAGGCAGCGTGACGCTGTAGAAAGCCGCTATTTCAGGCACGAAAGCGTGCAATCGATTGCTGAGCGGAGTGATGTGAAACCGAATGCGATTTCGCAGTTGTTGTTTCGGACGAGAGACAATTTGCTTCGCTGTATCGAATCTCAGCTGGGCGATTCATCGATTCGACCTCTCGACTAATTTTTGGACCCATGGAATACGAACGTCTTAAATTGCTCATGTCGCGGCTCGACGCCGGTAGCGCCACGATGTCGGAAATTGAGGAGTTGGAAAACTTGCTCGAATCAAATTACGAAGCTCGCGAGCATTTTTTGGATCACGCTCAGATTGAGGGATTGCTTCATGGCATCGGACGTGAGGTGAGCGACGAGAAAGTCGTCGTGATGCCACCAATGAAGGAAGTGGTTCCCCGTCGTTCTTTTCGGTCGGCCGTATCGATTGGAGTAGCGGCTTGTATTGCTGTGGTAGGAGCTGCCTGGTGGTTAGTTTCTGAAACGGAGGAGCCCTTAGGGCCGGTCATTGTCGAAGCATCAACTCCTGAGGCTGGGAATCGCCTCTCGGCGGAAGAGCGTTATGACAGGGCTGGAATGAATGGTGTGGGCGGCGCATCGAATGTTCATCCTGAAACGGCAACGAACGCAGAGTTGGCGTCGCTGAGTGGCGAAGTCGAATTCAATCGAGATATTCGGCCGATTCTTTCGGATAAGTGTTTCTCCTGTCATGGCCCGGATGAAGCAGAGAGAAAAGCTGACCTTCGTTTGGATATGGAAGAGGGGGCGACTCACGATCTGGGCGGCTATGCGGCGGTAGTGAGGGGAGACTCGAAGGAAAGTGAGATGATTGTCAGGGTATTTGACGGAGACCCGGATTATGTGATGCCACCTCCCGAGTCACGTCAGCTGACGGAAGAAGAGAAAAAGTTGCTGGAGCGATGGATTGATGAAGGTGCCAAGTGGCAGAAACACTGGGCGTTTGAGCTGCCGTTAAAACGCGAGCTACCGGAAATCTCTGATCCTGATTGGGCCTTGAATGAGGTGGATCATTTCGTTCTCGAGAAGCTGGATCAGCGGGAAATGATTTCGTCTCCTGATGCGGAGAAGGCCACTTTGATTCGACGTGTTTCGCTCGACCTCACCGGGTTGCCTCCCACCCTTGAGCAAGTGGATGAATTTCTATCGGACGATTCAACAGATGCTTTCGAGAAGGTGGTGGATCGATTGTTGGCCACTGATGCTCACGCCGAAAGGATGGCCTGGCAGTGGATGGAGGCCGCGCGTTACGCCGATACAGATGGTTATCAAAATGATGGTCCTCGCGACATGTGGCGATGGAGGGATTGGGTCATCGAGGCCTACAAAAGCAACATGCCGTTCGATCAGTTCACGATCGAACAACTGGCTGGAGATTTGCTTCCAGATGCGACTCGAGATCAAATGATTGCGACGGGGTTCAACCGCAATAATAGATACAATTCGGAGTCAGGTTTGGTGTTGGAGGAGTTTTTGTTAGAGAACGCGGTCGACCGGGTCGATACCACGATGACGGTTTGGATGGGGCTGACGATGGCCTGTGCCCGTTGTCATGATCACAAGTATGATCCACTTTTGCAGCGCGACTATTATCAGGTGGCTTCCTTCTTTGATAACATCACGGAATCGGGCCGGGCTATTAAATATGGAAACTCCGAGCCTTGGATCAAGGCGCCCACGCGAGAGCAAGAGGCCGAACTGGCTGCGATTGATTATCGCCTCGAGAAGGGGCGGAAAAACTTAGCGAAAGCGGAACCGGGGATTGCGTTGCGTCAGGCAAATTGGGAACGATCGAATCCGGATTTGTCGGAAGTCTTGGTTATTGATGGGCTTTCCAATCATTTTGGTATCGATCAACCGATTCTAGCAAGGGGTCAGGCGCCCGTGAATTTGAAAGACAAGGTCGCTGGGATAGCGAGTGAGAACCGATTCTCGATTGCCTTCGATATGGTGCCGGATCAAGTCGATCGCGGTGCCGTTCTCTCTAACGAGGCAGCGGGGACCACTCGAAAGGGTTTCTTCGTTGCTTTCGATAAAGGGCATCTCCGCTTCACGATTATTTCTCGATGGATCTCTGGAGTTGGGATGCTGGAGACCCTTCGCACGTTTGAGCCAGGAGAGTCTGTTCACGTGGCGCTGACGAATGATGGTACTCAGCGTTCGCGTGGGTTGGAAATATGGATCAACGGTGAAGAGGTAGAGACGCGAACGATTCACAACACGAACAGTAATAAGGCCGGGGAGAAAGGAACGACGCCATTGCTGGTAGGGGGGAGCAAGCACCTTGCGGCGTGGAAGGGGCAGGTCTCAGATCTTCGGATATACTCAGAGCGAGTTTTGAATTCGGAAGAGATTAAGATTCTTTCCGAGACCACTGACGTGAGTGAGATTCTGGCAAAAGCTTCGGACAAAAGAACCGGGAACGAGGCGGCGGTGCTGAGGAGCTATTTTTTGAGTCATGCTGCAAACGAGTCTGACCAAAAAAGAATGGCAGCAGTTGCTCAGATAGGGGCGGAGCGGACGGCGTTCGCTGACGGTCTGCCGACAACGATGGTGATGGAGGAGGCGGCTACTCCGAAGGAAACCTACCTTCGTGTTCGCGGAGAGTATCATAACAGGGGTGAGGTGGTTCAGTCTGATGTGCCGGAGGTGTTTTCAGGAATGGGGAGCCTACCGCGGAGTCGCCTTGGTTTTGCCCGGTGGCTTGTGAGTGATGAGAATCCCCTCACGGCTCGTGTCGCCGTGAACCAGTATTGGCAGATGCTCTTTGGGGTAGGACTCGTCAAAACTGCCGAGGATTTTGGGACTCAAGGTAGTTTGCCAACTCATCCAGATCTGCTGGATTGGCTGGCGATTGAGTTTCGCGAGTCGGGGTGGGATACCCAACACCTGCTCAAGACTTTGGTGATGAGCCGGACCTATCAGCAGTCGTCTTCCATTCGTGAAGGGGATCTCAAAAAGGATCCTAACAATGTATACCTCTCTCGAGCGCCGCGGTTAAAACTGCCTGGGGCTATGTTGCGGGACCAAGCTCTTGTGGCGAGTGGCTTGATGGTGAATGGGGTGGGTGGGCCGTCGGTGAAGCCTTACCAACCGGATAGAATGTGGAAGGAGGCGAGCAATTTTACTTATAAGCAAGGGACAGGCGATGATTTGTATCGTCGAAGCCTCTATACCTATTGGAAGCGGACCTTGGCTCCTCCAGCTATGGCGGTGCTCGATGCTTCGGATCGGGAGTGGTGTTCGGTGAAGCCGAAGCGGACCAACACTCCGCTTCAGGCGCTGACCCTTTTGAACGAAACGGCGTTCTTTGAGTCAGCCCGAAAACTTGGCGAGCGAATGATCGCGGTGCCGGATTCTTCGGCGTCCGAGCGAGTGAGTTATGGCTTTCGCAGTGTTCTCTCTCGGGAGCCTTTGGCCGAGGAGCTTTCGATTCTAACAGACGCCTATTCCCGCTATTTGGAAAGTTATCGAGCTGCTCCGGAAGAGGCGGCCGAGATTTTGACGGTGGGCGAATCTCAGCAGAACTTCAAAAGTGATCCAGTGGAGTTGGCCGCAGCCGCAGCTGTTGCGAACGTGATTTTGAACCTCGAAGAATCTTCTGTGAGAGAATAGCCATGAGTTTTCCATTTATAGATCCACAACAAGCGTTCCAGGCCAGTCGTCGACAGTTTTTAGGCAGTTCCGCTGCGGGGCTGGGAGGTGCTGCATTGGGTTCTCTTTTAGGGGATAGCCTTCAAGGGGCGGTTAGAGGTGGTCCCGGCAAGTTCCCCAACCACCAAGCGAAAGCGAAGCGGGTGATCTATTTGTTTCAGTCCGGTGGGCCGTCTCAAATCGAGTTGTTTGATTACAAGCCACACCTGGACAAGGTACACGGGCAGGAAGTGCCGGCTTCAGTATTCAACGGCCAGCGACTGACTGGGATGAGTTCGGGTCAGGCTTCTTTTCCTGCGGCTAGATCTGTGTTCGACTTTAAACAGCACGGCCAGAGTGGGGCCTGGATTTCGGAGTTGATGCCACATTTGTCCAAGGTGGCGGATGACATCACTTTCGTGAAATCGCTCTACACCGAAGCAATCAATCACGACCCGGCGATCACCTTCCTGATGACAGGTTTTCAGATTGCTGGTCGTCCCAGTATGGGGTCCTGGTTGAGTTACGGGCTCGGAAACGAGAATGAGAACCTACCTGCGTTTGTAGCGATGATTTCAGGTGGAGGGCAACCGCTCTACGATCGGTTGTGGGGGCCCGGTTTTCTACCGTCCAAGCATCAAGGGGTGCGATTTCGTTCCGGAAAAGACCCCGTTCTCTATCTGAATAATCCGAATGGGATCACCGATGATATTCGCCAGCAGACGCTCGGAGATATTGGAGCCCTGAACCGGTTGCGACATTCCGAGGTTGGCGATCCTGAGATCGAGACGCGGATCGCGCAGTATGAAATGGCGCACCGGATGCAGACTTCGGTGCCGGAGCTGACGGATCTTTCTGATGAACCGGAGAGCACGTTTGAGCTTTATGGCGAAGACGCCCGGAAACCGGGAACCTATGCCTACAATGTATTAATGGCCCGACGGTTGGCGGAACGGGGGACCCGTTTCACGCAGGTTTATCACCGAGGATGGGATACCCACGGGAACGTGCATAAAATTCTACCCAAGCGGTGCGAAGAAACGGATCAGGCTTCGGCTGCTCTAATTCAGGATTTAAAGAATCGAGGAATGCTCGATGATACGCTTGTGATTTGGGGCGGTGAGTTTGGGCGCACCGTGTATTGTCAGGGGGACTTGAGCGAGTCGCAGTATGGCAGGGACCATCATCCTCGCTGCATGACAGTATGGATGGCAGGTGGCGGAGTGAAGGCAGGCCTGACTTACGGAGCGACGGATGACTACAGTTACAATGTGGTCGAGAATCCGGTCAGTGTGCACGATTTCCACGCCACCATTATGCACCTGTTAGGCATTAACCATGAAAAGCTGACCTTCAAGTTTCAAGGGCGTCACTTCCGTCTCACGGACGTGCATGGGCACGTGGTGAAGGATTTGCTGGCGTAATTGACCTACAGAAAAGGGTTGGTCGCTTTCTCGATTTTGATGGTTGTGGCCGGGCCGTGTCCTGAAAGAACCTGGGTGTCGTCATCGAGCGGCCAAAGTTTTTCGTGTATCCCTGAGATGAGTAATTCGTGATCCCCGTGGGGGAAGTCGGTTCGACCGATTCCGCCGCGAAACAGTACGTCGCCGCCGATGAGAAGGGTGTGCCCGTCGAGCAAGAAACAAATGCTGTCAGGCGAATGACCGGGAACATGGAGAATCTTCATCGAAAGACCTTCCAGATCTAGATTCGTTTGACCACTGATGAGATGGTCAACCCGATAGGGGGCCAGGTCGCAGGGCATGCCCATCATTTGCTCAAGGCGCTTGGCCATGGTGAGGTCTTCCGAGGGCTCGGAGTGGGCCCAGGTCGGACACTTGAATCGCTCCTGCACTTCGCCGGCACCAATGACGTGGTCGTGATGTTGGTGGGTTAGAATGAGGCCGTCGATGGTGATGCCCATTTCCGAGACCCAGTCCGCAACGCCCTCGGGGGCGTCAAAAAGCCAAGCCTTGCCGCCTGATTTCACGAGATACCCATTGGTCTGAAACAGGCCCCCGCAGAATTGATCGATTCCAAATTCTTCCATATCTGCACCTAAGGGTATCCGGCGCACCGATTCAACATTTCTAATGATATCGATTCGGTTTCGGATTATAGGTCGGAAACGTCTTTCTCTCCGATTATGCCCTTGCGATTCGAATGCCCTCATTGTTCCTCACGGCTCTCTGCCAAAGCCGAATTGTTTCACACGGTGATGGATTGTCCTGACTGCGAGAAAGAATTCATGGTTCCTGCTCCCGAAGATATCAAGTTGCCTTCGGACGAGATTAAGTTTGTCTGTCCTCATTGTCGGCGAAAGCTCTCAGCGACCCATGATCTATTTGGAACCGAGATGACCTGCCCTTTTCCTGACTGCGCCGAGATCTTGCAGATACCAGATGTCGGCAAAGGCATTGATGGACAATAGAGCCCGTTTCACATTCACCAGCATGCGACCAAATCTTTTCTGGCTAGTTGCTTTGGTATTGTCTGGTTGTCAGGAATCTACTGATATGACTCAGGAAGTTATGCATTTGGAATCCGCTGAAGACCCTCATTTGTGGCTTGAAGAAGTCGAAGATGAAAAAGCCTTGGCTTGGGTCCGTGAGCAAAATTTGAGAACTCTGGGAGAGTTGGAGGCCGATGCTGAATTTGCTGAAAATCGGGAAGCCGCGATCGAAGTCCTGACTTCTCAAGAACGGATTCCCTATGGGCGCGTCCGAAACGGAAAAGTATACAACTTCTGGCAGGATGATGAAAATGTGCGCGGCCTGTGGCGCAGGACTTCGAAGGAGAGTTATTCGAGCGATAGCCCCGAATGGGAGGTCGTTCTTGATCTCGATGCCCTGTCGAAAGAAGAGGGGAAGAATTGGGTTTTTAAGGGTAGTGACACTTATCGGGATGAAGTTAGCGGGACCTACTTTTGTTTGGTGTCCTTGTCTGACGGTGGAAAAGATGCGGTCATCAAACGGGAGTTCGATCTTGATGGAGCTGCCTTCGTTGATGGAGGGTTTGTTACACCCGAGGCCAAGCAGCACACGAGTTGGCTGGATGGGGAAACCTTGCTAATCGCAACTGACTGGGGTGAAGGCTCTTTGACCGACTCAGGGTACCCTCGCATCGTCAAGCGGTGGAAGCGCGGAACTCCTTTGTCCCAAGCCAAAGAGCTGATTCAGGGGGATGTTTCAGATGTTGCTGTTTACCCTTACACTTTGGAATTGGACGATGGTCGAGTTTTGGCGTGTGCCGAGGAGTCCGATACCTTTTTTACTTCGACACATTGGCTACTTTCCGGGAATGAGGAAGAGCCCCTTAGGTTTCCAATCCCTCCAAAAATTTCGCTCTATGGGGTCTATCAAGGAAGTCTTCTTCTTTCTCTAAAAGAGGACTGGAAACCGAAAGGACAGGGGATCAGTTTTGAAAGTGGTGATTTGGTCGCTTTTAACCTGGACGAATTCTTGGCGACGAAAGAGTTGCCGTCGGTGGAATTGATTTTCCGTCCGAATGAGACACAGGCCGTGAATTTCGTTTCGATTGCGAGTGGGGCTGCTCTTCTTTCGATTAATGAAAATGTGACTGGAAAGATATTGCGACTCGAGCGGAAAGCTGATGAGTGGTTCACTAGTTCAATTGCTTTGCCGGGAACTGGTCAGACAAGTTTGGTATTTGCTGACAGGGATGAGTCAGTTGTTTTTCTCAATTACGAAGACTTCCTGACACCAGATTCCCTGCTTGAATACGATTGTGAATCCGGCGAGACAGGCGTGCTCAAGCAGCTTCCTCCAAAGTTCGATGTGAAAGGGCTGGAGGTGGAACAATTTTTTGTCCCCTCTACTGATGGAACACAGATCCCCTATTTTGTGGTTCGGAAAAAGGGGATCAAGTTTGACGGTTCGACGCCGACCCTCCTTTATGGGTATGGAGGCTTTCAAATATCGATGCGGCCCTCCTACAATGGGGTGACGGGACGGTTGTGGTTGGAAAAGGGAGGCGCTTATGTGCTGGCGAATATTCGTGGCGGCGGTGAGTTTGGGCCGGCATGGCATCAATCGGGATTGAAGGGTAATCGTCAGCGAATTTACGACGACTTTATTGCCGTGGCGGAAGACCTTATCGATAGAGAGATGACCAGTCCGGAGCATCTGGGCATCATGGGGGGCTCTAACGGAGGCTTGTTGATGGGAGTGATGTTGAACCAGCGGCCTGATCTATGGAATGCGGTGGTGATTCAGGTTCCGCTTCTCGATATGCTTCGGTATCATCTGCTGTTGGCTGGCGCTTCGTGGGTGGATGAATATGGATCTCCTGATCTACCTGAGGAGCGCGTATTTCTCGAAAAGATTTCGCCGTATCACAATTTCAACGCGGACAAATCTTATCCAACTCCCTTTTTCGTTACCTCGACAAAAGATGATCGGGTTCATCCGGGGCACGCCCGTAAACTGGCCCGAAAATTCGAAGAAGCTGGTCTTCCTTTTTATTACTACGAGAATATTGATGGGGGACATTCTGCGGCGGCGAATCAGGTGGAGCGAGCGAAGCGATCGGCTCTTGAATTCACTTACCTGACAAAGAAGTTGTTCTGATTTCGTAACGCTTGTGATTTGAGCAAGCTCCTGATAAAATTGGATTCCTTTCCCCGGGATGAATTGCTACTCGTACATTCTGATGTTGTCTGCTATTCCTGATTTGCCTTTTTTGGAAGATCATCGGGATTATTGGATTTTTCTAGGTTTGTGCTTGTTTGCTGGAGTGAGTTTGACCGCATGGCTCTTGCGTTCGAAGATTGTCGGGTCTGGCGGAGTAGACCGCCCTGCGATCGGTGGGATATGGGTGGTTCTAATGGTGGTGATGGTTCCCGGATGGTTTCTGGTCGAGAGAGCAGGGAAGAAAGAGCATACCCGTCTTCGCTCCCGAATTGAGGGCTTTGCTCCGACCTACGCAGAGGAACTCAGTACTATGGGGCACTCAGAAGTTACGGCAAAAACCTTGCCTGAAGATTCAAGGTATCTAGCGATGATCTCCAAGCAGATCCGGTGGCTTGAGCTGAATCCAGGTGTGGCTGACATATACACCTTCCGTAGGCACCCCGATGGCAACGAGCTGATCGTTGATTCAGAGACTGACTATGATCGTAGCGGTACTTACGAAGGAAGCAGAGAGGCTCGTACGGAGATCGGAGAAGTATGGAATGAGTTTAATCCGGCCATCATGGATGCCTTTGCCGGCAATACGAGTTTTGATGAGTTTCCGTATTCTGACCGTTGGGGGACATGGGTGAGTGCCTACGTCCCAATGATGAATGAAGCTGGCGAGGTTGATGCTATTCTGGGCGTCGACTATCCTGCAGAGGAATGGTTAGGAGCCATTGGTCGGGCGCGAATGACTGTGATTGGGGTGCTGGCATTCATCATAGCGACGGGACTGTCCGCCGGTTTGATTATCTCAATATTACGGGCCAACCTAAACGAGAGGCGGAGTTCTGAGCAAGCGATGCGTCGATCGAAGAAGGCGGTTGATGCGGCGAATGAAGCTCTCGCTGCGAGCAATCGAGATCTGGAACAGTTCGCCTATGTTGCCTCACACGATTTACAGGAACCACTGAGAATGGTGACCAGTTTTCTTCAATTGCTCCAAAAGCGATACGGAGGGCAATTGGATAACGATGCGGATGAATACATTCGCCAGGCCGTTGGCGGAGCGGAGAGAATGCGTGGTTTGATCCGCGGATTGTTGGAGTTGGCCAGAGTGAATCGAGCTGGAATGAGCTCCGGAAAAGTGGAGGCAGGGACGATCGTGGCCCAGGCATTGAAGAACCTATCGGTCGTAATTGAAGAGAGCGGAGCTGAGGTGACAACTAAGGAGTTGCCGAGGGTGTTTGGGAATGAGGCTCAATTGATTCAGCTGTTTCAGAACCTGGTAAGTAATGCGATTAAATTTTGTCAGAAGGGTTCTCCGGTCATCAATATCAGCGCACGTCCTGTTCAGCAGGGAGATGAGACGCGTTGGATCTTTTCGCTGAGTGACAATGGGCCGGGGATTGAGGAAGAGCACCACCAGCGGATTTATCAGATCTTTAAGCGCCTCGATTCCGCAAAGGATATCAAAGGAACCGGGATTGGTTTAGCTCTGTGTCGCCGAATCGTTGAACTACACGGAGGTGAGATCAAGGTAGACAGCGCTCCCGGAGAAGGGAGCGTGTTTCGGTTTGATTTACCCGGCGTGCCGGGCGACACGCAGAACGCTTAGCGCGAACCGAATGTCTCCTGGCGTGCGAAGGCGGGGGTGTTAGTCAGATTTCTTCGCGACGGTGCGATAGATGATCGCACCGAGGATGGCGCCGACTATTGGAGCAAGCCAGAAAAGCCAGAGCTGAGAAATAGCCCAGTCACCAGCAAAAACAGCGACACCGGTACTACGAGCGGGGTTAACTGATGTGTTGGTTACTGGTATGCTAATGAGGTGAATCAGCGTCAGTCCAAAGCCGATCGCAATTGGTGCAAGTCCGGCTGGAGCACGATCATCAGTGGCTCCTAGGATAATGAAAAGGAACATCATCGTCATCACAATTTCAGTGATAAGGCAGGCGACGAGAGAATATTCGCCCGGGGAGTGGGCGCCATAGCCGTTCGATGCAAAACCTCCATCCAAACTGAATCCAGCTTGTCCGCTTGCAATGAGATAGAGGACGCCGCCCCCTGCGATACCGCCCAGGACTTGGGCGATGATATACGGCACTAGTTCTTTCGAAGAGAATCGGCCAGCAACACATAACCCGATTGAAACAGCGGGGTTAAGGTGACATCCAGAAATATGACCAATGGCGTAGGCCATTGTCAGGACAGTGAGGCCGAAGGCGAATGAAACGCCGAGCAGGCCAATTCCCACATCTGGGAAGCCAGCGGCTAATACGGCACTTCCACAACCTCCAAGGACGAGCCAAAAGGTTCCGACAAATTCAGCGAGGGGTTTTTTCATAGGATGGAATCAGAGACAAAGCAGCGCCCGGATTAATTCCTGTGAGATTTTCTCAATCTCGGGGGCCATCTCCGCGGCTCCCAAACGCTGATGAAAAAAGGTTATCGAAGTGGTTACTCGGCGTCAAGGTTGCTTGTGTGATCGAGCCGTTGCCGAAAATCCGGGGTGGTTTTCTGATTGTCGTTCGATCCAATCTTGCTTGCTTCGTTCCCAAAGATCTGGATCGGTCGTTACGGAAACTCCTTTTGGTATCTTTCCTGGATATCCTCCCGGGCCGAGCCAGATGAGACTAACATTTTCATAAACCCCTGGAGGAAAAAGCATGTCATTGACTCCGTTAACTGAGATGGCATCCATCATGAAAACGCAGTTTTTCACTTCGACAGTTCCGGCTCCGTCGTCCCATTTAAAAATCATTCCGGGGGCTCTTCCGATTCCGTCTTCGCCGACTTTGATATTTCGGTCTCTCCATTCTCGTCCTTCATCGCCGTCGTGAGCCTGAGAGGAAACGCGGACAATACAATCATGGATGATCGTTTTGGTTTTGGTTTGAACTGATGCGGAGGCTCGTTGTGAAAGAAAGACAAAACACCCATCGATGAGGCAGTCGGAAATAGTCCCGTCGATCAGTTGATCGTTTTCGACAGCGTCATCCCTGATGTCTTTCATCCAGGCTCTTTCCAATGTCCATTCGCTAGGCCCCACGTCCGGTCCGAATCCATCTTCGACGTTTTCCCAATAAACATCGGAGACACGAACGTGACCATTGCACCCTTTGACGTGGAGAGCGTCTCCGTCCCACATTTCTTTCACGACACGCCAGGGTAGTTCATTTGACTGAACACCAATCACTGCGAATCCCGAGATAGCGGGGTCCTGCATGTCGCGCAGCTGAATGGGGTATCGCTCTTCGTTGGGAAGTTCGAGTGACTGAAGCGTTCGATTATCCGGGTATCCAATTCCGTTATCTGGATCGCGTTTTGATGCACTGCGAAATATGAACTGGGGAGGGGGGCGAAAGTGATTGGATTCACCGCCGTACAATACCAGACCGTCTGCCCGGATCGTTGTCCCCGGTTCGTGGCCGGAGATCATGAGTTGATCCTTTGACTCACCGGCAGGTATGATTACTTCATCAGATTCGGCGGCACAGGCTGGCAGAGAACTGATGAGACAGAGGAGTGCAGAAAGGCGGGTGATCACCTGCTAACCTATCGCCGAGGAGGACTTCCTTCAACTAGCGGGTGAATTCAACTTACTCGCCCGCGATCGTGGCCAGAAGAGAGTTCTAGCTCGTCCATCGATAGCGGTAATGGATACAGGCCCGAAATGGCGGCTGTCCATGGCATTGACGCGATTGTCGCACATCAGAAATGCGTAATGATCAGGAACGGTCACGGGTGCCATATCTTCAACTTTGGACATCCCAACTGCAGTATAGGAAAATGCCCCAAGTCTTTCAGTCTTTTGCCCCAGCTCAGGCGACTGGGAAGAAACGGATTCCCCATCGACGAGCAGTGTCCCGTTGTTCGGAAGTGGACGAAGGCGAAAGTGAATCGTCTGATTGTGTTTCTCCGGCCGCCTCACAGGGGAGGGGTATGATCTTTCGGCGCGCGTTCAGAGAAAGATTCTTGGTGATTTGAAACAACCATGAAGAAAATTTTCCTTTGTCGGGATCAAAGGTATCGAGCTTTTCGAAAGCTCGAATAAATGATTCCTGTGCGATGTCTTCGGCCCCGTGAAAGTCTCCCGAAATGCGGTACGAAATGCGAAGGACTTTGTGCTGATACGTTTCCACTAAAGTTCGAAATGCAGCCAGATCGCCGTCCCGTGAACGGTATACGAGGGCGGTGTCTGATTCACTGAGGTCGGTCATGCTTTGGCTGTCTATTAAGATATTACACAACCATTGGGTAAAAGGTTCCCAGAAAGATTTCATTGAAGCGCTGGACGGCAATTCGCCAAATCGATTGGCGGTTTTCACTGGTGGAGTTCAGTAATTCGCTTCATGCTGCCGCGGAACCACTTGATTCAGAATGGTAGGCGCGATCTTTATCGGAACATTCTTGCCCCTGGCTTTGCTGATGCTGTTGTTGCGGCACAGCAGGCCTGTGTTTGCCAGCTTCTGTTGGGGGATGGTGGCGTTTTTGATTGTCTATCTGAGTTCGCCCGCGCTCTATCGGGTTTTGGGAATTCCTAACGAAATCGATGTGACCGCCATCTTTGTCGGACCGCCCTTCGAGGAATTGCTGAAAGCGTTACCTCTTGTGATTGCGGCTATTTTTTCGCGACGGTCGATGATTCCTTTTTATTACATATTAGGGATGTCATCGGGCATCGGCTTCTCCATTGAAGAGAATTTAAACTTCCTGATTGAGTTTCATCAAAATGACGGTGATTCGATGGTCCTGATGATATTGCGATCATTCTCGACTTGTTTGATGCACGGCGTGGCGACCGGGTTGGTCGGCTATGCGATGACCTTGGCATGTCGGCGGGATGGATTTCAAAAACTTGTGATGCCTCCACTGGGATGGTTGATCGCGAGCTGCTATCACAGTCTTTTTAATTGGTTGATGATTCAAGGCCATCTGGTGATTGGAATGATCATTGCCTTTGCCTTCTTTTTTCTCTTCCTTTTTCGAATGAAGACGGAGGAATCCAATGCTGCGGAAACTCAGGGTACGGTGTGGGAGTGAGTTGGCCTGATTCGTAGACCTCGGATTGTGATCAATTGGCTGAAAACTGATTTCGGCGGTTCCTGGATGGCGAAAAGGATGATCGGCTGGGGATGGGGCCCGTCGTAATCAGGGATTATAAACCTCAGTTGATTTTGCAATGGCAATGAGAGCGGTCCCGATAGATAATCTAAATCATGGACCCCGCAATTATTTGGTTTCTCATCGGCCTCGGCCTTATTTTGGCAGAGTTCGCCGTTCCCGGCGTTATTCTTGTATTTATTGGTATCGCTGCCTGGATTGTGGCGCTGCTTGCTTGGGTGGGCGTTGAATCGTTTAGTGTCCAGTTGTGGGTCTTCGGACTGATGTCCCTGGGACTGGTTGCCTTTGCCCGTCGCTATGTGAAGAGCTGGTTTAGCGGCAAAGAGTCAAATGAAGATGGCGGTCTCGACGAAGAATTTGTCGGGAAGGTCGTCACCGTACTCTCGGCAATCGAAAAAGGTGGCTTTGGCCTGGTTGAGCATAAAGGAGCCCAGTGGAAGGCTATCTCTGAAAGCAGCCTGGCCGAGGGCGATCTCGCCGAAGTCATCGCCCGTGATAATTTAACGCTCGAGGTAAAGCCTCGCGTCTGAACTAAATAGTAACTCTAACAAAGAAAGAACCGTAAAAATCATGGAATTTATTATCCCAATTGGAATCGTCCTACTCGTAATCATTGTTCTGATTAAGACAGCACGAGTTGTGCCGCAGCGAAAAGCCTTTGTTGTTGAACGACTCGGTAAGTATTCGCGAACCCTGGAGGCAGGATTTCACATCCTGATCCCGTTCTTTGATCGGATCGCCTACCGGCACTCGCTGAAGGAAACGGCTGTCGAGGTCCCTTCGCAGATGTGTATTACGCAGGATAATATCGCCATTGAAATTGATGGTGTACTTTACCTGCAAGTGCTTGATGCCAAGAAGGCGAGTTATGGTATCGAAAACTACCTGTATGCATCGACTCAGTTGGCGCAGACGACGCTGCGTTCAGAAATCGGCAAGCTCGAGCTGGACCGGACTTTTGAGGAACGTGACAGCATCAATGCGAATATCATTCAGGCGCTCGATAAGGCATCTGAGCCGTGGGGATTAAAGATCACCCGATATGAAATTGCCAATATTACTCCTCCGCCAAGCGTGCGAGAAGCCCTCGAGAAGCAGATGCGTGCTGAGCGGGAGCGTCGGGCGGTAGTTGCCGAGTCTGAGGGTCAGAAGGAAGCAAAGATTAACGTAGCTGAGGGCGAGAAGCAGGAAGTGATCAAGCAGTCTGAGGCGATTCGCGACAAGCAGGTCAATGAAGCTGAAGGTAAATCTCGGGAAATTGAAATGCTCGCAACGGCGACGGCGGAAGGAATTCGTCAGATTGCGATTGCGATTGAGAGCCCTGGAGGATCTCAGGCGGTGAACCTGCGAATTGCAGAACAGTATGTGGATCAGTTTGGTAATCTCGCCAAAACGAACAACACGCTCATCATCCCTAACAATCTCGCCGACGTCGGTGGTATGGTTGCGGGATTGGCGAAGGTGTTGGATTCCGCTAACGACAAAGGTCCATCCGTGCCTCCGATCCCGAAAGGCTGAAGAGACTAAAATGATCGTCCTGAGGCGCGTGGGAATCACGCGCCTCTTTTTTTACCCTTTCTTCTCAATCACCGCATAGGCGTTGTGATTGTGGATCGACTCGAAGTTTTCGGCCTCAACGCGATACCAGGCGATACCTTCCTGTTCTTCCGAAGCCGCGGCGACGTTTCTGACGAGGTCCTCGACGAAGACGGGATTGTCATAGGCCTCTTCAGTGACGTATTTTTCGTCAGGGCGTTTTAGAAGGCTATAGAGTTCCGAACTGGCGCAGCTCTCAACGAGTTGGATGAGGTCTTCGATCCAGATTGGCTCGCCGGAGAAACGGACAGAGTAGGTCACGACGCCTCGCTGATTGTGCGCGCCGCGGGCGCTGATGGCTTTGGAGCAGGGGCAAAGAGTGGTGACGGGGACGAGCACGGTGACGGTGAATTCACGATCATCCTTCGACCCGTCGATGTCGAAAATGACTTCGTAGTCCATCATCCCGATCTTTTTGGTGACGGGTGCGGGTTTTTCGAGAAAGAAAGGGAAACGCAATTCGATGTGAGCGCGCTGTGCGTCGAGTCGCTCGAGTATCTCGGAAGGAAGCGCGACAATCGAGTGCACGTCGAGGACTGGTCCGTGCGAGTTGAGGACTTCGACAAACCGGCTCATGTGAGTCCCTTTGTATTCTTTGGGAAGATCGACAGCCATTGAGAAAGTGGCGACCGTGCTCTGTTCAGAGCGTTCCTTGTCCCGAATCCGAATGGGATACTTGAGGTCCTTCACGCCGACTCGATCGATATCGAGATTGCGTGAGTCAGGTTCGTTTTGAATGTCGGTTAAGGTTTCCATTCGCGGCTGGGCGGATTTTCCGCCGGGATACTACAGTCATTCCTGCGACGCTGGATTCAAGTGCCATTTGGTCAGTTGGATGGGAGTTTAAATGACAGGGTTTTGAGTTTCTTTCGGTTCTGGACGATGGCAAAGTCTGGCATGTCTAGAATGTCGGTAAGAGCCCGGAGCCGTCTATATTCCAATTTTGAGAAGTATGCCCGTTCCGGAATGGGCATGGAAAAGGCCTGCGAATCGCTTCTTCAGCAGCCGCGACTTCATGCTGGGGAGCGCCGGGTCTATGAGGCAATGGTGGCAGGGTTGAAGCAAGGGCAGGGCATCGGCGCATCCCTCGGTGGTGCCTCCGACGTGGTGACCCCCTTGGAAGTGGAGGTAATAACGGCGGCCGAAGAGGGCGGGATGCTGGAGAAGGGGTTTGGGCACCTTTCGGAGTACTTTCGCCGAGTGGGACAAACTCGAAGCCGAATTGTGAAAGGGATGGCCTATCCTTTTATTCTGCTTCATGTGGCGATTCCTGCCTGCACCATTGCGGTGGGGGCATTTGGCGCAGTTGGTTCAGAAGGAAAAATTACAGGCAGCCCAATTCGAAGTGCTTTTGCGACGGCTGGACAGAACATGGTGATCGCCTATTTGGTGGTAGCGATTCTGGTCGTGATTAGCATAATTCTACATAATATGGCCCGTCGCTCCGGTGGTGCCGATGCGGCATTAAATCGTATTCCGCTCCTGGGCCGAGCCCGAAAAGCGGTGGCGATGGAGCGTTTCTCCCAGGTGTTTGAGATTTTTCTGCTTTCAGGTAAGAAAATGAGCGATTCGCTGGCGGGCGCGGGAAAGGCTTCCGGGAGCGGCGTTCTTTATGAAGCCAGCCTGACGGGCGAAAAGATCGTCGCGGGGGGTGATTTGCTGACTTTTGCCTTATTAGCGAGTCCCAAGGCGTTTCCGAATGACTTTGTGAAAGGGATGACGGTCGCGGAAGAAGCCGGGGTTCTCGACGAAGAACTGGCCGAATGGGGGCGGTTTTACTCGGATGAAGCTCGTGATGCAATGGAACAGCTGGCCACCTGGACACCTCGCTTGTTTTATTGGGGGATTCTTATTTTGGTCGCTGCGATGATTGTCAGGGCCGCGATGGCTTACCGTGATTTGATCATGAATTTGCTCAACTTTGAGTTTTGATAGCGGGGGTGAACGAAATCTCACGGATGTTTTTGGGGGAGAAATTCATATGGACGGCGAGGGCGATATTGCTAATATAACGCCCCCCCATTCTGGGAATTGCAATCACAATGAGGTGAATTGTCCGGCCTCGAATCTCGGACTTATCTGGCATGAAAATTTTTGCCCCGAAAGAAACTGACCCTATCGAAACTCGTGCTTCGCTCGATCCAGCGGCTGTTAAAAAGCTGACCGGACTGGGAGCCGAGGTTGTTGTGGAATCCGGCCTTGGAGAACGATGTGACCATACTGACGCTTCTTATGAAGAGGCTGGCGCAACGGTGACGTCTGACTGCAACGGCCTGCTAGGCTCTGCCGATATAGTGACCCGCGTTCGTAAGCCTTCGGATGATGATATCGCCAAGCTCAAGGAAGGCGCCATCCACATCAGCTTTCTCGACCCGTTTAATGAGAAGGATCTCATCGGGAAATTTGCGGAACAGAAATCGACGGCGATCAGCCTCGAAATGATTCCAAGGACGACGCTAGCCCAGAAGATGGATGCGATCAGTTCGCAGGCCAACCTCGCCGGCTACGTCTCTGTGATGACTGCTGCGAACCGGATGAACTCCATCCTTCCTATGATGATGACTCCGGCCGGAACGATTTCTCCAGCGAAAGTCTTCGTCATCGGAGTCGGAGTTGCCGGGCTTCAGGCCATCGCGACAGCGAAGCGCCTCGGAGCACGAGTCACCGCTTTCGACACTCGTGAAGAGGCCCTCGAGCAGGCCGAATCTCTCGGAGCAAAGGCTCTCCGGATCGATCTTGGGCAAACCGGAGCGACTGATCAAGGCTACGCCAAAGAGCTCACCCCTGAGCAATTGGAAAAACAGCGCGTCGAGCAAGGTAAAGTCTGCGCACAGAATGACATCGTCATCACGACAGCAAAGCTTTTCGGACGTCCTGCTCCGATTTTGATCAAGGACGACGTCATCAAGAGCATGAAACGCGGCTCCATCATCGTCGACCTCGCCGCTGATACCGGCGGAAACGTTGAAGGCACCGAGCTCGGCAAAGAGACCGTCACTGATAATGGAGTCACTATCATCGGCACTGGCAATTTCGAAGGTCAGGTTTCCAAGCACGCCTCCCAGGTCCTCGGCGCGAACTTCGCCAACATGATCGAACACTTCTGGGACGAAGAAGCCAAGGTTTTCAAAATCGACCTCGAAGATGAAATTCAGAAGGGCTGCGTCATCACCCACGGTGGAGATGTCGTTCACGAGCGCTTCAAAGACTGATACAACCCTGCGCTGCCCTCTGAAGCCTTGGCGAAAGAGGGTTAAGTGCTCCACCTGACCCTGTTGGGTTCGAACTTTTACTTTTCACGTTTACCCTCTTACCCCGCCCGAAATATGGAACTCATCCTACTGATCTTCGTGTTCGTCATCGCCGCTTTTCTCGGCTTTGAATTGATTCAAAAAGTCCCCAGTCAGTTGCACACGCCGCTGATGTCCGGTTCCAATGCGATTTCCGGTATCACTATGGTGGGAGCCATCATTGCGATCCGCTCTTCGGGTGGAGACGATGGAGGCGCCCTCGGAAACTGGCTCGGGTTCGCTGCACTGATCCTCGCTACGGTTAACGTGGTCGGCGGTTACATGGTGACCGACAGGATGCTCGGCATGTTCAAAAAGAAGGGTAAGTAAGCGAAAGCGAAAACTCTAACTGAGACACTATTTCATGGATTACATCATTAACATTTCCTACATCGTCGCTTCGGTGCTGTTCATTTTCGGCATCAAAATGCTCGGTTCCGCCGACACGGCGAAAAAAGGCAATCGCGTTTCCTCCCTTGGAATGCTTATCGCCGTTGTTGTCACTCTCCTTGGGTCAGGGCTCGACTACACCTGGATCGTGATTGGGCTCCTCATCGGAAGCGCCGTTGGCATCATCGCTGCAAAGCGAGTTCAGATGACTGGGATGCCTGAGCTCGTTGCTCTTTTCAACGGATTTGGTGGCTTGGCTTCACTGTTTGTCGGTTGGTCCGAATTTGCGCACAACCCGGATTTCAGCGATTCAGAAAATCCAGTTTTCGTTGGCTTCGCGGTTGTATTCGCGATCCTCGTTGGTGGAATCACTTTCACTGGAAGTATGATCGCCTACCTCAAGCTCTCCGGTAAAATGGGGGGCTCAGCCACGGTCTTCCCCGGACAGAAGGTTATCAACGCTCTCGTTTTCATTGCGATCATTGCTCTCGGAGGCGTCTTCGTTTTCACTCATGCGGCATGGGCTCTCTACGCTGTGATTGGCCTTTCATTGTTGCTCGGCGTGCTCGGCGTCATCCCGATCGGTGGTGGTGACATGCCGGTGGTGATTTCTTTCCTCAATAGCTTCTCTGGAATCGCTGCTTCCGCTGCCGGTTTCGTGATCATGAACAACGTGCTGATCGTGGCGGGTTGTTTGGTCGGAGCGAGTGGAATCGTTCTCACCGTCATCATGTGTAAGGCGATGAACCGAACCCTCGGCAATGTTCTCTTCGGAGGCTTCGGCGCGACGGGCGGAGAGCAGCAGGAGGTCGAAGGTGAAATGAAACCCATCTCCGGTGAAGATGCTTACTACATTCTAGAAGCCGCTGAGTCCGTTGTATTTGTTCCCGGCTACGGCATGGCGGTTGCTCAGGCGCAGCACGCAGTGAAAGAACTCGGAGCGATCCTCGAAGCTAACGGTGCCGAAGTCCGCTACGCGATTCACCCGGTCGCCGGTCGTATGCCAGGTCACATGAACGTGCTACTCGCTGAGGCAGACGTTCCTTATGAGCAGCTTTGTGAAATGGACGACGTGAATGCGATTATCGAAAGCGTCGACGTCGCGATCGTGATCGGTGCGAACGATGTCGTGAACCCCGCCGCGGTTGAGGATCCCAACAGCCCGATCTACGGCATGCCAATCATCAATGTGCACAAAGCACGTTCCGTTTTTGCGCTGAAGCGTGGTCAAGGAGCCGGTTTCTCCGGTCTCGTAAACTCGCTCTTCTTCCGCGACAACACCCGTATGCTTTACGGTGACGCGAAGGAAACGATAACCAATCTTGTCGGGCAGTTTAAGGACTGACTTTGCTGATGCGAGAGGATGGTCTTTCAGACTACCTTCTCGATGATCCCTTCAGCGGTTTCTTCCTGAAGCCGCAGTTGTCCACAGGCCGCGTCGATATCGTGACCTTTTTCACGTCTTAGAGTGGCAGTGACGCCTGCCTTTGTCAGGACGTTCAGAAATGCTTCCTGCTCGTCGATGTCGGGCCGTTCCCACGGCAATCCCTCCACGGTGTTGTAGGGGATTAGATTCACCTTCACGTGAAGTTTTCGTGCTCGTTTCGCTAGTTCGACCGCTTGATCGAGGCCTTCGTTGACTCCTTTGATGAGAATGTATTCGAAGGTGACCATCTGCTTTTTTTGACGAGCCCAGACTTCCAACGACTCGAATAGCCGCTTGAGCGGATACTTTTTGTTCACTGGCATGATCTGGTCGCGCACTTCGTCGGTAGCTCCATGCAGGGAGATAGCGAGACGGACCTGAAGGGGAATTTCCGCCAGTTTCTCGATCTGAGGGGCGAGGCCACTGGTCGAGACGGTCATGTGGCGGGCGCCAATATTCATGCCCCAGTCGGAGTTCAGGATTTCCAGGGCTTTGGTCAGGCGGGTGAGATTGGCGAGCGGTTCTCCCATGCCCATGAACACGACATTGCGAATCGCGCCGCTGGTTTCGTGTTCAACGCTCATGACTTGGCTGACGATTTCACCCACTTCAAGATTTCGAGTGAACCCAGCGAGCCCTGAGGCGCAAAACTTACAATCGTAGGCGCAGCCGACCTGACTTGAGACACAAAGGGTGATGCGTCCACTGCGATCGCCATCGAAATTAGCGTTGGCAGGGATACGGACGGTTTCAATGAGGCGACCGTCTCCGAGGCGGAAAAGAAATTTCCGAGTCGTATCCGTTGAACCAGTGAGCCTGACGGCGGGGAGAATACCAAAAGTGAATTCAGTCTTCAGTAATTCCCGGAGGTCCTGACTCAGGTTGGTCATGGCGTCAAATGACGTGACTCGTTTCTGGAAAATCCATTCTACGATCTGTTTGGCGCGGAATTTCGGCTGACTCTTCGAAGTCACCCATTCGATCCAGTCGTCGAGTGTCATGCCGAGGGCAGAGGGGAGTGTGGTAGTTGGTGGCATGGGCGTGACTTCTTATTAACAAACCATGAATTGACAAAGATGGTAGGTCACTTTTTCATTCGGTCTCATGAGTGATTCTACCGCCCCGCCTCTCGTCCTGATTCTTTGCACTGGTAATTCATGCCGGTCCCAGATGGCAGAGGCATTGTTGCAAAAAGCCGCGGGGGATACTTTACGGGTAGAAAGCGCTGGTTCGAAACCGAGTGGGTATGTTCATCCTCTTTCGATCAAGGCGATGGCGGAGTTGGGTGTGGATATCTCAGAAACCCGTTCCAAATCTCTGGATGAGTTTCTCGATCAGGACGTGGAGACGGTCATCACGGTGTGCGGCAATGCTGATCAGGTCTGTCCTGTGTTTCCGGGGCAGGCGCGCCGGTATCATTGGGGATTCGACGATCCAGCTCATGCTGAAGGAGATGAAGAGGAACAAATGAAGATGTTTCGACGGGTGAGGGATGAAATTGATCGTGTATTCTCTGCCTACGGCCTGGGCCGCAGTGACTCGCTAGCCTGATAGGTAGCGTTTGCGAGGATAGAGGGCGCCGGGGTGGTGCAAAAAGGCGGTAATTGGGCCTTTTCGTGCCCAAAAAGGCGAATTTTTCAGGCCTCACTCCAATTTCCATATCGTTAAATCTCCTTTATCCATGGGCATTTGGGGTATTCAGACCTGCTTTGGAGCCGATATTTCGGAAACTTTTTATAAAAACTATGATTAATTTGTTGATTAGATAAATTTTCAGTAATAGATTACATTATGGAAAAGCTAAATATTAGTATTATTAAAATCTTGCTTGTCGGGGCTCTGGTTACCGTTTCTGCAACAGCCAATGCCGGACAAGGATTTCGTTTCAGTTCGAAAGCTCCAGTCGTCGTCGCACCTCAGACCCATATCGGGTACTTCTTTGGATACGGTGGCTTTACTTTCGGAACTGATTTCACCTCCAGAGGTGCTTTTGATGAGCCTTGGCCGCACGGCGCCCTCTATGCCGACCCTTCAAACATCCCAATTAACTTCAGCATGGACGAAGGTTGGTCTGCTGGTGGTGGTGTCGGTTTCTACTCCAATCTTTTAAATGGATCCCGTTTTGAGCTTGAAGGCTCATACCTGACCAACGAAGTGGGCGATGATTTCACGTTCGCTGGTGTGGCGCTCCCAGCTACATTCAAGTTCCAAACGAACACTGCGATGATTAACTTCCTCAAGGAAGTGCCTCTCGGTCGTCAGGGTGGACTTACCAGTTACTTTGGATTTGGTTTGGGTTATTCCTCTACCAAAATGCAGGGAGCCACCGGAGGAGTTGGGTACAGCAGCCGTGACGATGGATTTGCCTGGCAGTTGATTGCTGGTGTTGATTTCCCGATTGGACAAAATTTGGCGCTCTTCACTCAGTATCGTTACCTCGCTCTTCCTGATTCGACGTTCGAGACTGATTTCGGAGATTTTAATCTCTTCAACGGCAGCCCTTCAAACCATTCCGTTCTTTTCGGTGCACGAGTTTCATTCTAATCGAAACTAGTCACTCCAAAATTTTAGTTTAGCTTTAAGCCCTGTTCGCTGGATTATTCCGGCGGGCAGGGCTTTTTACGTCGGAACTCAAGCTACGATCATTGGACTATCAAAACGCTATCGAGTGGCTTTACAGCACTCAACTGTTTGGAATCAAGCTGGGCACGGAGAATGTGACCCGGCTTTTGGGCGATCTCGGAGTTTTGCGTGATATGGAGGCTACCAGAGTGGTCCATGTCGCGGGAACGAACGGAAAGGGGTCGGTGTGTGCGTTTACGGAGCGGATTCTCCGGGATGGGGAATTGAAGACAGGTCTCTTTACCTCGCCCCATCTCGTTTCCTATCGTGAGAGAATTCAGGTTTCCGGCGAAGTGATTTCCGAGGTGGCAGTCGCTGATCTGTTGAGCGATATCCGGAAACGGGTAAAGAGTTGGGATCAACACCCGACATTTTTTGAAATCAGCCTGGTTATCGCATTGCGGCATTTTTGCGACCAGCGCTGTGAGGTGGTGATTCTTGAAACAGGAATGGGTGGACGCCTCGATGCGACCAATGCCGTTCAAGCCGATGTCAGTGTGATCACTTCGATTGCCTTGGATCATCAGGAATGGCTTGGGGACACGATTCGCGAGATTGCGGCGGAAAAGGCTGGAATCATCAAGCGGGATGTTCCGGTGATTGTGGCTGATCTTGATCCGGAAGCGCGGGATGTGGTGGGTCGTCGCGCCTTGACGCTCGGAGTGCCTTGTATCGAAGTTCATCCCTTGCCTTTGGATTGGGAGATTGGTCTCAAGGGCAGTCATCAGCGGGACAACGCCGCGCTAGCGGTTGAGGCCGCTTGTCGTGTGGAAGGGGAAAGGCTGAGTCAGGACGGCATCAGGCAGAGCCTGAAAGACACGCGCTGGCCGGGGAGATTCGAAATCGTTGAGGAGAAGATCATTCTGGATGGCGCCCATAATTCAGCGGCAGCTTTGGCTTTACAGGAAACATGGGTCTCTGTTTTTCGTGATGAAAAGGCGCACCTCGTATTTGGTGCGGCCGAGTTGAAAGATATCGAAGGGGTATTGGTTGCCCTGCTTCCTATTGTTCAGTCCATTTCGCTGGTGCCTATTCAGTCTGAGCGCCGTCTGACCAAAGAGCAGATGAGGGAGGCCCTCGATCGAGTTGGGTCCGAAGTTCCGGTGACGGAAGTTGAGACGCTGGATGAAGCTCTGAGCGATGCTCGTTCCCGGGACGGGTTGTCATTGGTGGCGGGCTCCCTGTTTCTGGTTGGAGAAGCCAGGGGGATACTTCTGGGGGATGAATTCGAAGTCAGCCTGCAGTAAGCGAAATTAGACGGGTGGAGACGGGCAAGGTATAGTGCAGGGAGTAGATGATCTATCTGGATAACAACGCTACGAGCCGAATGGCCGTGGAAGTACGCGAGGCAATGCTGCCCTGGTTCGATGAGTTGTACGGAAATCCCTCCGGTGGCTATCGATTTGGCAAGGACGCGAAAAAAGCGATAAATGGGGCTCGGGAACAGGTTGCTTCGTTGATTGAGGCTCAACCGGAGGAGATCATTTTTACCAGTGGTGGCACGGAATCGAATAACACGGCGATTCGCTCGGCAATTTCTCTGCGCCCGGAGCGGCGGGCTTTGGTGACATCGACGGTTGAGCACAGCGCGGTTGATGAAGTGGTCCGATTTTTCGAGGCAACAGGGTATGAAGCGAGGTTTAACCCGGTTGATTCAGAAGGGAATCTGGACCTCGACGCGTGGTCTCAGTCGCTGGAAGGCGATGACGTCGCGGTGGCAAGTTTGATGTGGGCCAATAATGAAACCGGAGTGCTGAGCCCGATGGAGGCGGCTGCCGACGCCGCGAAAGCACGGGATGTCTATTTCCACACTGATGCCGTTCAAGCCCTGGGAAAAGTTCCTGTCTCGGTGAAAAATGTCTTCGTTCACGCCTTGTCACTTTCGGCTCACAAGTTTCATGGTCCGAAGGGTGTGGGAGCGCTCTACCTGAATCGCAATTCGCGTTTTGCACCCCAACTGCTGGGTGGCGGACAGGAAGGCGAAAGACGTTCGGGAACGGAAAATGTGGCCGGTATCGTGGGGATGGGTGTCGCAGCGGTGTTAGCTGAAAGACGAATTGCTGATGCCGGCAAGCTGGCAGAATTGCGGGACTACTTTGAAGCAGGGGTCATCAACGCGATCGAGGGGGTCGAGATCAACGGAGAGCCGGCGAATCGTCTTCCTAATACCTCGAACCTCTCATTTCCTGGTGTTGATGGAGAGGGTTTGCTGATTCTACTCGACGAGGCGGGGATCTGCTGTTCTCCGGGTTCTGCCTGCAGCACCGGAGCGGTGAAGCCCAGTCGTATCATCAAAGCGATGGGGTTTTCTTCGTCGCGGGCACGAAGCAGCGTGCGGTTTTCGCTTTCGCACCTCAGCACGAGGGAAGAAATCGATGAAGCGATCCCTGCGATTCAAAAGGCTGTCCGAAAACTTCTCGTCGTGCTTCCCGGCAGGGTTGGCTGAGATACTGCACAGAGGGCCTAAATCGGGCCAGACAGATTACAGGTTGACCATATCGTGGTTTGCGCGGATTCTACGCGCCTCGAAAACGTAGAGAATAAAAGAGATGGCAGCAAAAATCTATACTGACAAAGACGCGGACTTAGGAGTGCTGAAAGGCAAGACTTGTGCGGTAATCGGCTTCGGCTCACAGGGCCACGCCCACGCCCTTAACCTCAAGGATAGCGGAGTAAAGGTCATCATTGGCCTCTACCCTAAAAGTAAGTCCCGAGAGGTCGCCGCGGAATACGGCTTCAAAGTGATGGACACGGCAGATGCCGTCAAAGCCGCTGACGTGATTTTCATCGCGACTCCGGACACGAAAATCGCAGCGATCTACAATGCGGACATCGCTCCGCATCTTGAAAAAGGTAAGACTCTCCTTTTCAGCCACGGTTTCGCGATTCACTTCAAAACCATCACGGTTCCTGATTTCATCAATGTGATCATGGTGGCACCTAAGGGTCCAGGACACATCGTTCGTCGTCAGTTCGTCGAAGGAAAAGGCGTTCCATCCCTCATCGCCATTCACCAGAACCCAGGCCGCGATGCTAAGAAGGTCGCTCTCGCATGGGCTAAAGGTATCGGTGGTACTCGTGCCGGCGTCTTCCAGACAACTTTCACAGAAGAGACTGAAACTGACCTGTTCGGTGAGCAGACCGTGCTTTGCGGTGGCGTCAGCCAGCTCATTACGGCCGGTTTTGAAACATTGGTTGAAGCAGGGTATCAGCCAGAGATGGCCTACTTTGAGTGCCTACACGAGCTGAAGCTGACTGTTGACCTGATCAATGAGTCTGGTATTTCCGGAATGCGTTTCTCCATCTCCGACACTGCTGAGTGGGGTGACGTCAAGACTGGTCCTACGATCATTGATGCTTCGGTGAAGAAGAAGATGCAGCGTGCTCTCAAGAACATCCAGTCCGGCAAGTTTGCTAAAGAGTGGATCGCAGAAGCTGATTCAGGCGAGAAGAACTTCAAAGCGCTTCGCAAAGAAGGTGAGCAGCACCAGATCGAGAAGGTCGGTAAGCGTCTTCGTAACTTGATGCCATGGCTCAAGAAGCGTGACATCAAAGGTTCACAAGCTTCCTATCATTGATCAAGGGCCCTTCAATGGGCTGATTTGGTTCAATTCAATTTCGAAAAGCCGGGGCGTATGCTCCGGCTTTATTCGTGTCGGGCACCGCGTGTCGGGAACCACTATTCGGCTGGCTTAAAGTAAATCCACATCTTGCCTTCGCCGGGCATGAGCATTCGAAACCCACTCGTCATCCGCTCGAGGGTGTTGATCTCTCCGTCATCGAGTTTGATGACCAAGGTATCCGCATTCGGCTTTTCGATGACTTCGTATTCATGTGCCTCCCCAGAGCCGTTTTGAGTGCGCCTCAGTTCGGTGGAAGTGAATTCGACCTCCATATCCTGAAGCTGGGTAAGAAGTAACTGAGAAACCCCCTTCTGCAGTCCCGAAAACACATTTTTAAGAAATCCGGGATCTTCTCCGGCTGGGGCTTTGTCCGGCGGAGTCATCGCTTCGATTGTTTGTTCCTGATCGAAAATCCATTTGCCCTCGAGCCAACTGCCTCCGCAGCCAGATAGAGAGGCAGAGACAAGGATAACGGAGATCAGGGAGGTGAGAATACGAAGCGGTTTCACAGTAGAAAAGGCTAGGGCTTAGCGGCTTTGGCTGTCAATCGCGGAGAGAAGGGGAAAATGCCCTTTATTTATTTCATAAAACTAAGATATACATTGATCTGTAGGACTAAATAGTCCATATTTATAGTCAAATTCTTGCGTTCTGGGGTTTTCTATAATTTCCAGACAAAAGAAGCTTTCTTGATTGTCCCGACACGGAATATGGCCGCCCGAAAACTCAGCGCATCGACTCGCAAATCTGCACCGAAAAAGAAAGCTGCCGCGCGCGCTAAAAGCACCCCTCGGAAGAGGCGGGCCGTGATCGACGAACCGTATGCGTTTAACGAGATCATCGCGATCGTCATGATTGGGGTTTGTGCGATGTTTTTGCTGGCACTGGTTTCTTATTCGCCTTCCGACCTCCCTACCTGGGTTCCTTTCAGCAGTCAGGCGGGTCACAATGATGTGGTGAACAATTTCATCGGCCCGGTTGGGGCGGTTACGGCTGGATACGCCTACTTTTTCTTTGGAGCCGCGAGCTATTTCATTCCGGCGATTTTGGCGTGGTGGGGAGTGCAGGTCTTGACCGGATCTCGTCCCTTCCATCCTCGCAACGTGATTTCATTTGTCTGTCTGCTTTGCTCGGCCGCTTGCCTGGTCGAATTCCAAACCTTGTTCTTCGAGGACTGGGTCGGTCGGTTTAATTTACCAAAGAGTGCCGGTGGCTTTGTTGGCTGGGGCATTGGACATAATGTTGTTGAGCATATGCTAGGCTCGGTAGGATCCGTCATCGTCATGTCCATCATTTACGCGATTGCTCTAATTGTGATCACTGGCATCCATCCTTTTCACTTTGCGGTGATGATGAAGAATGGCATTGGCCAAATGATTGTCGCGACTCGCGAGCGCGGGCCGATCTGGGAAGGGCTCAAAATTCCGCAGTTCAAGGGTGAGGTGGTTGCGAAGAAACCCGCCGCAGAGAAGAAAAAATCAGCGGCTAAGGAGAAGGCGGAGAAGGCCAAGCTAGAGAAGCAACCGGATCTCTTTTCCGAATCGGGTGCCAAGACTCCTGAACCGAAGATTATTGATTCGTCCCAAAGCGCGAGGAGAAAACTTTCCCCGGAGGAAGCGGCAGGTTCTCTTTTTGAAAAAGCTGAAAAGGAAAGTTCGGTTCTTTCCGGTGGGCAGTTTGAGGACTACGAGCTACCGAGTCTCAGCATTCTTGAATACGCGGATGACAGTGAAACAGAACCCACTGATCAGAACCTGTTGATTGCCGAGCAGAAAAATATCATCGCCACGCTGGGAACTTTTGGCGTTGATGTTGAGCCCGGAGATATCACTCGGGGGCCGACTATTACTCGGTATGAGCTGTATCCCAAGCCTGGTCTCAGGGTGAACAAGATCACGGCATTGGAGGCAGATATTGCTCGCGCCACACGAGCGGAAAGAATCAACATTCTCGCACCAGTGCCGGGCAAGGATACCGTCGGTATTGAAATCGCCAACTCTGAAAAGGTACCCGTCGCGCTGCGGGAATTGTTCGAGGATGATGCTTTCCGAAATTCCAAAGCAAAGCTACCGCTTGCTTTGGGTAAGGATGTTTATGGCAAAACCATTGTAGGTGACCTCGCCCGAATGCCTCACCTTTTGGTCGCTGGTGCGACCGGTAGTGGTAAGAGTGTCTGCATCAACGGGATCATTGCGAGTCTGCTCTATCGTTTCACTCCTGATGAGCTGCGTTTCATCATGATTGACCCCAAAGTGGTCGAGATGCAGCTCTACAATGATCTACCCCATATGGTGGTGCCGGTGGTAACGGATCCCAAGAAGGTGCTCATGGCCCTGCGATGGGTGATCAACGAAATGGAGCGGCGTTACGCGCTTTTCGCCAAAGTGGGGACTCGAAATTTTGACGGATTCAATGGCATGCGGGCCAAAGAATTGGAGGCTCAGGAAGCAGCCGAAGCGGTTGTTGAAGCGCCGGAACTTGAAATGGCGCATCATGTCAGGATCAGTGACGAACTGGAAGCAGAAGGCGGCTTTCAAGAGGCGCTGCCCGTGGAGATCCCAGTGGGTCGTCACAATAAGCCGGCCTCTCCCGAGGAAGAACTGCCTGACAGCCTTCCTTACATTGTGGTCATCATAGATGAGCTGGCAGACCTGATGCAGACGGCGCCGGCGGATGTTGAAACTGGCATCGCGAGGATAGCGCAGAAGGCACGTGCGGCAGGAATTCATCTCATTGTGGCTACTCAGACACCGCGCGCTGATGTGGTGACAGGAATCATCAAAGCGAATATTCCATCTCGAATTGCGTTTCAGGTGTCTTCCAAAACAGATAGCCGAATCATTCTTGATGGAAATGGCGCCGAGAATCTAGTTGGAAAAGGGGACATGCTTTATTTACCGCCTGGCAGTGCTCAGATGATTCGGGCGCAGGCAGCCTTAATCACCGATGAAGAGGCACAGGATTTGGTGGATGCGTGTGCGTCTCAGGGATCCCCTAAATATGAGGCCGAGGCCCAAGAGGCAATAGAATCCGGTGGTTTCGAGGGCGACGGTGACGAGATTTCGGACGCCGATGAAGAAATTCTGGAAAAGTGTTTGGAGGTCGTATACACCGAGAAGAAAGCTTCTACTTCGTTGTTACAAAGGAGGTTGCGACTAGGCTATACCCGGGCTGCTCGGATGATTGACATCCTGGAAAGCCGAGGGATTATCGGTCCGGGTGATGGCGCGAAGCCACGGGAAATTCTGGTCGATCTTTCCGATGACCTCGGGTAGGTTTAGTCCGTAATTTCGGCCTTTTTGTCATCATTGGCGGGATCAAGCGTCTAAGACGTAGTGCCCGCGGTGATATTGTCAGAAGCCGACAACTTTGTGGGCAGTTTCATGGCAACTATTGGACAGACGTTGGGTGATGCTCGCCGGGACCGCGGCCTGTCAATCGAGGACGCGGGTCACCACACTCGGATTCACCCCAACATGATTCGGGATATTGAGGAAGATGATTTCTCAATATTTCCCAGTGTGGCGTATGCCAAAAGCTTCGTTCGAAACTACAGCGAGTATTTGGAAGTTGATGTCTCGGAAGCATTACAGGCGTTGAATAGCGGGGTAGCGGTACGTCTTTCAGAGAATGAGCTGATGGGCGAGATGAAGAAGACGATTAAGAAAGATCGCATTTTCCGTCTCGAGCGTGGACCCAAACGAATTCGTCGCAATGTGGTGAAGCGCGGGAAAGCACCTGTCTTGCTGAACTTGGTTCTCGGGGTTCTGATTCTTGCGATGGCAATATTCTACCTGCTTGGTTACAATGCGGACACGGCCGAAGAAGCGAGAGCTGACATCACTAACGGAATCAAAAAAGCGACTCCGTTTATGGAGCCCGACGACAGCCTGCCACCCCATCCGTTTGCAGTGGGTAGCCAACAAGAGGAGCCCTTCGAGGGAGTGCGTGCGAGTCCGGAAGCGGAGCAAAATAGTGTCAATGGGCCACCGGTGCAGCTGCCCGTCGCTGATCTCGCGAGGACCGAATCCGATGAAGTGGAAGCCATCATCGAAAAACCAGAAGTGGAGTGGGAGGTTGAAGAAGAACGGCCGAGTCCATTTGCCGACAGCGAGCATGAAATTGCTGAAGCCTTGAAACCAAGGGATACACCCAATTTGCCATTGGAGACTAACCTGTCAGCCACACCGATGAAGTCGTCCGACCTTCCGGTGATGCGTCAGCTTATCGATGAGCCCACCGCGACACTTAGGCCGCCAGGGACTAATCCGAAGAAGCTGCCTCGTCAAAATTCACGTGAACTGAAACCTGCCGGGACTGCAGACACGGGAGAGGGTAGTGCGCCCTTGCCGTTGCGGGCAGTGCCTGTCGTGGTCAGGGAGCGCTCTTGAAAAGCGGTTAGGTCATACCACCTCAACAGTGAAACTGGAGGAATGAAGGGGCTTTTAGGAGGGAAGTGAGCGCTTCGCGGAAGTGTTGGGACGCTGGCCAAATCTTTCCAATCGCTTTGTTCTTGCTCATACCGTGTAGCGAATCAGAAAGGACGAATGGCGGAGTGATTTTCCGGAAAGGCAAGGCGCGAGGAAGGAGTGGTGCGGGGGCCGCCCCGCGAGCACCATGACTGACGAGCAACGCCGCGTTTATGGGAAAGCGCCCGGTTCATATCCAAATCGCAAAGCGCTAGAGCCAAAACCTTCAAATTTTCCATTCGTCCTTTCTGTTTTGCGGAGTGGTATCAGTTGCGATGCCCGCGGGGCGGCCCCCGCATCGCGCCTTCGCAGCGCCTAGCGCTAGAAAAGGTTCGACTCAGCCATTCCACCAGCTTCACCATCGAAATGGTATCAGTTCTTCTTGAGCCGCTTCATTGTTTCGATAGTCCATTGATTTCCCTCGCGAGCCAACTCAATCGGACCGCTCCAAGAACTTCGATTTCCTGACGAATCGATAACGGAGAGCTCAATGTCGACGAACTGATCGCCCAGATTGGAAGGTTGATGGGAAATCAGGTAGGTCGAAAGAGTTTGGTCGAAATTGGTTCGAAAATTGGCCCTGCCCAGTCGGTTCTGGAATCCGGATGACAGCATCGAGTAGGCTGATTCGAAGTCCCGCAAGTTTACTGCTTCATAGTATCGCTCGATCATATGGAGCGGTGAGTCGTTCGCGATGCGAACAGGGAGAGGCGTGGAAGCAATCGGTGGAGCGGATTCAACGGAAACTTGTTTGAGATTCTTCCCGGTTTCGAACATCCAATTTCCGGATTCTTTCACCATTTGAACCGGTCCGACCCACTTCGTCTTCTGGCCATCGCTGTTGAAGACAATCAGGTTGACTTCGATCGTGGCTGAGGTCGCCGACTCTGATGTCAGCGTGATTCGGGATGGATAGATCGAAAGAGTGGATTCGTAGATACCCTGGTATTTGGCGGCGCTAATTCTGGATTTGAAACCGGATGAAAGCGCCGAATAAGCCTCTGGAAATTGTCGGCTGTTGACGGTCTCGTAGTATCCGCGTAGGGCGGTAGCAGCCGGGTGATCGATCTGAATCTGAGGTTCGACTGGTGGCTGGGCAGGTGGCTTTCCGGGGCGAATGACGCTGGGGAGATTTTTAACTCCGGGCGGTGGGTCGAAGTAGAAGGTGTTGATGAGTTTGTTGAATTCGACAGGAGTCTGTTGTCCGTCTGATTTTAATGCGACTGTCTTTCGGGTTTCATAGAAGATGTCTTCGATTCTTCGCCCGGGAGAAGTCATGAAAGAAATGAGAGAAGAAGTGTAGAGGCCGTTGGATGCACCTTCGTCTATTCCATCGATTGCCTCTTGACCGGCGTCAGCAGCGAAAGCAATGAGCGATCCCAGAGGAGCCACAACACTGGCCAGACCGGCGCGTTGATATTGGTCCGGGGCATTTTCATCGCGGAGCGGATTGTTTCTGCAGGCGTCCAGGATAACGATGCTGACAAGGGGTTGATGATCAATTAGAGCAGAGATAACCCGGTCCACCGGGACTGCTTTCTGCCAGAGTTCTGATTCGGGCACATAGGGGAAGTCCACGGGAAGAAGAAAATTCTGACCGGCAGATTGGACCCCGTGACCGGCAAAATAGAACAGCGCACAATCTGCCTGATCGGCGGCGGCGGCGAATTTGTCGAGCGCTTCGATGAGAGACTTCCGATCCAGATTCAGTCCTCGAAATACGGTGAAATTGTGAGCTTCGAGCACGGCATTGAGGTCATTGGCGTCGTTGACGGCATTGTTAAGGCTCGATACATGGGTGTAGGCATTCTCTCCTATGACCAGGGCCACCCGGCGGTTGCTTTGGGCGTGGCAGAGCGGCACTACAGTGGTGAGAATAAGCCATCCCAGCAGGCTCGATCGGATTCTGCTGCTCGTTAAAATCATCCGTTTTCGTCGGATCGCCAGCGCCATGATCTGATAAAAGCGATCAGGAGAGTTCCTCGATTTCATGAATCAAAGATTTAGCAATTTCGCTCTTGGAGGCGAGGGGAAAAGCTTTCGTTTCACCTCCCTTAAAATAGAGGGTGACTTCGTTGTCAGGGTGATCAAATCCGATGTCACTTCTGCTGACGTCATTTGCCACAAGAAGGTCGCACTGTTTTTGTACCAGTTTGTCGCGGGCGTGCTTTTCGACATCGTTGGTTTCCGCGGCGAATCCAACGAGCAAGCCGGAGAATCCAAACTCAGTTCTGGCGCTCCCGAGAATGTCAGGATTCTTGATGAGTTCCAGATTGAGGGGGTCGCTGGTCTTCTTGATTTTCTCAGAGGCAAGATCAGCCACGCGGTAGTCGGCAACTGCTGCGCAAAAAATGGCGACATCCACGTTCTGGATTTCGTTGGCAACGGAGTCGTACATCTCTCGGGCGGTTTCAATATCGATGACCGTCGCGTGAAGGGGGGGATCAAGAGAGACTGGGCCTGAGATGATCGTGACATCATGGCCCGCCGCAATGGCCGCTTCCGCAAGGGCGAAGCCCATCCTTCCAGACGACCGGTTGGAAAGATAGCGGACCGGGTCGATGGGTTCACGGGTGGGGCCGGCTGTGATGAGAAAGCGCATGTCTTTGGAAAATCAGTCAGCCAGGATTGATTCGATTTGCTCGGCGATGCCTTCAACGGGCCAGAGGCGTCCGAGTCCCTCGTAGCCACAGGCGAGAAGTCCTTCTTCCGGTCCGATGAAAGAAACTCCCCGCTGTTTTAGAGAATCAACATTGGCCTGCGTGGCAGGGTGCTGCCACATCTTGCCGTTCATGGCAGGGGCGATCAGAATAGGAGCCAGGGTCGCGAGGTGGATCGCGCCGAGCGTATCGTCTGCGATTCCGTTGGCAAATTTGGCGATGACGTTGGCGGTGGCGGGAGCGACGACTAGAAGGTCGGCGTTGTCGGCCAGTTCGATGTGACCGGGATGCCAGTTCTGCTTTTCGTCGTAAAGATTGGTGGTGACTGGTTGCCGGGAGAGAGTCTGCAGGGTAAGTGGCGTGATGAATTCCTGTGCGTCCTTTGTCATCACGACATGCACCTCGTGACCGCTCTTGGTCAATCGGCTCACGAGATCAGCTGCCTTGTAGGCGGCGATTGATCCGGTTACTCCGAGAACGATATTTTTTCCTGTTGGCTTGTCTGACACGAGGGAAGGTCGTTCTGAGCAGCGTATTCCGCAACTTTCTTCGCTGGTTCGCTCTGTCTTACCGTTTCAGCTCAGGATGATCCGCTGCGGCATTGGTACCTGGAATGAGGCGGCTGGAGCGGCATCTTTCTCCGGAAATGATGGCATTGAAGGTGGCAAAGTCACTCTCCTTATCCCGGCTGACAACGCTGTATTGGTAGGATTCCCAGTGTCGCATCTCCTCATGGGCATTTTTCAGCCTGAGGTCCAGTTGTTCTTGGGTTTCGGTGCCGCGAAAATTGAGTCGCTTGATCAATTCCTCGTCATTGGGAGGAATGATGAAAATGTCGACAAAGGCTTGTTGGATCACGGGGTCGGTTTGATTTCGGATCAGGGCAGCTCCCTGAACATCGATGTCCATGAGGACGTCGCGCCCGGCGTCGATATGGGTGACTACCTCAGATTTCAGCGTTCCGTAGTAGTTGCCGTGTACTTCGGCGAATTCGAGGAATTCACCGTGGGTGGTCCGTGATTCGAATTCCTCCCGAGAAAGGAAGAAATAATCGACTCCGTCCTTCTCGCCTTCACGTGGGGTTCGTGTCGTGGCGGAAGTGGCGTAGACGGCCGATGAGTCTTCTTCCGAAAAGCGACGGCAAAGGGTCGTTTTTCCTGATCCGGACGGACCTGATACGACGCAGAGGAGGCCTCTTCGATTCAATTCAAGATTACTCATGAAAGCTATTGGCTGACATTGCTGCCGATTCAACAGGGTTGGGTGTTGGAGTAAACCCTGTTTGATCAGCTATTGCACATTTTGTACCTGCTCGCGGATCTTTTCGAGTTCCGTTTTTGCATTCACAACGCCTTGAGCGATGGCGGCGTGATTGGCTTTGCTGCCAATTGTATTGAGCTCGCGGTTGAACTCCTGGCACAGGAAATCCAGAGGCCTGCCGACTGGCTCGTCACTTGCGATGTAGGTGCGGAACTGAGAAACGTGGCTGTCGATTCGGGTCAATTCTTCAGTGATGTCGCTTTTTTCTGCAAAAATCCCGATTTCGCGGAGGAGGCGTTCATCGCCTAGATCAATATCGAGTCCTGATTCCTGGAGACGGCTGTGAAGGTTTTTCCGGAAACTGTCTTTTACCAATGGGGCCAGTTCCTTGATCTTGTCGGCTTCTTCTATGATGGCATCGATCCGGGTGAGCAAGTCGCTGCGGAGATGCTCGCCTTCCTGCTCTTGCATGGAAATGAGTTGGGACAAAGCGCCGTCAATGGCTTTGAAGAGGGGGCCGCGAAGGTCACTGGGGTCGGCCAATGTTTCTTCGATTCGGAATAGGCCAGGGGCTCGAAAGAGGTCGGCCGCTGTGATTCGGGTCTCGATGCCAGTGCTGGCGGAAAGCGATTTGGCAGCTTCGACGTATTCGCCCGCCAATTTTGCGTCATAGGTGAGATGGCTTTCGCTGGCGCCCCCTTGGCTCAGGTTCACTCTCACCCCGATACGTCCGCGGGAGATCGATTCGGATATCCGTTTCCGAACGTCACTCTCAAGTTCGAGCAAAGCGTTTGGCAGATTGATAGCGATATCAATCTGCTTCCGGTTCACACCAGAGAGCTCGACTTCGACTTTCCAGCCGTCAGTCGTGGAATCACCACGACCGAATCCGGTCATACTACGCATGGAAATTCATCTATAATTGAAACCGAAGGGGTTAAATGCTCCGGCAAAGTTTCTATTCGTCGTCCAGGGCGTCCTGGATGGCATGAAGCGCATCCACGAAATCGTCCAGGCATTCAGCCGGCACCATGATGGTGTCGCGGCGCCCTCGAACATCTTCTGTGATTTTCACAAATTGTCCGCGGTCATTTTCTTTCAGATCGAGGAAGAATTTCTTCCTGTCTGACACCACTTTTTCGGTGTGGATTGCATCATTCTGCGAGCCATGCTGTTCCTCATCGTGACCGATCATCTTTCTTTTCTATCCTCCTGTTGGTTCCATATTTTGGGCCTAATCCAGGCACCAAAACGGTGTTCTTAGGAGGCCTATTTATCATTTGGAGGACGGTTTGCAAGTCAGGAGGGGGGCGCAAAAGCGATTTTTTTGGAAAAAACCGTAAAAACATCACGTAATCGCAGGCCTCTGCTTGCGTCTCTTTGCCGTTTCCGAAATTGCGGCTAAACTTGCGGCCCCTTCATTGAGAAGCTTTCTATGATACTGAAAACTGCGTTCGAAAAACTGTTTAATATGCGCGAAGCCGCGTCCCGGCATCGTCCCGGAGCAGATGACGGCTATGACGCTCATGAGAAGCCATTTCTCGATCATCTCGAGGATCTTCGAAAGACCTTGATGCAGATCGGCGCCACCCTCGGGATCGCGACTTTTGTCTGCTTTGGATTTCACAAAAAGATATTCGAGCTGATTCAAGTCCCGGCAAAAATGCCGCTCGCGAACATCGCGGAAGGCGTTTCCCTATGGGAAAAGTTGGATCTGATCACTCTGAGCCCGCCGGAGTTCGTGGTTTTGATGCTGAAGCTGTCTTTTTTTAGCGGCGTGATCATTACATTTCCTTTTCTTCTCTATTTTCTTTTTCAGTTCATTCTGCCTGGTTTGCGGCAGGTCGAAAAGAAGGCGGTGATTCCCGGCGCTTTGGTGGGGTTTATCCTTTTCCTTGTCGGCGCTTCTTTTGCCTTTTTTGCGGCTGCACCCGTTGCGCTGAAATTCTTCTACGTGTTTGAGAACGAAAGAATTTCCAATATTAATCCGATGGAGCAGGCCTTAGCAAAACCGATTGCGGACATTTCGCTGATCGGAATCGATGGGAAACATTTTCCTCCGATCACGGAGGGTGACGAAGTGGAAGCGGAGGAAGCTGCTCCGGAGACGAAGCTGAGTCCTGCGATTCGTGAGGAAATCCGTGAGACGATTCGAAACAGTTTTGCGACGGTTGAGAGCTCTAATTTTGCGCTGCGCTATGACGACTCACGAGACAAGTTGGTGATTGTGGAGTCGAAAGGCGGGAGAAGTATTTACCGGATCGGCGAATACATCAGTTTCATTGCCCGGTTAGTATTGGTGTTTGGGATCAGTTTCCAACTGCCGGTGGTGGTTTCCATTTTGGTGAAACTCGAGTTGCTGACGGCCCGAGTGATGCGCTCTACGCGGACCTATGCCTGGATCATTATTCTGGTGGCAGCAGCGATCCTGACTCCTCCCGATGTGATGACTCTTGGCTTGCTGGGAGGCCCCATGATCCTTCTTTACGAGATCTGTATTCTGATCGCTTCAGTGATCGAATCCCGGCGCGAGAAGAAACAGCTCGCTGAGGCCGAGAAGCGCCGCTCCCGCATGGAAGTTCTTCATTCCAAGCCGGCGGATGATTTGACCGAGGAGGAGAAGGCGGAAATGCATCGCTCCGAGATCGAGCAGTATGAGAAAGAGCACGCGCATCTCTACGATGATGATCACGAGCATGATCATGGTGATGCTGGCAAGGTCGCGAGAGACAGCTACCACGGGCCTGACGCGGATTATGACCATGACGCTGATCACGCCGATCTTGATGACGATCATCGCTGGCATGACGGACATGCCGATGACCCCAATCATACCGATGATGGCACAGCTAAACCGATCCAGGACTGGCCTGATCGTAAAGATGATGAGTTGGAAAGCGATCACGCAGAAAAGGAAGATCTTGAGCCAAGTGGCGACGACGAGAATCAGCCTTCTTCCGAGGATGGCGGAACGGAAGACGACCTTTTCCATGATGATGATTCCTGCGAGCCTTCCGGGCCTGTGGTGGACATGAATTACGCGACAGAAGAGGAATTGATGTCGTTGCCTGGGATTGGTCCGAAGCTGGCGGAGGCGATTATTGCCTATCGTCCGTTTGGAACTTTCGATGAGCTCGAAATGGTTCCGGGATTGAGTCAGGAGAAGATTAATCGAATGATTGACCGGCTCATGCTTGGATAAGGGGTGATGTCAGAACTTTGGTTTACGGCTGATCTCCATCTAGGGCATGGCAATATTATCAAGTACTGCAATCGTCCTTTTTTGTCTGAAGAAGAAAAAGAAAGAGCTTCGGAAGACCGGAGGGGGTTGTGGAATGTGTCTCCCGAAACGGTCCGTCGTCACGACGATGCCCTGATCGATGGAATCAATGAGCGGGTCAAAGAGGACGATGTGCTCTGGGTGGTTGGTGATTTTTCTTTGTCCTCCTTTGAAGAAGCCGCTGCCTATCGGGCCCGGATTCGGTGTCGCGAGGTTAATTTGGTTTGGGGAAATCACGACTTACCGGCTTATGAGCCTTTGTTTGGGCGGATCATGGATCAGGGAATGGTGAAACATCGAGGTCAGAAGATCTGGTTAAATCATTATCCAATGCGGAGTTGGGACAAATCGTTTCATGGGGCCTGGCATCTCTACGGGCATGTTCACGGTAGGCTCGCGAAAGAGGATGAGGTGGATCAGCGCTCTTTGGTTCGCGATGTCGGGGTGGATACGACTGATTATGTCCCCTTGAGCTTTTCGGAATTGTCTGACTACATGGCACCTCGTCTTGAGGTGTTCAGAAAGTGGAAAGATTCTATTTCCGGGTAGTCTCCTTTCTCCCTTGCCGCCCCCCGTTGATTATCTAAGGTAAGAATCCGGCTACGGGCCCCGACTTTGAATGGCAGCAACAAAAGGAACATCCGATACCAAATTGACACCGATGATACAGCAGTATCAATCGATCCGGCGCAGCTTGCCAGATGATGTGCTGCTGTTCTATCGGTTGGGGGATTTCTACGAGCTATTTTTCGAGGATGCAGTGGTGGCTTCTCCGATTTTGAATGTCGCTTTAACGAAGCGAAACGGGATGCCGATGTGCGGGGTTCCGCATCATGCTTCCGAAGGCTACTTGGCGAAGCTGATTAAGGCGGGGAAACGTGTCGCTATCGCTGAGCAGACGACCGAGCCTCAGCCGGGGAAGATCGTGGAGCGGGAAATCAGCCAGATCATCAGTGCTGGCACGATTGATGATCTCAATCTGCTGGACTCGACCCGGCCGAATTATCTTGCGGCGGTGTATCAGTTAAAGGGTTGCCTTGGCTTGGCCTACATTGAACATACGACGGGCGAGTTTCGAGTTGCTGAATTTCAAGATCGGTCGGCACTGGAAGATGAGTTGGCGCGGCTCCGGCCCAGTGAATTACTTTTTTCTGACGAACAGGCAGCCGAATTTGATCTGCTACCGAACGCCCTGGATTACGACGGTTACACTTTTCTCTTCGATCAGGCTGAGTATGCGTTGAAGCAGCACTTCAAGGTGCAGTCGCTCGATGGATTCGGATGCTCAGGCATGGTGCCGGCGATTGGAGCGGCTGGAGCCATTTTGCATTATGTCGAGACGCAGCTTCGGCGCAGCATGGGGCATCTGCGTTCGATCCAGGCCTATCAGACGGATTCGTATGTTCTAATTGATTCCTCCAGTCAGATGAATCTGGATCTGGTAACGAGTCGATCTGGCGGCGTCAAAGCCTCTCTCCTGGGAGCGATCGATCGCACGTCGACTCCGATGGGGGCACGCAAACTGAGAAATTGGGTGCTGCATCCGATTAGGGATCTGGGGGCATTGGTGGAGCGGCAGGATTTGGTTGAGGCCTACATTGGAGAGCCGTTCCTGCTCCACGAGATTAGGGACGCCTTTAGTGAAGTTCGCGATGTGGAGCGTACCATCAGCCGACTGAGCCAAGGGTCCGGCAATGCCAGGGATCTGAAGGTTTTAGAAGTGTCTTTGCGCAAGGTGCCTGATATCCGCGAGCATCTTTCCTCATTGAGCGGAGGGGAGCTGGGGGAAAAATTGATCCGTCGACTGGGAGATTTTACGGAATTGGTGGATTTGTTAGGCCAGGCGATCTGCGAAGAGCCGCCGGCACAACTCAAGGATGGTGGGATCTTTGCGGACGGCTATTGTGATGCGATCGATGAAGTGAGGCGCGCCGCCAGTGAGGGTAAACAATGGGTGGCAGAACTGCAGGCCCAAGAGCAGAAACGCACGGGTATTCCCTCCCTCAAGATCAAATACAATGCGGTGTTTGGGTATTTCATTGAAATCACCAAGACTCATCTCGAAAAGGCTCCCCCGGAATACACTCGCAAGCAGACGATGGCGAATGCGGAGCGGTTTATCACGCCGGAGTTAAAGGAGGTGGAGAATAAGATTCTTGGTGCCGATGAACGGCTCAGGACTCTGGAATACGAAGAGTTTCTCAATCTCAGGGAGACGGTGTTGGAGCAACTTGAGGCGATTCAGCAGACGGCTGCCGCGATGGCAGAGATTGATGTAATGGCAAGCTTTGCGGAAACCGCGAGGTTGTTTGGCTACTGTCGCCCGTTTCTTAATGAGTCCCAGAATCTGAACATCAAGAATGGACGCCATCCGGTGTTGGACCAGAATATCGGGGAGGAGAAATTCGTGCCCAATGATACGGTGATGAATCCGGATTCAAACCGGTTCATGTTGATCACCGGCCCGAACATGGCGGGTAAATCGACTTACATTCGTCAGGTGGCTTTGATTACGCTGATGGCACAGATCGGCAGTTATGTGCCTGCGGAAAGTGCAGAGATAGGCTTGGTGGATCGGATCTTTACCCGGGTAGGAGCGAGCGACGATATGGCGAAAGGCCAATCGACTTTCATGGTCGAGATGACGGAAACGGCTCTGATCGCGAATCATGCTACCGAACGCAGTTTGGTCATCCTTGATGAGATTGGTCGGGGCACGGCGACCTACGATGGATTGTCCATCGCCTGGAGCGTGGTCGAGCATCTTCATGATTTAGTGAAAAGCAGGACTTTGTTTGCGACGCACTACCATGAGTTGACCCAACTCGCCGATTCTCGCGCTGCGGTGAACAACTACAACATTGCGGTTCGAGAGTGGAATGATCAGATCATTTTTCTCCGACAAATTGTGCCGGGAGCGGCCGACAAAAGTTACGGGATTCAAGTGGCGCGCCTCGCTGGATTGCCCGACTCGATCATCGATCGCGCTAAGGAAATTTTGTCAGGACTTGAAGGGGGAGGGGAGCCTCAGGACAAGCCTTCGCCGCCATCAAAGAAGAAGCGTTCAAAGGTTAAGGAAAAAGAGTCAGGGGAAGACCCTCAGATGACCCTGTTTGGTTAGTCGGTAGCGCTTTTAACCTGCTTCGACTTAGTTAATAATTCTTAACTAAGTCTTTTCATTGGTGAGAAATTTGTTTATATTTCGCACATGATTCTTTTCACGGTGTTGTCTACCCGTATACTCGGTCCGGGTAGTCTGATCCATCATGTCTGCGAATTTCGGTTAACCCTGTTTTGTAAGTTTCCCGCCAGGGCAAAATGATGGCTCTTCTCGTTTTGGTCCAATCTCTCTTTGTGCCAGTAGGTACATTTTTTGCCGTTGGTGCCCATTGAATCTTATTCAAATCCGTAGCAAGTTTTACCTAGATTTTTCTAACCCCCCGCTTATCCAACCCCGCCTGTCCCAATATGAATACCATTCTGGTTATCGTTCCCTTCTTTGGCCTTCTCGCTTTAGGCTTCACTTTTTGGAAATCTGCCTGGGTTGCTAAACAGGATCCGGGGACCGATGTCATGAAGGGGATCGCCGAGAACATCGCGGTCGGGGCGATGGCCTTCCTCAAAGCCGAGTACAAGGTGTTGGCAATATTTGTTGGGTGCATCGCTTTGTTGTTACTCTTTGGGGGATTTCGCGATCCCGAGAACAGTTCGCCTTTCGTGGCGGTTGCCTTTGTGGTTGGAGCTGCGTGTTCGGCTCTGGCGGGATTCATCGGCATGCGGGTGGCGACGAAAGCCAATGTGCGGACGACTAATGCGGCGAGAAAGAGTCTGGGAGATGGTCTGCGGGTTGCCTTTGCTGGAGGATCGGTGATGGGGCTTGGCGTGGTAGGGCTCGGCTTGCTTGGCCTGGGATCGCTGCTGCTGATTTTTGGTTCTACAATCGGAACTGATGCGGAGTCGATCGGCAAGGTCATGACGATTGTGACTGGTTTTTCTTTTGGTGCGTCATCGATTGCGCTGTTTGCCCGGGTTGGTGGAGGAATCTATACGAAAGCAGCTGACGTCGGTGCCGATCTGGTCGGCAAAGTTGAGGCTGGAATTCCGGAAGACCACCCGCTCAATCCGGCGACGATTGCGGATAACGTGGGAGACAATGTTGGAGACGTCGCAGGAATGGGCGCCGACCTTTTTGAATCTTATGTGGGATCTATCATTGCCACGATGGTGCTCGGAGCGGTGTTCATGGTGCTACCAGAATTTGCCGGTCAGCCGCTGGGAGCCGTGCTGCTTCCATTGCTTCTCGCCGGGTTGGGCATTGTTGCTTCAATCATTGGTACCTTCATGGTTCGCGTTAAAGAAGGGGGAAACCTTCATCGTGCTTTGAGCATTGGCGAAATGGTGGCGGGAGTGATTCTGCTGATTGGAACTTTTGTGTTGGTAGGCAAGATGCTTCCCGATAGCTGGGCGCTGGGAGAGGGTGGGAAAATTTACACATCAATGGGTGTCTTTTATGCCATTGGCATTGGGCTCATTGCCGGTATTGCGATCGGTTATATCACGGAGTATTACACCGGAACCGGGAAGAAGCCTGTCGTCGGGATTGTGCGTCAATCCATGACGGGGCCGGCTACCAATATCATTGCGGGCGTTGGTGTCGGCATGATGTCCACGGCCCTTCCTATCATTGTGCTGGCCGCAGCCATTTTGGGTTCCTATCACTTTGCAGGGCTCTACGGTATCGCCATTGCGGCGGTGGGAATGCTTTCCAATACCGGCATCCAACTTGCCGTTGATGCTTATGGGCCGATTTCTGACAATGCTGGCGGCATTGCTGAAATGGCGGAACTGGAACCCGAAGTGAGGCAGCGGACTGACAAGCTCGATGCAGTGGGCAACACGACCGCTGCGATTGGAAAAGGTTTTGCGATTGGGTCTGCAGCGTTAACGGCTCTCGCGCTGTTCGCGGCTTTCAAAACGACATGGGAGCAGACGCACGATGCGCAGCTGCTCATCGAAGTGACGGATCCCAAGGTGATGGCGGCGTTGTTTGTCGGCGGCATGTTACCGTTCCTGTTTTCAGCACTCTCGATGGACGCGGTGGGTCGTGCTGCGATGGCGATGATTGAAGAAGTTCGCCGCCAGTTTCGCGACATTCCCGGCTTGCGTGCCGGGCTCGATGCGATGAACCGGAATGAGAATAAGCCGGTCGTGGAATGGTCGGACGAAGATCAGGAAATTTACACCGAAGCACAAGGGCAGGCTGAATATGGCAAGTGTGTCGAGATTTCGACGAAGGCCGCGATCCGGGAAATGGTGAAGCCGGGTTTGCTCGCGATATCTGCTCCAGTGATAGTGGGATTTGTCGGCGGTGCCGAAATGTTAGGTGGCCTGTTGGCCGGGGTTACGGTTACCGGCGTCTTGTTGGCCCTTTTCCAGTCCAATGCCGGAGGAGCGTGGGACAACGCCAAGAAGATGATCGAAGAAGGTATCGAGATTAATGGCACGAAGTTGGGCAAAGGTTCCGAGGCACACAAAGCGGCCGTGGTTGGTGATACTGTTGGGGATCCTTTTAAGGATACCTCAGGACCATCCCTCAACATCTTGCTGAAGCTGATGAGCGTGGTAGCTCTAGTGATCGCTTCGATGATCTGATACCATCTCAACAGTTTCACCATCGAAATGGTATGAGGTGCCGAATCGAAGCTTTATTAATCCTAACCGTTCGGTAAACCGGCGGCGTAGAGTGCCTGGATTTCAGCCGCTTTCATGGAGCGGCTTAGAATCACAAACTCATCGAGGCGGCCGTTGAGGCTCCGGATGGGTTGGGGAGAATTTCCTGTTGGTTGCCAATTGCCGATTTCTGCGTTTCCGAAATGTAACTCTGGAATATTGGAGCGGCGATGTTTCTCAACAATTTCTCCATCGACGAAATGGGTCACGGTCTTATTGCTCTGATCGATCGTCACTGCTAAATGAATCCAGCGGCCGAGGTCGCTTGGGCGGATAATTATTGGCGAAGTTGTGTTGGCTGGTCTCTCCCCTCCGAGTCCGAGAATAAGTTCGCCTTCGTTGCTAATTTGCCAATGGACGGCGCCTTGCTCGAATCCGTCAGTCAGAAATAGGGAGCTGTACCACTTATCGAGTGATTCAACTTTGACCCAGGCGGCCAAGGTGGCGGATTGATAGGCCCCTGGAATCTTCAGTCGGACGCGGTCCGCGATTCTCTTGAAGTTGATCGCTCCCTTGCCGGGCCAGCGTCCAGTGGTCCACTGGGCTCCGATGATGGCTCCCGAGGAAGCTGTTTCGGTCCGACTGATGAGTTGGCGATCCCAACGGTTTTGATCTTCAAAGTCGAACAGGACGAGGGTGGCCGGGTCGGATCGCAGGGCATCACGACTGGCCAGCCATTTTTGGTATCGCGACGTTCGGTCGGCCCGGGTCAGGTTAAGCATCTTTTCACGATCAATGAAGCTGGTATCCCCTCCGGTGAGGGACTCAAAGATTCCGTCAATGGAGCGAATGCCGGTTCCGGTATTCAGGAGTCGAAGTTCTTTTCCCGACTCGTCGTCGAGGCGGACTTCTCCTTCGACGACATGTAGTTCGCTTTCCCCAGTTTGACTGACACTCAGAGAAAATTCCGTGCCTAGATCTACGGCCCGGTAGTCCGGTGTCACAATAGCAAAACCTTGAGCTGGCTCGGGGACCGAAGTTTGAAGCTTTCCGCTGCGGCAATGCATCAACCAAGGCGAAACCAGTTCGAGATCAGCCGGTCCTTCAACGATGACTGAAGCTCCACTTAAGAATTCTATCTGGGCCAGACCGGATTTGAGTTTGAATGATCCCGGGGCGAGAGCTTGGCCTTGTTCGTATTTTGTTTTTGGTGTTTCCCATTCGGGTTCGACGAGACGGCTCAAAACGGCGACCCACTCGTTTTCTGCGACGGGTTCTGCTTCTTGCCGATTGCCCAGAAAATAGATCACGGAAGCATTTAGCAGGAGGATGATTCCTGCCGCGGCAGCGAAGGCTTGCCAGCGAAGCTTGGAGCGCCGCAGTTTGAAAGGAATTGTGCTGCTCTTGTGGGATTCAGGCTGAATCCTCGCGGCGGATGCAAGTTCGTCGCCGAGATGGTCGTGGATGAGGGCAGAGTGAGATTCCGAAAGGTCCAGATAGAGTTCACACGCTTCTGGATCGCCTTTGAGAAGTTGGTTCAATTCTGTCTGCTCTGCTTCACTGGCAATGCCATCAATCAGAGTGGAGGTGAGTTCGGAAACTCGTTGGAGTCGTTCTTCTCGTTTCATGCAAATTCTCCCCGGGCTAGTTTCTTTTCCACGCATTCCTGAAGCGCCGCGCGAATGCGATAAAGAGATTGTGAAATAGCGCCCTCTGTTTTGCCGTCGTCAGCGGCGATTGCCTGGACTGAGGCGCCGGGGCGATAGCGGCGCTCGATCAGGGCGCGTTGTTTTTCAGATAGCTTTTCGAGGCAGCCTCTGAGAGCTGTGATTCGGTGATCGGATTCTTCGAGACGTTCCTCCTGGCGTTCTGCCAGATAGTCGAGAACGTCATCATCGAAGACGAGTTGTTCCCGGCTGGCTTTGCGCCGGTGATTGAGGACATGAAAGTAAGCGGTCCGACAGGCCCAGGCTGTAAAATTGGTTCCGAATTCGAAGTTCTCTGCTTTTCGCCAAAGGGTAATATTGGTTTCCTGGAGGACGTCCTGAGCTCTCACTGAATCGTGAACGAGGGACATGATGTAACCGAATACGGCACTTTGGGCGCCGGTGAGCAGTTCGATAAATTCTTCCGTGTCGCGTTGCATGGGACAATAAGATACCGCGCGACAGAGTGGTATCTCACGGAAAATTCAGGATATGTTTGCCTGAGATCTCAATTGGCGGGTTTCACGCCCAGTTCTGAAAACGGAACTTCATGCGGTAAAACGCCGTTCCTGACGGCAACAGCACAAGTGACGCCTGCCGCTTCTCCCATCGCTACGGCGTTACCGGTGACTCGATAGTTGCTGTGCGCTAAGAAACTGCCACTGATGCAGCGACCAGCGAGAACCAGCCCATCGACATCTTTAGCCATCAGTGCGCGCAGGGGGATGTCATAGGGTTTCGATCGAAATGGTTTTGATTCGATTGCCTTGCTCTCTTTTGGGTTTGTGGAGTGAACATCGATAGGAAATGTGACCCGGCAAATGCCGTCGTCGAAGCGGGAGCCGTTCTTGAGATCTTCGTCACTGACAGAGTAGCGGCCGTGAATTCGGCGAGCTTCGCGGGTGCCGATCTGTTCACCAGTAGAGATGAGTTCGATTCCTTTCCACGGGCCACCTTTCTTCTGTAGAGCACTGATAAGGGCGTTGTTTTCGCGCCGTGCTTCAAGGGTGGCCCGAGTGACATCATCGGCATTGATTGCCGACACATTGTATTGGTGGTTCGCCATCAATGCATAGAGCCCATTGTGAATTTCGAAAATGCTTGGCCCTCCATAAGACGGATCGATACCGGCCTCTCGGAATTCGTTGAGCAGATTCGCTTTTGCCCTGCCGAGGCCTTGGTGAAAAGCGTAGTGATTGATGAATGGAGCAATTTCTTTCGTGTTCACACCGTGGAATAGAGCCATCAGACTCATGGGTTGAGTGATCCCGTCACCGGGACGTCCGAAGTCAAAGCTGCACCCTGCCTGAGCAGCCAGATCTCCGTCTCCTGTGGCGTCGATGAAAGTCCGGGCGGTGAGGGCTTCGCGCCCACTCTTACTTTCCGTCAGGATAGCAGTGAGGGCGTTGTCGCTGTTGGTGGTTGCCCCGACAATTCTCGTAAAGAGTTTGATGTTCACGCCAGCCTCCAGAAGCATGTCCTCCAGCAGGAGTTTCATAAGTTCCGGATGATAGACCCATCCGTCATCCATTCGCTTTCCGTTCCCGTCTTGATCGAGACGCGAAATAATTTCGGCCATGATGCCGGCCTTGTTGAACCCGTCAATGATCCACGAGAGCATGCCGGCAGTCCAAATTCCACCGATACAGCCATGGACCTCGACAAGGGCCGTATTGGCTCCACTGCGCGCGGCGGCCAGCGCGGCGGCGAATCCGGCAGGCCCACCACCCGCCACGATGACATCGTAGTGGTCGGCTACGGGAACTCTTCGAGAGGCTTCCTCGAACCAGTCTCCTTCAATGGATCCAGAGGTTCTCAGGTGGAGTCGATCATCGGTTCCAAAGGCTATCGGCTTTTCCCCGGGTCGTGGGCGACGGAGAGGAACCGGTCGGTTGTCTGGATTGACTCGTTCCTGGCCGTCGGTGAACCCCATTCCACCGGCGACAGCTCCGGTTGCAAGATGTTTTCCGAAAGTACGACGGTTGATAGGTGACCGGTCCATAGAAAGACAATCTACCTTCCTCAAAGAAACGGAGCCAGAGAAACACGCTCTGAATTGCGCGATGTCGGAAAGGAGAAAACGATTCCTGACGGAATCAGTCGAACACAAATCCGATGCCGATGCCGCCTTCCCAGGAGGATAGGTCGATCGAGGCCTGAATGTCTCCTGTGGAAGCTGTGATGTTATCGACCCAGCGGTAGCTGCCGTGGATATTCAGATAGCAGCTTCCGTCATCATTGAGGGGGTGAGTGAAATTGAAGCCGGCATAGGCGCCGACTTTGACGGGGGTGTCGGTCTGGCGGGAGACACGTGTGTAGATCAGATTTCGACCGCCATACTGATACCATGAAGTTCGGCTGGTCATGCTAAGTTCAACGATATTGAGGGTAGCACCTGCGTTGAACGAGAGAGTCGATTTTCCAAGTTGCCGGCCGCATTCAAAACCGAAAGGAATCTCATGCAGGTCGAGATCGATATTGGTTTGGCTGATGGCAACGAAATTGACGAAAGTATTCCCCGTGACTGACGATTGGCGCGGATCCAGCAGGCCGCCGTCGAAATCATTAACCGAATTGTCGAAGGCGGTGGCGTCGAAGACGGTTCCAAAGCTACTTGAGAAAGGAAAGCTGGACGCGCCGATAGGCAGCGCGCCAATGAAGTCGTATTGGTAAGTGTAGGTCGTAGCGAAAGTGGAAGCCTGATGAATTCCAATGACTTGAGGGTCGAATCCTAGGGAGGTGTTGTAGAATCGATAACCGACGACAAAGTTTTTGAATGCGTTGCCTTCTTCTACCAGAGGAAAAACCAGATCGATGTAGGGTCCGACTGCCGTCTGCTCGTCAGAAATAGACGCTCCTCCGCCAGCGGCGTTAACCGAGTCGTTAATCGTCATCATCGACATAGTCGTGAAGGTTACTTCTTCTACCGGCTCCGTTGCCCAAAGGCGTCCTGTGGTGGAGGTGACTTGAGCGGCATCATCGATGACTGCCTGAGCCATACCGGGAACCGGCATATTCTGTTGGCTCAGAGAATTTGGACCAACGGACCCGTTTTCATAGGTGATATCTCCTGATATCGCGGTGTAAAGCCCTACATCGCCTAGACCCATTCCCATGCTCGGCATTGTGGAGAAAGGAAGGTTGTTAGTTGGAGCGAGGGAGAAATCGACACTGATTTTTCGAGCGGAAATTCCAACTCGGAGGTGCGGCTTTTTGTCCAGTGTCGAGAAGAAGGGCTCTTCGCTGTTGCCATGGTCGGGGCAAAGTGAAAGGGCCAGAATAAGCACGAAGGCGAATTGGAGTTGAGTAGTCAAAAGACCTGGGGTGTAAAGCTTGCTCTCACTAGATTGTACTTAATTTCCAGAATATCAATAACTTTTGACTATTAAGAAAAGCTTAATAATAAAAGCGGGTATGATTCGCCCGCCGGAATTGCGGTTTTGACTGATTTGTTCTCCGCCTTCACGATGCCGACTCGAAATTAGATTCCAAACGACATGAAGAGACGTGAATTTATTAAAAGCGCAGGAGCGGCAACCTCGGCTGCGGCAGTTGGAGCAGGAGTCGGTGAAGCAGCCGCTGCCAAAAACCCCAATTTGATCATCGTGCACTGCGATGAACTGAACTTCCGGACTATCGGTTGTTATCGAGACACACTTTCCCCTGAGCAGGCATTCATGTGGGGGCCGCATGCGGTGTGTGAGACGCCTCACATTGACGCCATGGCGAAGGAAGGGGCGCTCTGCACCAAGTTCTACGCGGCGACTCCGGTCTGCTCTCCCTCACGATCTTCGTTTGTTTCGGGGCGCTACCCTCAGAACACTCCTGTGACAAATAATAGCGTTCACATGAGCGATGATATCACGACCTTTTCTCATCAGTTAGGCAACGCAGGGTATGCGACTGGCTATGCTGGAAAGTGGCATCTCGACGGAGGGGGCAAACCGCAGTGGGAACCGGAGCGCAACTTCGGCTTTGAGGACAACCGCTACATGTTTAACCGGGGGCACTGGAAGCAGTTTGAGCTGACCGATGACGGGCCACGCGTCAAAGCGAGAAACGAAAAGGACGAGCCAACCTACGGGGTGGAGGGCGCTGATGAGGAATCCTTTGCCACGGACTGGCTTGTGGATCGGACGATTGAATTTATCGATCAGCACCAAGAGGGTCCATTCGCCTACATGGTGAGTATTCCCGATCCACACGGACCTGATACGGTGCGCGAACCGTACAATTCAATGTTCAGTGATGATAAGATCGAAGCACCACGGACTTACGGAAAGGATGCCGAGGAATCTCCCAGTTGGGCGAAGCCCGAGAAGAACTGCAAGTATCCCATGGCCAAGTACCACGGGATGATGAAATGCGTCGATGACAACATGGGCAAACTCATCGCGGCTCTGAAGGAGCGAGATCTCTACGACAATACGATTGTGATTTTCACCGCAGATCATGGTGACATGCGGGGTGAACACGGGCGTCAGAATAAGGGAGTGCCGATGGAGGCATCCGCCAAAATTCCGTTCGTGATTCGTTGGCCCGAAAACATTGGGGCTGGGGTGCAGATTGATAACGCGATGAACACGACTGACTTCATGCCGTCTATTTTGAGCATGATGGGCGTGGAGCATTCAGGAGTGGAGGAGGGTCGTGATCTGAGTGGCGTCTTTCAGGGTGGAGAATTGGAGGGAGAGGACATCACCTTCATGCGGGGCACCAATAAGGGTCCGGAGGATACCAAGGGCTGGATCGCAGCGGTGACACCGACTCACAAATTGGTTCTCTCGGATGTCGATGAGCCCTGGCTGCTGGACCTGAATAAGGATCCCGATGAGCTAAAGAACTTCGTTAAAGATCCTGAGCAGGCGGTGATTCTTAAGAAGATGGCCAAGCAACTGAAGCGCTATGGCAATAGGAATAGTGATGCCAAAATCGACGATCCGCACACAGGAAAAGTGCTGCAGGAACTCCTCTGAGAATTCCTGAATAGGAGTTTCGTGAGCCGGGGTCGATCTGACCCCGGTTTTTTTATCGGCGGAGATTAGATTCCGTCGATGATGCCGTTGAATGTGGCGCTGGCGCGCATGGCCTCGGCAACGAGGTCGTCGTTGGGTTGGTAGTAGCCGGCAATTTCGACAGGCTGACCCTGAACTTCGATCAACTCTTCAATGATGCGTGCTTCGTGCTCAAGCATGGCCTGGGCGATTGGTCCGAACTCAGCCTTGAGATCTGCGTCTTCATCCTGAGCGGTCAGCGCTTCAGCCCAATAGAGGGCGAGATAGAAATGGCTGCCGCGGTTGTCGATGCCTCCAAGCCGGCGAGTCGGTGATTTGTTCTCGGCAAGGAATTGGCAGGTAGCGTCATCGAGGGTTTTTCCGAGTAATTTCGCTTTCGCGTTGTCGAAGTTTTCTCCGAGATGCTCCAGCGAAACGGCGAGCGCGAGGAATTCTCCAAGAGAATCCCAACGCAGGTAATTCTCTGCGACGAACTGCTGGACGTGTTTCGGAGCGGAACCGCCGGCTCCGGTTTCGAAAAGACCGCCACCGTTCATGAGAGGAACGATGGAAAGCATTTTGGCACTGGTGCCGACTTCAAGAATGGGGAAGAGGTCGGTGAGGTAGTCCCGCAAAACGTTTCCAGTGACGGAGATGGTTTCTTCGCCGCGCTTGATGCGTTCGAGAGAGAACTGCGTCGCATCGACTGGATTCAGGATCTGGATGTCGAGGCCTTCGGTGTCGTGGTCGGCGAGGTAGGTGTTTACCTTGGCGATGAGTTGGGCGTCGTGGGCGCGGGAGTCGTCGAGCCAGAAGATGGCGGGTGATCCGGTAGCGCGAGCTCGCTTGACGGCCAGTTTCACCCAGTCACGGATAGGGGCGTCTTTTGTCTGGCAGGCGCGCCAGATGTCACCTTGGGAGACGGTGTGCTCGATGAGCACTTTGCCCTCAGGATCGACAACGCGAACGGTTCCATCTGCGGGGATCTCGAAAGTCTTGTCGTGGGACCCGTACTCTTCAGCTTTTTGTGCCATGAGGCCGACGTTTGGAACGGTACCCATGGTGGTTGGGTCGAGGGCGCCGTGTTCGCGACAGAAATCAATCGTCGTCGCGTAGACACCGGAATAGCTGCTGTCGGGAATGACGGCGAGGGTATCCTGTTGATCACCGGCCGCATTCCACATCTGACCTGAGGTGCGGATCATCGCGGGCATGGAGGCATCGATAATGACGTCGCTGGGGACGTGCAAATTGGTGATGCCCTTGTCCGAATTGACCATGGCCAGATCGGGGCCGTTGTCGTAGCAGGCCTGAATGTCGGCCTCGATGGCCGCTTTCTGATCGGCAGGTAGCGACTCAATTTTGGCAATGAGATCGCCAAAGCCGTTTTTGAAATCGACTCCGAGTTCGTCGATAAGATCACCGTGTTTCTCGATGAGGTCTTTGAAATAAGCCCTAACGCCGTGGCCGAAAATGATCGGGTCCGAGACCTTCATCATGGTGGCTTTCATGTGGAGAGAGAAAAGGGTGCCATTTGCTTTGGCTGCAGCGACTTGCTCTTCAAGAAAAGCAATCAGTGAGGCTTTTCGCATCACGGTGCCATCGATGACCTCTCCCGCGAGAAGAGGCGTGGACTCTTTGAGGATGGTGGTGGTGCCATCTGATCCAACGAGCTCGATTCGAACATCAGTGTCAGTGTCGACAGTCACCGATTTCTCGTTTGAGCGGAAGTCGTCGGCCGTCATGTTGGCAACACGAGTTTTTGAATCCTTGGACCACTCACCCATGGAATGGGGATTCTGGCGGGCGTATTCTTTGACTGCCTTGGGAGCACGCCGGTCGGAGTTGCCCTCACGAAGAACGGGATTCACGGCGCTGCCTTTGATCTTGTCGTAGCGGGTCCGAATTTCCTTTTCTTCATCCGAGGAAGGTTCATCGGGATAGTTTGGAAGTGCGAAGCCCTGATTTTGGAGCTCGGTGATCGCTTCTATTAACTGCGGAATTGAAGCGCTGACATTGGGGAGCTTGATGATGTTCGCTCCCGGAGTTTTTGCGAGGGCACCCAGTTCGGCGAGGGCGTCGTCGATTCGTTGATCTTCCTTCAGAAAATCCGGGAAAGTGGCGATGATTCGACCGGCCAGTGAGATATCCCGGGTCTCAACATTGATCCCGGAAGATTTGGTAAATGCCTGAATAATGGGGAGCAATGAATGGGTCGCCAAAGCGGGGGCTTCGTCGGTCTTGGTGTAGATGATACTTGGAGCCGAGGACATAGTAGTTAATTTCGATTAATAAACCTGCGTCAGGAATCTGAAAATCCGGGATTGGAACGCTTTTCGCGGTACGCTAAACCTCGCCTTAGGTCAAAGGCAAAGCCGGGCGGGAGGGCGGAAAAGAGAGGAAATTGGGGGGTAGTGGGGCTACTTCCGCGGCTTCTCACGTATTTGAACGGGTTCGAATGTTGGAAATCCTGTTAGTCGATGGTGGCATCTGGGTTGAGTTCCTTTTCGCGGCACAGAGCGCTAATACCAACTCAACAGTGAAACTAGAGGAATGATGGGGCCTTTAGGGGGGGAGGTGAGCGATTCGCGGAAGTGTTGGGACGCTGGCCAAATCTTTCCAA